>NZ_JBMERD010000002.1:0-301468 GCF_048820935.1 Orrella sp. 11846
TAAAGTAGGGTGTGCGCTATAAAAGGAAGAAAGTTTGCCCGGTTTCTGTGCTTTGGAGACCGGGATTTTTGTGATGAATGTACAAGAAAAACCCAAAAAATCAAGAGTAGTCACTAAAAGATACTATCAGTATTAGTACCTAAATCTGTTGAATCGCCTTGACGAGTGGACCTGTGGCTAAGTATCCTTTTTGGCAGATACTGTTTTTTTGCGGGACTTTTGAGTCCTGCTAAAAAGAGTTTTTGACACGATACGTTGAATCGGTCAGAGTGATTTTTTGACGAACTTCAACGTTCAGGTGTACGAACGCTGTCGCAATGACAGTGAAATTTTGGAGGCATCAATATGATCAGTACAAAAAAAACCCTGAAACGTTTTGCGTTGGCTGGTGTGGCATCCGCATTGGCTGTTTTTGGTAGTGCGCACGCCGCAAAAATTGCGATTGGGCCGGCTGCCAGTGAGACCAACTCAGTCTCGCGCGTCATTTTGCAAGGTTACGGTTTGGGCGAGGGTGACTATCAGGCGTTTCAGGAAGGATTTGGAAACGCTGCAGATCTTGTTCAAGACGGTAACATCGACATTTCGATCGGTATTCTGGGTGTGCCCGCCGGTAGTATTGAGAGCTTGAATGCGTCTACAGGTGACGTGGTGATGCTGGGTCTGTCCGACGCCGTGATTGAGAAAGCGGAAAAAGAAAACCGCTACGGTCGTTACGTGATCCCAAAAACTGCGTATAAATTCCTTGATGCCGATGTGCCAACCATTGCAGCTTTTGCTGTGATGGTAGTGAATACTGACACAATTGACGATGAGCTGGCCTATCAGATGGCTAAAGCCATGGTCGAGAATTCCAATGAGATCACGCACGCTCAAGGTGTTCAGTTAACACTAGAGAACGCACTCAATGGTGCACAAGGTCTGCCGATTCACCCAGGTGCTAAACGCTATTATGAAGAGCGTGGCTTGAAGGTCGATGGCCCCGTTGCTGAAGTGAAAGCCACGAAAGACAAGCGCAAAAAAGAATTCGTTCTGGGTACAGGTAGCCAAGGTGGAACTTACTACCCACTGGGCGGTGAAATTGCCAACGTCTGGAATAAACACGCAGATGGCAACTTTACCAACGTTGAAACGGGTGCGTCACTGGAAAACTTGGCCACAATCGGTCGCGGCAAGATGGACGCCGGTATGACGGTTCACGTCCCTGCTCTGAATGCTGTGAACGGTGAAGGTCAGTTTAAAGATCGTCAGGTGAATAACGTTGCCTTTATCGGCCACGTCTATCCTGAAGTGGTTCAGATCGTGACTCGTAAAGCCACAGGCATCAAAAGCCTTGATGATATTGCCAAGAAGTAATCAATCCTGAGTCATCAGGTCCCAGCATGGAAAACTCTGGAAAGGGTTTTTCATGCTCTTCTAGTGCATTGAGCTCGGGGCATATCGTTGTTTGTCTGGGGTTCAGATGACAAAAAACAATGTGGAGACCGGTCGGTCTTCGCCAACAGTCGACGCGCCTTCACGTTTGTCGTGAAATTGTTGGCTCACTGCGGTTGTATCAGTTTGCAGGGAGCGTTCCCCTGATGGAGGTCAACGCATCTTTTTGATTAAGACAGGTCGCGCAATGATGATAAAACAAAACGCTCGGCCCGATGCAGACATTGAATTAGGTTAATCAAAATTGCATCCGAAAAAGATTGTGGTGGTTGTCCTTGGAAAGGAATCGTTGTAATGGATAGAAATGAGAGCGCCCTGAGCAAAGAAGAGCAGGCACTGGCCGCAGAAAAAGATGCGCAAGCGATTCTTCAAAAATATGATCGGGAGAGTAACTTCCGAGAAAATATCGGCATGTGGGCCTGGGTGGTGATGTTCCTTGGGGTGGCTCTGACCGTCTTCCATCTGTATACCGGGTATTTCGGCACACTACCCTCACAAAAACAGGGTGCCCTGCATCTGGGTACCGCCTTGGGGCTGATTTTCTTACTGTTCCCGAGGGTGAAAGGTCAGCAACTGTTTCAAAAATCCGTCCCTTGGTATGACGTGGTGCTGGCATTTGCTGCGATGTACATTACTTACTACAAGGTCATCAACTTTGATGAGCTGTTGATGGGCGTGACGTGGGGTTATAGCGAATATGACACTTATCTGTCGGTTGCCGGCATTGTGTTGTTGCTTGAAGCGACCCGTCGAACGGTCGGACTGCCGATTGTGCTGGTGGCGCTGGTGATGATTGGCTATGCCATGTTTGGCAATTACATCCCGACACAGCTTCTGTCGCATCAAGGTTATGATTTTGACGATGTTGCGACCAAACTTTGGTATCGAGATAGTGGGGTGTTTGGCACACCGATACAGATTTCCGCAAAGTACATTTACCTGTTCTTGTTTTTTGGTGTGCTTTTGATTCACACACGCATTGGTCAATTTTTTAACGATCTCGCATTTGGATTGACAGGACGGTTTACCGGTGGAACCGCCAAAGCGGCTGTGGTGGCCAGTGCCTTGCAAGGCATGGTATCGGGTAGCTCGGTGGGCAATACCGTGGCATCCGGTTCCTTTACCATTCCTATGATGAAAAACGCAGGCTTTAAGCCGGAGTTTGCTGCGGGAACCGAAGCTTCAGCTTCCACGGGCGGTCAAATCATGCCACCCATCATGGGGGCAGCCGCTTTTATCATGATGGAGTACTTAGGTGTTTCGTATGCGGTGGTGATGGCGGCTGCCATTATTCCAGCCATTTTGTATTTCTTGGGGATCTTCATTGGGACCCACTTTGAAGCCAAGCGTTTGCGCATTGTGGGGCTGCCCAAGTCAGAGTTGCCTAATGTTGGCATCCTCATGAAGCAATACGGCTATATGCTGCTGCCGTTATTCGTGATTACAGGGACAGTCATGATTGGCTATACGCCACAAAGAGCCGCCATCATGGGGATTCTGACAGCTTTCTTGGTGAGCATGGTGCGTAAAGAAACGCGCATGGGATTTCGCAAGATTATCTATGTGCTGGAGCAGGGCGCACGCGTGGCTTTGCCAGTGATTGCAGCGGTGGCCACAGCCGGTATTATTGCCGGTGTGGTCAGCATGACTGGGTTGGGTGCGAAGTTCGCAACCAGCATCATTGCCTTGTCTGGTGGCGTTTTGTTCTTGGCTTTGTTCTTTACGATGATTGCTTGTCTCGTGCTTGGCATGGGTCTGCCGACAACGGCTAACTATGTGGTGACGGCGACCGTCGCAGCACCCGCATTGATCAATGGTTTTGATTTGTCGCCAATTGCAGTCCACATGTTCGTGTTCTATTTCGGGATTGTGGCTGATATCACACCCCCAGTGTGTCTGGCGGCTTATGCCGGTGCAGGGATTGCGCGCGCCAATCCGTTCCAGAGTGGGGTGACGGCCGTCAAGCTGGCGATTGCTGCGTTCATCATTCCTTACATCTTTATTTACAATCCAATTCTGGTTATGGATAACGTGACGGTTGTACCGCTTATTTTGGCGGTTGCGACAGCAATTCTGGGCATGGTCGCAGTCAGTAGCTCGATGATTGGATTCTTTATGAGTAAGGCCAAGGCTTGGGAGCGTGTGGTGCTCTTTGCGGCCGGTATCTGCCTAATTATGCCGGATTTTGTGATCAGTCTGATTGGCTTGGCTGTGTTGGCGGGGATTTGGATTCTTCAGAAACCTCGCAAAGACGATGACGGACCTGGTCTGAAGGAAGTGACTGCTTAAATGAGGGTTAGTAACCGTTAGCTTAAATCTATCCGAATCTATGCCTACGTACTCAAATGAATAGATTCATAAGCGACCATGTTACGACACGATCACCCAAATAGGGTCACCGCTATTTGTTAGCTTTGCTCCTGTAAGGAGAGTTTCGCCGATTGTTCATGCGTCACAGAGCCTCCGTAGGCTAGCAGTGAATTTGGGAATCTTTACAGCTAGAATGATTTCCATATATAGATAAGAACTCTTTAGCTTTGTGGTAATTGAACTGACTAAGGAGAGCGAACCAAGCATTGAGTCGTCAACAAATCGGTAGTTGCAACCGTGACTTCAATACAGCAAAAAATATTCTGTACTATGCAGAGACAATATTGACGAAAATTGGGTGGGTCAATATAGGCGGAAAGTTATTCCGTGTCAGCCTATGGAGTTGAAGTAAATCCTAGCGATTGTGTGCTGCTAGGTGTTGATGGAGAAGTAGGAAGAGAACATCAAATGTACGGTGAGTCGATTTGAGTAAGTTTTTTGTAATGGTTAACCAGATTGTGGTCTTTATCTAAAACACATAGACTTGTTTAGTCGTCGGAGTCTTTGGTGTTGTGCCATGTTCAAGCAGGCTCTGTGGTCAAACTGATTTTTTTGGAAGTGCGAATATGTCTGTTTCTTTTCGTATTAAAACACTCGCCGCAGTTTTAGGCAGCGCAAGCCTGATGGCTTTTTCGTCGGCTCAAGCAGAAATTACCATTGCCATGGTGATCCCGGCCACAGGTCCATTGACCCAGTACGGGGATATGGTGAAAGAAGGCGTGGCTACCGCCGTTGAACTCATTAATGCTGAAGGTGGGATTAATGGTGAAAAACTGACAACGGTCATCGTGGATGATGCATGTGAGCCTAAGCAAGGGCCTGTGGCAGCTAACCGTGTTGTGAACGACAAGGTGAATTATGTGATCGGACCGGTTTGTTCGGGTGCTGCGATTGCGGCCATGCCGATTTACGACAATGAAGGGGTGGTGGTGTTAACACCGTCGGCTACCGCACCTGCCCTGACCGACAACAATGGTTATCACTATATCTTTCGCACCATTGGTCGCGATGACCAGCAAGGTCCAGCCGCTGCGAAATACATCATCAATAACGTCAAGCCCAGTAAAGTGGCCGTCCTTCACGACAAACAATCCTATGGTCAAGGGATTGCCGCCAACGTGCGTGATGTCCTGAAAGATGCGGGCGTGGATGTGGTGCTGTTTGAGGGCATTAACGCCGGTGACAGTGACTATTCAGCCGTCATCACCAAGCTCAAGAGCGAAGGCGTTGATTTCGTCTACTTTGGTGGCTATCACCCAGAAATGGGTTTGCTGTTGCGTCAAGGTGCAGAACAAGGTCTTAAAGTGCCCATGATGGGGCCCGAGGGTGTGGGTAACCCGGATGTGAATGCCATCGCAGGTGAGGCCGTTGAAGGCATGTTGCTGACATTGCCAACCGACTTTTCACAAAACCCAGAGAACGCTGCAATTGTGAAAGCGTTTAAAGACAACAAACGCGATCCATCAGGTGCTTTCCAGATGACCGCCTTTACGGGCGTGCAAGTTTTAGCTGAAGCTCTGAAAGCAGTGGGTGATGATCCGGACAAAGTGGCTGATTACCTACACGCCAATCAGTTCAATACGCCCATTGGCGCAGTGGCCTGGAATGAGCAGGGTGACCTCAAAGATTTTGTATTTGATATCTTTGAGTGGCATGCAGATGGCAGTAAAACACCTGCTAAATAAGTCTGAAACAGACAGAAGCGCAATGTTCTGAGTTCTGAATCCTGAGGTTTTGAGTGTTTGCCACACAAAACCTCAGGGTCAGCTTCGGATCGTTGTGTGCGTTTTAAACATTGATCGTGGGGTCGGGTGTACATGGATGACGTGCTTTCGCAGTTAATCCAGCAACTTTTCAATGGTGTGTCGCTTGGCGCTATTTACGCCTTAATTGCGATTGGTTACACCATGGTGTACGGTATTATTGGCATCATTAATTTCGCACACGGCGAAATTTACATGATTGGCGGCTATGTCGGTTTAGTGACGCTCTCGGCCATTGGTGTTCAAAGTGGTTTGCCAATCTGGCTCATCATTATGCTGATGCTGATTGTCGCCATGATCTTTACCGGCACTTACGGATTTGCGATTGATAAGCTGGCTTATAAGCCGTTGCGCAACAGTCCGCGACTGGTGCCTTTAATTTCAGCCATTGGCATGTCGATCTTTTTACAAAACTGGGTTGCTTTGGGTCAGGGTGCCCGAGATATGGCTGTGCCCGCCTTGTTGCCTGGCGCGTTCCGATTCGGTAGTGAAGGGGGTTTTGAGATTTTTATCCCTTATGCGCGCGTCCTAATCATTGTTGTGACAGTTGTGCTGATGGCGCTGCTCACTCTCTATATTGGTCATTCACGCATGGGTCGAGCGTCGCGTGCCTGTTCACAAGACATGCACATGGCGAATTTGTTGGGGATTGATACCAACAAGGTGATTTCGTTTACGTTTGTCTTGGGTGCGATGCTGGCTGCTGTGGGCGGTGTGTTGATTGCGCTCGCAGTTGGTAAGCTCAATCCGTTTATTGGGTTTCTCGCAGGCATTAAAGCTTTTACAGCGGCCGTGCTGGGAGGTATTGGATCGATTCCAGGTGCCATGCTCGGAGGCGTGTTGCTGGGTGTCGCTGAAACATTGGCCGCTGCCTACATTTCTTCTGAATACAAAGACATTGTGGCTTTCTCGGTGTTGGTGCTCGTGCTTCTGGTGCGACCCAGTGGTTTACTCGGTAAACCCGAGGTGGAGAAAGTCTGATGCGTACAGCAGTGAGGTCAAGTTCTGTGCGCGGATTTGATTGGCGACAAAATTTCACAGGTGCGATATCAGCAGCGATTATTACAGCTTTGTTGATCATGCCTATTTTTGGGTTTCGGCTAGAGCGAATTGGCTCAAAAACCATCGTGAATCCGGATTGGGCATTCCTGATCTGGGGTTGCTTGGCGGTTTTTGTGGTGCAGCTATTTCGGCCTGCTTTGAAGCAATATGTGTCGTGGAAAGCACCTACGATTGTCTTACCTGCGTTAGGGGGGGCAAGACATAAAAACCTGGTGTGGATGTTGCTTGGATTGGTTGTGTTGGTGGTCTGGCCATTTTTGGCGGGTCGCAACGCAGTCGATATTGCGACGCTCGCCTTGATTTACATCATGTTGGGTCTGGGGCTCAATATTGTGGTGGGTTTTGCGGGTCTCCTAGATTTGGGCTTTGCAGGGTTTTACGCAACCGGCGCCTATACCTTTGCCCTGCTTTATCACTGGTTAGGTTGGAGCTTTTGGGAGGCCTTGCCAGTTGCTGGCGTGATGGCGGGCTTTTTTGGGTTGATGCTTGGGTTCCCAGTCTTGCGCTTGCGAGGCGACTATCTGGCCATTGTGACGCTCGGGTTCGGGGAAATTATTCGTTTGCTGCTGATTAATTTGACCAGCTTTACCGGCGGGCCTGACGGTATTGCCAATATTCCTAAACCCACGGTGTTTGGCCTTGAAATGACACGTCGCTCGAGCGTGGCAGGAGTTGAAACATTTCACCAATTCTTTGGGCTCACATATAACACCATGCACATGGTGATCTTCCTGTATTTGATGGCCTTGGTGTTGGCTTTGATCACACTGTGGGTCTCGAATCGATTGCTGCGTATGCCAATTGGACGGGCTTGGGAAGCTTTGCGCGAAGATGAGATTGCATGCCGCTCGTTAGGGCTTAATCCCATGTCGATCAAGCTGTCTGCGTTTACGCTGGGTGCGGTGTTTGCCGGGTTTGGTGGTGCGTTTTTTGCGGCACGTCAGGGTTTTGTGAATCCAGAATCCTTTACATTTATGGAATCTGCTTTGATCCTAGCGATTGTGGTGCTGGGCGGAATGGGTTCGCAGTTGGGTGTGATTTTAGCTGCGGTGTTAATTACCGTGGTGCCTGAGTTTGCGCGTGAGTTTGCACAGTATCGGATGTTGGTCTTTGGGCTCATTATGATCTTGATGATGATCTGGCGCCCGCAAGGCTTGTTGCCCAGTAAACGACCTCACGTGGAGGTGTCGTGATGGCAAACGACGATTCGTTTCTGACAGTGACCGACCTGAGTATGCGGTTTGGTGGATTGCTGGCCGTCGATGGCATTAGTTTTTCTGTAAAGCCGCGTGAAATCTTTGTTGTGATTGGCCCAAATGGGGCGGGTAAAACCACGGTCTTTAATTGCATCAGTGGTTTTTACAAACCGACAACGGGCAGTATTCGTTTGCAAGGCCGAGAAATTGCCTCTATGGGTAGCCATCAAGTGGCTCGCCAAGGCGTGGTGCGCACGTTTCAGAACGTGCGACTATTCAAGAGCATGACGGTCTTGGAGAATTTATTGGTGGCGCAACATAATCTGCGCACCAACATGCTGACCGGGCTTCTCAAAACGCGCCGCTATCGTGAGACTGAAGAGAAGATGCTTAAGCAAGCATTGTTCTGGCTGGATTACATGGATTTGCGCGAATTTGCGAACCGAGAAGCCGGCAACCTTGCTTATGGTCATCAACGTCGACTTGAAATTGCCAGATGCATGGTCACGCAGCCCCGAGTTTTGATGCTCGATGAACCCGCTGCAGGCTTAAACCCCCAAGAGAAAAAAGACCTTCAACTGTTGATTGGCCGTTTGCGGGATGAGTTTGATGTGTGCGTGCTCTTAATTGAACACGACATGAGTTTAGTGATGGGCGTGGCTGAAAGGATTTTAGTGATGGAGCATGGACGTCCAATTGCGTTGGATATTCCCGAGAAAGTCCGTAATGACGAACGTGTGATCAAGGCCTATCTGGGAGAAGAATAATTATGACGCAGAATTCTGCTCAGACGGGTAAGGCTGCGATGCTGGATATTCGACATCTCAGTACGCATTATGGTGCGATTTGTGCGGTCGATGATGTCAGTTTGCACGTGAATGAAGGTGAAATTGTTTCACTGATCGGTTCGAACGGGGCTGGTAAAACATCGCTTTTGATGACTGTGTGTGGCAATCCGAGAGCAACGCAAGGACAAATTCTGTTGCATGGCGAAGATGTTGCGATGTTGCCTACGCATCAGATTATGCGCAAGGGTTTAGCGATTTCTCCAGAAGGTCGACGCGTGTTTCCCGCGTTGACGGTCACTGAGAACCTGCAAATGGGTGGCTTTTTTCTGGATAAGCATGAGATTGAAGCCGGGATCACCCATGTCTTTGAATTGTTTCCAAGATTGCGTGAGCGTGCAGCGCAACGAGCAGGTACTTTGTCGGGCGGTGAGCAGCAGATGGTGGCGATCGGCAGGGCATTGATGAGTCAGCCTAGACTGCTTTTACTGGATGAGCCCACACTGGGATTGGCGCCTTTAATTATTGCTCAGATTTTTGAGATTGTCACCATGGTACGAGATGAAGGGGTGACCGTTTTTCTGGTGGAACAAAATGCGCATAAAGCCTTGCAGATTGCCGATCGAGGCTATGTGCTCGAGAACGGTCGCATGGTGCTTGAGGACACTGGACAGAACCTGCTGAGTAATGATGCCGTGCGTCAGGCTTATCTGGGTGGGTAAGTACCTCGTTTTCTAGTGCTGTTTTTTGTGGGTTTAAGCGGAACAAAACCATTTGTCTTGTCCCGCAGTTTTCAGATTTACACTTTTTTCACGGGATTGCTTAGGCGACCAATACTTTGAATTGTGACGCTCACGGGGCCACCCATGATATTAAGGTCAGCATTTTGAACTGCCCGACCGGGCTTTCCACTGGAGGCGAGAGCTGTGCCTAATGACACGACATCACCTGGTAGCAATGTGGTGTATGCCGAAATAAACTCAAGCACCTCGGGTATTTTGTGGAACAGATTCTGAGTGTTATCGCTGGCATAACACTCATCACGAACATGGCATTCGATGTTTAAATCATGAGGATTTTGGATTTCGTCTTTCGTGACAATCCAAGGCCCAAGTGGTGAGAAAGTATCAGAACCTTTATAGCGACCACTGTAAGAGACATGACTGTCGACATACACAATGTCTTCACCTTCTTTTGCGGGATGAATGGCCCGGTAATGGAAGGAATCTTCGTTACGCATTGTGGGTGAGGTCAGATCGTTGTGTACGGTATAACCAAACACATAATCGTATGCATCCTTAGCTGCAATATCAGTGGCTTTTTTGCCGATGATTAGTGCGAGTTCTGGCTCAGGATGCACCCGGCCATAGTGCCCTTTAAGGAGAATGGGCTGACCATGCCCAACGAGTGCAGTCAATGGTTTGGTAAAAAGTGCAGGATGTTTGGGGCCAGATAAGATACGGTCTGTGTTGGCGCTATTGTTTAAAGCAAGGCCGCATAATTTAGAAGGTTTCTGGACTGCAGGCAGAATGATGACATCATCGATCCGTAGGCGCTCTAAATCTTCTAGATTGTTCTGAATGCTTTGCTCAAGAGCAGTGAGTTTTTTCCAAACCTCAGGACCTGCTTCAATGATTGAATGAATGTCGGTCAGAGCAGGTAAAGAGAATGTGTCCTGGGTGTTACATGCTTGAGCGACGCTCACAAATTCATCATCGGAAATCACAAACCCAACTCGGGCGATTTCAGGCTCTTCAGGCAATGCGTAGCTGATTAGTTTCATAGTGTCCCCAGACAAGTGAGATAAGTTGCACAAGTCAGCATGACCTGTGTCGTTGAAGGTTTCACTTGAAAGGATAGCGGTGCAGACGGTCGGTTTTGTATCGACAAACAAAATGTTCCGTGACGCGGAATCTATGGCGTCAATCGATCCGATACTTTTTGTATGATTTCTGTCGCGGCAGTTTGTAAAACAGTCAGGCATTCCTGAGTTGTCTTGTGAGTGATCAAAGCAGAAAAAGTTGTCAAACTTAATGCACCAAGAATCTCATCTTGTTTTTTTAAGGGGATGGCAATAGATGTTGTAGATCCGGGTGTGTCTGAAGCACGAAACCCATAGCCTCTTTGTTGAGTACTGGATGCCGTTCGGTTTATTCGGTTTGTAATTTGCTCGATCTGTTCGGGAGATGAGGCTGCGCTGATTAAAAGCTCGGTGAGTCGTTGCCTTTCAGCTTCAGAGCAAAACCCTAGGTAGGCTTGTCCTAATGCGGACTCCAGTAGATTGTGCTCATGGCCCACTGTCGTATGTTCTGATCCGATTGGGCTGTATGGCATGCTGCTGTATCGCACAAGGATGCGTCCGCCGTGGATGGTTCCAATAGCCAATGGCAAACCTGTTTGCCTAGTGATCTTCAGCAGAATATTTGCGCCTAATTCCACAGTTAGATCATAGTCGGTATAGCCCACACTCAAAGAACGCACTTTTTCGGTTAGCGAGTACATTCCTTTGCCGATGTCAGATTGAACGTAGCCTTCACTTTTTAAGGTTGCCAGAATCCGGTGCACAGTTGATTTTGGTAATCCGGTGACACGGTGCAGATGACTTAATGAGTTTTGCGGTTGACGATTCAGTGCCCGCAATAAATCGAGTGCTCTGACGATAGGGTTGATACGCTTTGTCATGACTTTTGCTTTTCAGAGACGATGTGATTCCGTGCTGCGGAACAAGTTCTGATGAACGTAGAGGTGGCGGTGAGCCGCTCATATACTGAATCCTAACTTTTAGGAGGACTTAAGTCATGAGATTGAAACAGATTTTTTCTATGCAACAGTTTGCTGGTGCCGCATTATTCGCAGCGACATGTGTGTTGTCGTCGAGTGTATTGGCCGCAGATCCCGTGGCGTCTTATCCCGAGAAAGTAATTCGGGTTATTTCTCCGTTTGCTGCGGGAGGAACGACAGACATTTTAGCGCGCATGGTTGGCGCAGACTTTTTTCCTGCTTCAGGTCAACCCATGATTGTTGAAAACGTGACAGGTGCAGGAGGAACGATCGGTGCTGGACATGTGGCTCGTGCCGCACCGGATGGCTACACGCTTGAGGTTGGGGGCGTGTCAACGCACGCGATGTCCGGATCACTTTACAAAAAATTACCATTTGATCCTGTTGAGTCGTTTGAACCAGTTTCTATGTTGGCGCACGTGACAACAGGGATTGCTGTCAATGCAAATTCGCCGTTTCAAACCTTTGAAGAATTGGTCGAGTATGCAAAGCAAAACCCCGGAAAACTCGCCTATTCTTCAGGTGGTATTGGCAGTATTAATCACTTAACGATGGCGTCACTCACTGATGCTGCTGATCTCGATATGTTGCATGTCCCGTATCGTGGGGGTGGTCCAGCAGCGCTTGCCCTCATACAAGATGAAGTTCAAGTGTTTGCTGGTGGAACATCACTTATTCTGCCACATGTGAAATCGGGCGCGATGCGGCTATTGGCGGTTACAGGGCCTGAGCGCAGTCGCATTTTGCCTGATGTACCGGCGGTCAATGAAACTGTGCCAGGTTTTCAAACTGTGAATTGGTATGGTGTTTTAGCCCCAGCTGGACTGAATCCAGAACTTAAAGAAAAGATTTGGACTGAACTGGATCGGATTATGCGTAAGCCCGAAGTTGTTGAGCAAATGACGTCAATGGGGCTGGAATATCCAGGGTTGACCACGGAGCAATTTAAAACTGCGCTTCACAATGATCAGAAACAATGGTCAGCCATTATTGAAAAGTTGGATATTGCTTCTGATTAAGTACATTTCTTAGCAAAGATATCTGTAACACTTGGGTGTACTGATCTGAAACGTAAAGGTTGACTGTTTTCTTTGATGGAAAACAGTCAACCATAAACAGTCAGTCATTAAAAATACGCATGATGCGAGCAGGGTTCCTTCACTTGACAAAGGAAATTTTGTTAATATCCGATTCGGACTGTTGAGTTAACCGACAACTTGCGGAGCAGTCCACACCGATTTCGGTGTTTGTAGTATTCCGCTAAAGCGTCGCGCCCGTGGTCCGATCGTAAGACAAACCGTCTTCAATATGCTTAGGGTGCTGCGCCTCATGTAACGCGCAGCCTTGCGCACAAAACTTGAAGGACGTGTTTGTTATGTCAATGAAACTGAACGATTTTCTGTTCACCTCTGAATCCGTATCTGAAGGTCATCCCGACAAAGTATCTGATCAGATTTCAGATGCCATTCTGGACGCTATTTTTGAACAAGACCCCGATGCACGTGTGGCAGCTGAAACACTTTGCAACACCGGACTGGTTGTTTTAGCGGGTGAAATCACCACCACAGCCAATGTGGATTACATCCAAGTGGCGCGTGACACCATTCAGCGCATCGGCTATGACAACAGCGATTACGGGATTGATTACAAAGGCTGCGCTGTGTTGGTGGGCTTTGACAAACAATCACCCCACATTGCCCAAGGCGTTGACCGCTTACCTGAAGATCTGTTGAATCAAGGTGCGGGCGATCAAGGTTTGATGTTTGGTTACGCTTGCGATGAAACACCTGATTTGATGCCTGCCCCAATCTGGTATGCCCACCGTGTGATGCAGCGCCAAAGCGAATTGCGTAAAGATGGCCGTCTGCCTTGGTTGCGCCCAGATGCCAAATCACAGATTACGTTCCGTTATGTCGATGGTCGTCCTGTCGAAGTGGATACGGTCGTGGTCTCCACACAGCACGCACCTGATGTGAGCGAGAGCACCATTCGTGAAGCCGTGATTGAAGAAATTATTCGTCCATGCTTTCCAGATGGTTTGTTGACACCTGACACCAAATTCTTGGTGAACCCAACCGGTCGCTTTGTGATTGGTGGCCCACAAGGTGACTGCGGTCTGACAGGTCGTAAGATCATTGTTGATACATATGGTGGTGCTTGCCCACACGGTGGTGGCGCTTTCTCCGGTAAAGATCCTTCTAAAGTGGATCGTTCAGCCGCTTATGCTGCTCGCTACGTCGCTAAAAACGTCGTGGCTGCTGGTCTGGCCCGTCAGTGCCAGGTGCAAGTGAGTTACGCGATTGGTGTGGCTGAGCCCATCAACATCACGGTTTACACCGAAGGTACGGGTGTGGTGTCAGATGAGCGTCTGGCTGAATTGGTGCGTGAACACTTTGATCTGCGTCCACGCGGTATTGTGAACATGTTGGATCTGTTGCGTCCGATCTATACAAAAACCGCTGCCTATGGCCACTTTGGTCGTAGCGAACCCGAGTTCACTTGGGAAGCTACCGACAAAGCACAAGCACTGAAAGAAGCCGCTGGCATCTAATCGGTGTATGAGTGAGATGTTGAGTGCATCGATAAGATGCCTCAACAACCATTAAAAATCCCGCAGTCTCCTGTGTAGAGGAAATTGCGGGTTTTTCTTGGTCGGTCAGTGTCGATCAGTTTGTGTTAACTGATGCTATCCGAGTTGATTTTTTCCACCAGTTTGGCAATGGCAGTGTGATCTTGACCCGGTCCCAACATGGTTGCGGTACTGGCCCACAGTTCACGACACATCGCAGAAAACGGTGACGAAGTTGACGTGTCTTGGGCAATGCCCAGTGCAATGCTTAAGTCTTTAACCATCAGATCTAAGCCGAATCCGGCATTGTATTTTCCGCTCAGCACGAACTGCTTGAATTTCTTTTGTGTGCTGTTGTTCATGCCAGTCGATGCATTGAGCACATCAATCATCGTGTCAGGATCGAGCCCAAAGCGTTTGCCAATCATCAGTGCTTCAGCCGCAATCAAAAATCCACCGGCGGAAACCAGATTGTTCAGGGCTTTCATGGCGTGTGCGGCGCCAACGTCTCCGGTGTGTTGAATGGCATTGCCCATAGTATGCAGAATGGGTTCAACGCGTGCCAAGGTCTCAGCTGGACCACCAAACATAATGGAGAGCTCTGCTGTGTTGGCACGAGGTACACCACCAGAGACGGGCGCATCGACGAGCTGACCACCGGCTTTTTGCACTTGTTCGGCCAAGGCTTTGGTGATGGTGGGCACACCTGAAGTCATGTCAATGACGACGGTATTGGGCTGTAAACCCGCCAAGACACCGTCTGGGGCACATAGAACGGTTTGCACAATATCGCTGGTTGGCAAAATGCTAATGATAATTTGACTTTGTTGCGCCAGTGATTGTCCGTTAGGATGGGCTGTGCCGCCAAACTCTTGCGTAAATTGCTGTGCACGTGCTGGATCTGCATCTAAAACATGCAGTTCATAGCCGGCTTTATGGAGATGGCCGGCCATGGGCCAGCCCATGCTGCCCAGACCGATGAATCCAATGGAAGCTTTTGTGGTCATTATTTTTTGTCCTCAAACGCACCTTCTTCTTCGAGCACTTGGTTGGCAACTTTAAAAGCATCCAGACCGGCTGGGATGCCGCAATAGACTGTGGCATGCAAGAGAATTTCTTTAATTTCGTCCGGCGTGACACCGTTGGCCAGCGCGCCTTTGGTGTGCAGTTTGATTTCATTGGGACGATTCAGTGCCGTGAGCATGGCCAAGTTGAGCATACTGCGTGTTTTACGGTCCAGACCATCGCGTGTCCATGCGTAGCCCCAGCACCATTCTGTGGTGATGTGCTGGAATGCCATCATGAAGTCATTGGCTTTGGCAATGCCGCCATCGACGTATTCTGCGCCGAGCACCTCGCGACGAACTTGTAGACCTTCTTCAAAAAGTTTTTCTGTTTCTTGTTTGCTGCTCATGTGAGCCTCCTTTGTGTCGATGACACATAAAAATTTCCGGCTGATGAGGCCAAAGGTTAAAGTACGGGTAAATTGTGCAAAGCCAGTCGACGTTCTGTCAAGCAGATTGTCAGACAATCTGATAGAGTTGTCGAATGTTTTAAGCGAAGCGTCCAGTGTGTGCGCTCTCAATAGTCCGTATTCTTCGGTGAAAGGTGTTTCATGTCATTTATCAAACCTGCGACTTTGCGGGAACAAGTACAAGCGTATTTGCGCGAAGCCATTGAGCAGGGTCGACTTAGACCGGGTGAGCGTTTGCGTGAACAAGCTTTGTGCGATCAGTTGCGCATCAGTCGCCCGACGCTGCGTGAGGCACTACGGGCCTTAGAAGCCGAGCGCTTGGTGGTGATTGAACCGCACCGCGGACCGAGTGTGGCGCGGATGTCCCTCAAAGAAGCGCAGGACTTATATGCATTGCGGGCTTTGCTCGAAGGGTATGCCGCACAGATGTTTGCACGGTTAGCCACTCAAGAAGAGATTGCGCAGTTGCGAGAGGCAGTCGAAGAACTCGACCGATGTGCGAATGCGGGAGATCGTGAAGGACTGTTAATCGCGAAGCAGCATTTTTATGACACGTTGCTCACCGGTTGCGGCAATCATTTGGTGGCAGAAATTCTGCCGAGCATGCATTCACGGATTAATCTATTGCGTGCGACATCGTTTTCTATGACGGATCGGGCGACTCACAGTGTGCGTGAGATCCGTGAGCTTTTAGACTTTATTGTGAAGCGCGATGAGCAAGGAGCGTGTGCAGCCGCACAGCACCATATTGAGTGCGCGCGTCAGGCAGCCTTACAGGTTTTAACCGAGAGTGAATCTGAGGCAGGTTTGGAGGAGAAGTCATGAGTCAGCAAACGAGCCTTCCGAAGTACGAGATCTATGCCATTCGTTATGCGCATTTAGAGAAACGGACCCGCAAAGATAATTTTATTTCGACCGATGCACATGATGGTGCCATGCCCATGGATTTTTTTGTGTGGCTGATTCGTAGTCCAGAACGCACAGTGCTGGTCGACACTGGGTTTGGTGAACGTGCCGCTAAGGAAAGGCAGCGTCAACTGATTAAGTGCCCGATTGCGTCCTTGGAAGTGCTCGATATCACCCCTGAGTCTATTCAGGATGTGATCATTACGCATCTGCATTATGACCACGCGGGTAACCTCGATAAGCTCCCGAATGCACGATTCCATATCCAAGAGGCTGAGGTTCATTACGCTTGCGGACATCACATGTGTCATGGCGTTTTTAGGCATGCGTACGATGTTGAGGATGTGGTGACGTTGGTGCGCAACGTGTATGCAGACCGGGTGGTTTTTCATGAGGGCGATACAGCTTTAATGCCTGGGATTGAATTGGCACTCATTGGGGGTCATACGAAGGGTCTGCAGTCTGTGCGTGTTCACACTGCACGCGGTTGGGTGGTTCTGGCGTCAGACGCCAGTCATTATTACGACAATATGCACAACATTTCACCTTTTCCCATCGTGTATCACGTGGGTGACATGGTGGATGGCTATGCCAAATTACAGCGATTAGCGGACTCGCCAGACCATATCGTGCCGGGTCATGATCCCTTGGTGCTTAGGCAGTACCCACGCTACGATGCTAAGCAAATTGATATTGTGAAACTGCACGAGCCACCTTCTCTGGTCTGAACAAGTTACAATGTTGCGTTGAATTATTGACGTTTGTCCGGTTGAGGAGCGTTGCGACGGTGATTTGCACAGTTTGTGCACAATGCCGCCAGGCTCAGCCGGATGGTCTTAGACAGTCAGCGGTCTCGCTGATTCTTTTCCTGAGATAAACGGCGCTCACCCAATCCGGACCGATTGCGATTGTGGTGTTCTAGCGCCTGTAGCGTTGTCGGTCAGAATGCATGGAGCTTTGTGACATGAACGCTGTGAATGAAACAGTTCAAGATTTTGTAGTTGCTGATCTCAGTCTAGCTGACTGGGGTCGTCGTGAAATTGCGATTGCCGAAACAGAAATGCCCGGTCTGATGGCCGTGCGCGAAGAGTTCGCAAAAACGCAGCCGCTGAAAGGCGCCCGTATTGCAGGTAGCCTGCACATGACCATTCAAACAGCGGTGCTGATTGAAACCTTGGAAGCCCTCGGTGCAGAAGTGCGCTGGGTGTCTTGCAACATCTTCTCTACCCAAGATCACGCCGCTGCAGCGATTGCGGCAGGTGGTACCCCTGTGTTTGCTAAAAAAGGCGAAACACTGGAAGAGTACTGGGATTACACACATCGCCTGTTTGAATGGCCTAACGGACAGTACGCCAACATGATCTTGGATGATGGCGGCGATGCCACTTTGCTGTTGCACTTGGGTGCCAAAGCAGAAAAAGATCTTTCCGTTTTAGATAACCCTGGTTCTGAAGAAGAAACCTATCTGTTTGCTGCCATCCGCGCGCAACTGGCTAAAGATCCTGCTTGGTATTCCGTGCGTCTGGCCCAGATCAAAGGTGTGACCGAAGAAACCACAACCGGTGTGAATCGTCTCTATCAGATGTCACGTCGTGGTGAACTGGCGTTTGCCGCGATCAACGTGAACGATGCGGTCACCAAGTCTAAGTTTGACAACCTCTACGGTTGCCGTGAGTCACTGGTTGATGGCATCAAGCGTGCCACAGACGTGATGGTCGCCGGTAAGATCGCAGTCGTTTGCGGTTACGGTGACGTGGGTAAAGGCTCTGCACAGGCGCTCGCCGCTTTGCGTGCACAAGTCTGGGTGACCGAAATTGACCCAATTTGCGCCCTGCAAGCTGCGATGGAAGGCTACAAAGTCGTGACGATGGAAGAGGCTTGCGACAAAGCAGACATCTTCGTGACAGCAACAGGTAACTACCATGTCATCACGCACGATCACATGAAGCGCATGAAAGATCAGGCTATCGTGTGCAACATTGGTCACTTTGACAACGAGATTGACGTGGCTAGCCTTGAGCAGTACAAGTGGGAAGAGATCAAACCACAGGTCGATCACATCGAATTCCCTGATGGCAAGCGCATTATCTTGCTGGCCCAAGGTCGTTTGGTGAACTTGGGTTGCGCCACAGGCCACCCTTCGTTTGTGATGTCATCCTCCTTTACCAACCAGACCATTGCGCAAATCGAACTCTTTACACGCAATGATGTGTACAAAGCGGGTGAAGTGTACGTGTTGCCCAAGCATCTGGATGAGAAAGTGGCGCGTCTGCACCTCAAGAAAATTGGTGTGGATCTGACGCAACTGACGCCAGAGCAAGCAGACTATATCGGTGTGGCACAAGACGGTCCTTACAAACCGAACCACTACCGCTATTGATCGACCGACCGCTGATCGTGTAGACGTGGATTGTCTCAGTCGAGGCAGTCCATGCACGCTTACTCAACCGTAAACGGAGGCTGATATGTTGATTGTGCTTTGGATGGTAAATGCTGTCTCTTTGTTGATCGTTGGCTATCTGTTGCCTGGAATTACCTTGACAGGGTTTTGGGCGGCGATGCTTGCAGCACTTGTCTTAGGCTTGCTGAATGCACTGATTAAACCCATTCTGATTCTCTTGACATTGCCGATTACGGTGGTGACGATGGGATTGTTTTTGTTGGTGGTTAATGCGTTGGTGTTCTGGTTGGCAGGCTCCATCCTCAAGGGGTTTGAGGTCAATGGATTCTGGTGGGCGTTGATCGGTGCCATTGTCTATAGTGTGCTTTCCACACTATTCTCATCGTTGTTGTATCAGGCATGACTATTTTAAATGGACAGGCAATTAGCCTGGAGTTTTTTCCGCCGCGCGATGAAGCTGGGCGTAAGCGACTCGTGGAGACGGCAAACACCCTTAAATCACTGAATCCGGGTTACGTCAGTGTCACGTTTGGCGCTGGTGGCACGACTCGTGACGGTACCTTAGAAACCGTTGAAATCCTCAGTGGTGAAGGGTTTGATACTGCACCACACTTATCCTGTATCGGCTCCTCACCCGACGATTTGCGTCGTTTGCTGGATCGCTACCGTGATATGGGTGTACGCCGTATTGTGGCCTTGCGCGGGGATATGCCATCTGGGATGGGCATGATGGGCAGTCAGGATACCTTGCGTTACGCCGTCGATCTGGTGAGATTGATTCGTGAGCATAGTGGTGACTGGTTTCACATCGAAGTCGCTGCGTATCCAGAAATGCATCCTCAAGCCTCTGGCCCACAAAAAGATTTAAAGCATTTTGTGGACAAGGTGAACGCGGGTGCAGATGGCGCGATTACGCAGTATTTCTTTAATGCCGATGCGTATTTTGATTTTGTCGATCGCGCACAAATGAAAGGGGTCACAATCCCAATCATTCCGGGCATTATGCCGATCACGAATTACGCACAATTGATTCGCTTTTCGGAAATGTGTGGTGCCGAAGTGCCTCGCTGGATCCGTTTGCGTTTAGCCGAAATGGGTGATGATCGTGAATCGATCCGAGCCTTTGGCGTGGATGTAGTGACTGAGTTGTGTCAGACACTGCTCGAAAATCAGGTTCCAGGCCTACATTTCTATACGCTTAATAATGCGCAAGCAACGCAAGCAATTTGGCAGGCATTGACGACTTAAGCGTTCGAGTCGGTTTCCCTGACGTCATGACGACAGGGAAACCTTTGAGTGCGCTGTTTTCTTTTTAGGCGCACTGCTTTTTCTTATTTTTAATGATTCAGAAACTCAGGCGGGTGACTGACCCAGCCATCCGGTGTCAGAATGGCGTCGAGTCTGAAGTCATGAGGTTGCGCCTGATACTCGGGCTCCAGCGCTTCAATGGCTCCTTCTCGCCAAGCAATCCCGATGGTGATGGGGTGATGTCCCGCTTGACGTAAATCCGCCAAGGTCCGATCATAAAAACCTTTACCATAGCCAATGCGATCGCCCTGTGCGGTAAATCCCAACGTGGGAACTAACACGACATCTGGAATGAGTGGGTTGCGTGCAGGTGGTTCCATGACGCCAAACTGACCTTGAAACAGTTCGGTCTCGACATCCCATTGATGAAATGCAAGTGGCTGTGCAATACCGAGCATAACGGGCAGTGTCACTGTGACCTCATTTAGATCCCATTGACGCATGAGTGGACGCAAATCGGGTTCATTAGCTAGTGGCCAGTAAGCTGCGACAATATTTGGAATAGCTTGCCCTGAATCACGTGCCGCATCTTGTGTATTGGCGAGCCAGGTAAAAAGTCGGGCGCGCAGCAATAAGCCTTCCCGTTCTTGTTGTTCGGGTGAAATCTGATTTCTAAGGTCTTTTAGGCGATTTCTGAGTAGCACTGAGGTATTCTGTTTCATAGTGAAAAACGAGTGGCTGGTGAAATAATCTGGCATTCAACTATTCTGTTTACCACGATCTGTGGTTGAAAAGTGTTCCAGCGATGTGTGTAAAACAGTATTCAGGGGGAAGTTCCGCATGATAAAACGATTGGATAGCGCAAAGTGGCTTAAGACACTGGCTGTAGTGGGTTCCGTGTTCTCGCTCAATGCAGTGTCATTGGCCGTGGCGCAACCGGCTGATAGCTTTCAATATTCCGTCGAAACCCCGAGCGCACAAGCAGTGGCGAAGGCACGCGATGCGGTGACGGCTGGCAAATGGGATCAATTGCCCGTGCTGGTCGAGCAAGCACAAGGCGATACTTTAAAGATTTATGTTGATTTCTGGAACACACTCGGCGCATTAAAGAGGGCGCAATCAGTCCAGACGTTTACCGCAGGCGATGCCTTTCTCGACAAATATCCCGGCACTTATATGGCGGATCGTTTGCGCGCCGAATGGGTTCTGAGAGCCGTCGAACTTGGCGAGTTCGGTAAGGTTGATGAAATCGGAGAATTTATCTGGTTGAACCCACAAGTCCGGTGCTCGAAGCTTTTGGCGCAGCACATGACCAAGGGGGGGGTGGATCCACAAGTTGCGCGTGATACGTTTTCAGCGGGCAATGCTTGCTGGTCGATGGTGAATCGTCTGGCAGGTGACCGAGTACTCAGTCACGAGACATTGAGTGCGATGTTGTTGGATTTGCTGGAAGTAAATCATCTGCGCTCGGCTGAACGTCTGGCACCGCTGGTATTTAAAGGTAAAGACTTAACCGAATACCGTGCGCTCATCAAAAAGCCGCAACAATGGTTAAAGACACAAACAGCCTCGCAGTTTAAGGGTGATCAGGGCTTGCTGGTGGCCATTGCGCTAAGTCGAGTGGCCCGAGATGAGCCTTCTGACGTTGTCGCATCCTTAGAGTCCCATTGGGATAAGCGTCTGCCGCCTGACATGGCAGGTTGGGTGCGAGGGCAGGTTGCGCAACGCAGTGCACTCAACCTCAATATGGATGTGGCCAATCGCTTGTACAAAGAAGCGGGTGATGTGGCTTTGACGAATACCGGTCATGAGTGGCGCGTGCGCTCTGCTTTGCGCCAACCGACGATCGACTGGGTTTGGGTCCAAGAAGCCATTGAAAAAATGCCTGTGGCATTGCAGCTCGATAGTGCATGGCTCTATTGGAAAGCTCGTGCACTGCAAGCGCAGAATCATCCAGAAGCGGCTGAATCACTCTATCAGGCTTTGTCGAATCGACTGGATTTTTATGGGCAGCTAGCGACTGAAGAACTTGGGCACAAAATTGTGGTGCCTAAAACACCGGACCCGGTTACATCTGCGGAATTGCAGAAAGCCCGGGACAATCCGCATCTGCAGCAAGCTGTGGCGTTATTCCGTCAAGGTTGGCGCCCTGAAGCGGTGCCGCAATGGAATTTCTCATTGCGCGGCATGACGGATCGTGAATTGTTGGCGGCGGCAGAGTTTGCGCGTGAGCAACAGTTGTTCGACCGTGTCGTGAATACGTCAGAGCGCACTAAAGACAGTATTGATTTTTCTCAGCGTTTCATTGCACCATTTGCTGGCCAAGTGGGTGCACGCGCCAGTGCGATTGGCTTGGATCCAGCTTGGGTGTATGGCTTAATTCGACAAGAGTCGCGTTTTATCATGGATGCTAAATCGGTTGCAGGCGCCTCTGGTCTGATGCAGTTGATGCCAGCGACAGCCCGTTATGTGGCTAAAAAAATCGGCATGAAAGACTTTCACCCCAGCCGGGTCAACGAATTTGATGTCAACACAGAATTAGGGACACAGTACTTGCTGATGGTGTTAAACGACCTAGATGGCTCTCAGGTGTTGGCCAGTGCAGGTTATAACGCGGGACCTGGTCGCCCGAGAAACTGGCGCTCTAATTTGGCGCAGCCGATTGAAGGTGCGATTTTTGCAGAAACGATTCCGTTTAGCGAGACCCGTGACTATGTCAAAAACGTCTTGTCCAATGCGACCTATTACGGTGCCGTGTTTACGGGTGAGCCTCAATCGCTGAAAGAGCGTTTAGGTGAAATCTCTCGCAAGAGTCGTTGATGAAGGCAATCATCGACATCAAGCCCGATCCACGGCTAGACGGACTGGATGTCTATGTCGTGGGTGGGGCGGTGCGCGATGCCTTGCTTGGATTGCCTTGTGGTGACCGAGACTGGGTTGTGGTTGGCAGTACACCTGAAGCGCTACAAGCCCGCGGGTTTGTGGCTGTGGGAGCGGATTTCCCGGTGTTTTTACATCCACAGACCAAAGAAGAATTTGCCCTGGCTCGCACTGAACGTAAGTCTGGCCGGGGCTATAAAGGTTTTACGTTTTATGCGGGAACAGACGTCACGCTTGAGCAAGATTTGGCGCGTCGCGATCTGACCATCAATGCGATGGCGCAATCACCCGATGGGGTGGTGGTAGATCCTTATGGCGGACAACAAGATTTACAGCAATCGGTCTTGCGTCATGTGGGAGTTGCTTTTGGTGAAGATCCTGTTCGTATCTTAAGACTTGCGCGGTTTACCGCTCGGTTTACTCAATTTAATGTGGCACCCGAAACGATGGCGCTATGCCGCCAAATGGTTGAGCAAGGCGAAGTCGACCATTTAGTCCCTGAACGGGTATGGCAAGAAATTGTCCGTGGATTACGCGCTGAGAAACCTGCCAGAATGTTTGAGGTTTTAAGGGCATGTGGGGCGCTGCCAGTCATCATGCCAAGTCTTGTTTACGATGAAGAACTCGGTGCTCAGCTTGATGAAGTCAGGCGAATATTGTCGCCAGATTTGCCGGCCATTTATGCATTGCTGTTACACAGAACGTCGGATCGGGATGCGCTTTCTCGACGCATTCGCGCAACGACTGAGTGTGCACAATGGGCTCGGTTGTTGCCACAAATCTTGACTGAAATGGCACAAACGCATCTGGCCTATCCATGTGATGAACAAACGGTTCATCAACTGCTCTCATTGATTGAAAAAGCCGATGGGTTTAGACGTGTCGATCGTTTTTTAGACTTGATTAGTTTGGCAGCTTGGCTGCGTGGTCAAGCTGCTCAACCTTGGATTAGTGCATTAGAGGCCGCGCGTGAAGTCGATGCGGGTGCGATTGCGTCTGGATTACAAGGTCAGGGTGGACCAGCCATTGCGCAAGCCGTGCGACAAGCACGCTTAGCTGCGATCTCACAGCAAATGTCGTCGATCCCCGCGCACGAATCCAATCAGTAAGGGATCAATGTCGCGACCAAGGGCGAGCACTTTAAACAACTCACCCATTTCCGCTTCAGAAATTAACATTTCGACCTTACGCATCTGAGCTGGATTTTGATTGATCTCACCGCGCAGCAACAAGTCGGTTAAACCTGCGTTGAGTAAAAAACGTGCCTGACTGGTGAATCCTAAAACATCCAGACCCGACTCAAAAGCAGCATCAGCCATGGCTGTAAAGTCGACGTGTGCAGTCAGATCTTGTAAGCCTGGCGCAAAAAAGGGATCGCTATGAGCTCGATGTTGAATGTGGCACATGAGCGTGCCTTGTGCGCGTTGTGGGTGGTAATACTCGCTTTGTGTAAACCCATAGTCGATCAGCAAGATCAAACCTTTGTGAAGGTGTGATGCGAGTGTGCGGATCCACGCTTGGGCTTGAGGACAAACCTCGGTGACATAGCCTGGTAATGGCGGCATACAACTGGCCAGTTGCTCAGCCAATGCTTGTGGTGCGGGTCGATCTGACCAAATGAATTGCTGTCCATCCCAATCAACGCCACGTTGAAACACCGTTTCATCGTCAGCCCAGCCTAGAAGATGAACAGGCATGGCGTCAAGCACTTCATTTGCGACAACAACTCCCTCAAACTGTTCTGGAATCGTGTCGAGCCAATGGGCGGTGTAACCATGTTTTTGAAAGGTTTCAGCTTGCTGTGCTTTGAGATCATCCGATACTTCGATGAGCTCATACTGCACGTCGTGTAAACCCAGATGCGCGAGCTCATCCAAAATGTCGCAAGCAAGTTGCCCCGTTCCAGGCCCAAACTCAATGATGCGTTTGAGACCTTCGTTGCGCATCACTTGGAATATCTGTTGGGCCAGGGTTTGACCGAAGGTGGCAGAGAGTTCGGGTGCTGTTACAAAGTCGGCATCCGGAACCGCCTGGCCATGCGTTGAGCGTCTGGCCAGTTTACGTAATCCTGCCGTGTAGTAGCCCAGCCCGGGTGCATAAAGCACTTCATGCATCCAGTCATGAAATGGGAGCCAGCCACCTGCCTGCGCGATTGCTTGCGACAGATGGCGGGTGACTGCCTGACTATGCGCGAGCGCTGCTTCGCTGATGCGTACGCTGTCCTGGGCGTGATTTGCCTGCGGATGCGGCTGAGCGGCGTGCGCCTGATGGGGCGCCTGCTCGTGAGCCTGCGGTGGCTGATTTGTGTGATTTACGGGCTGGTCGTTTTGCATGAGCGTCAGTATAAGGCTTACGCGGCTTGCCGGCGGTGGCACCGGCTCCTGGGCGTGGAGAACGACGGGGTTTTGTACGTTCGCGAACAGGTGTCGGTTCTAGACCTTCGATTTCTGTGATGGCAATCGTATGTCCCAAGGTTTGTTCGATACGACGAACCTGGTGACGTTCACGTTGTTCCGCAAATGTGATGGCCGTTCCTTTGCGACCGGCACGACCTGTACGGCCGATTCGGTGGATATAGTCTTCGGGCTGCTTGGGCAGATCAAAGTTAATGGCGTGACTGATGGTGCTCACATCCAGTCCGCGTGCTGCAACGTCAGTGGCCACGAGCATACGGATACGGCCTTCTTGTAAAGCTCGTACCGTCCGAGTGCGCTGTTGCTGATTCATGTCACCATGCAAAGCGCCAGTCCGATAACCTTCATCGGCCAGTTCTTGAGCCAGATCGGCCGCACCACGTTTGGTGGACGTAAAAATAATGGCTTGATTGATCTGGTCATCACTCAGAACATGAGCCAACAATTGGCGTTTGTGGCCAGGATTGTCGGCGTAATGGATACGCTGCTTGATCTGTGCGTGTTGCTGCTTAGGCGGCTCGATATTCAGATGCGCTGGGTCTTGCAGCATGTCGCCAGCCAGACGGGCAATACGTCGGTCTAACGTGGCAGAGAAAAAGAATGTTTGGCGCTCTTTAGGGATCTTGCTCACAACTGTTTCGATGTCATCGATAAACCCCATGTCAAGCATACGGTCAGCTTCATCGAGCACCAAGGTTTTAACGCGTGAGAGATCGGCCAAGCCGCTACGGACGTGATCCAGCAGACGACCGGGAGTGGCCACGATAATATCCACACGGCGTGACAACATACGTTGTTGCGGGCGATAGGGCATACCGCCAACTAAGGTGGCAACTTTGAGACCGTTCAAATGGCTACCCAGTTGGGTGGCCATGGTGCCAATCTGTTGCGCCAGTTCGCGTGTGGGCGTCAGAATCAAAATATGTGCACCGTGATCACGGCGACGCAAATTGAAACTCAATTGTTGGAGTGCAGGCAGCAAAAATGCGGCCGTTTTACCACTACCCGTGCGAGCCTGGACGAGCAAGTCTTTGCCAGTCAGTGCGAGTGGAATGGATTTTGCCTGTACAGGCGTGGGCTGAGCATAGCCAGCCTCTTTGGTTGCACGCAGAAGCTCTGGTGCAAGACCGAGGGTGTCAAATGACATGTCTATCCTTTCGTTGGAGAGAAGGGTGCCGGACCGCATCAACCGAACGCCGACGACCGAATCAAGGTCTCATTACGAAAGGAAAGTAGGTCTGGAGGAAATGAGCCTTTCAGTTTAACCGTATTTTGCTTTGGGGTAAACCCTAATTTTTTAAGATACCACGGGTGGTTGGTTGAATCGCACCAATGTCTAGCGGTGGTGTCTGTCAGCTTGGTGTTGCGAACCAGTCGATTGTTTTTTGAGCTTGAGCCTGTAACCAGTGGTTGCTTAATACGAAATGATTGCAACCAATAAATGGGTGTGGTGGCCGATTTGCGGAAAGGGGTGACGGATGGTTTGCGTCCAGAATCAGTCGCGATGTGGCTGGCAAACCTTGGGCTTGCGTAGTTTGCTCAATGAGGGTGCGTTTGGACTGGGCATGGCGTCCCCAGAGCAGATAGACGATAGGGACAGGTTGTTGTGCCGTGGCTGCAATCAAATAATCGGTCAACGTTTGCCAACCATACTCGGCATGTGACGCAGCACGACCTTGTGCCACAGTGAGAGTGGCGTTCAGTAATAAAACGCCTTGCTGCGCCCAATGACTTAGATCATGCGAGATTACAGGCTCATCGATGTGTGGATGGCTGCGTGTGATTTCTTTCAGGATATTGCGTAGACTCGGTGGAGCCACGGTGTCTTGAACTGAAAATGCCAGCCCATGAGCTTGGTCAGGCCCGTGGTATGGATCTTGTCCGAGGATGACCACTCGAGTTTGCTGTAAAGGTGTTTTTCGCAAGGCGTACCAAGGATCGGATGGGAAAATCTGCTCTCCCCGATCAAGGTCTGCTTGCAGTTTGGTACGAATTTGTGCAAGCTGAGATTGCGCGTCTTGAGTGCTCAGCACGATCTGCCAGCAATCTGGTAGATCGTGTGTTTCGAGTGCACTGACACTTTGTAGAAGGTTGCGCGGTCCAAAGAGCGTCATATAAATGCTGAATTCATAAATTCACAGGTTTATTCAGCTTGTTTACTCTGACGACGTTGTGTCATGGCTTCAATGGCGTCGGCACGCTCAATGAGTTGCTGAGCCTGCATGGCAACCGGGGCATCCACCATTCGACCTTCAAATGTGCAAGCACCTCGTCCAGCCGCCATTTCAGCTTCATACGTGGCGAGCAATCGTCTGGCACGGTCGACCGCTTCAGGGTCTGGACTAAAGGCCTCGTTGGCTGCATCCACTTGCGTTGGGTGCACACAAAATGCACCTTCAAAACCCAGTCGAGAAGCGCGCTGAACGGTTTCCCGAAACTTGTCTTGGTCGGCGTAGTCGGCCACAGAGCCAATAAATCCTAAGGGAGCCACGCCAGCACGGCGACAAGCGGTCAAGGCCATGATGTTGGGCACATAGAGCGTATCTGGGTCAACGGCCATGCGCATAGAGACCGCGAGGTCTTCTGCACCCACGATGACACCATATAAACGCGGTGTTGCGCTGGCGATGTCGTCCAGATTGCCCAAACCTTCAGCATCTTCAACCATGGCAATCAGGCGTGTGTGGCCATTGGGAAGACCGGCTTGAGCTTCACATTCATCCAGGATTTCACAGACACTGCGCAGAAATGAGCCATCTGGGACTTTGGGCAACGTGATCGCTTGAACCGCTGGATGCACACAGGCTTCTAGATCACGCACTAACAGTCGCCATGGGCGGTTGACACGCACAATGACATCAAAGCCGGCATCGGCGGCTTGTTGAGCAATGCGGGGAATTTCTTTGCGCGTATCGGCTTTGAGGTCCGGCGGGCAAGCATCTTCCAAGTCGAGTTGGATGGCATCGGCGTTGCGACGCAAAGCACTCTGAATAAATTTGTCGATATGTGCAGGGACAAATAACATTGAACGCCAGGTGGGTGTGTAAGGTTTTGTCATAAATAATTACTCGTTCCGATGAGGTTAATAGGGTGAATCATCAATTGTGGCTCATGCTGAACAACTTAGAGCATGGTGCTTTGTGTTTGGTTACGGCCTGAGTTCTTGGCTTTATAGAGTTGTGCATCCGCAGCCAAGATTAACTGATCTGAGTTCGCCTCAGATCCTGGAGTGTATGTCGCAATCCCACAGCTGGTGGTGAGTGTTGACATGAGTGGGCTTTTACGGTTGGGCAGTCCCGCTTGAATAATGTCGTGGCGAATTTCTTCAGCCAGACGGAATGCTTGTTCCATGGTGGTGCCAGGCAGCAGACAAATAAACTCCTCACCGCCAAAGCGTGCTACCAGATCGTGGCTGCGCTGGCAGCGATTTTTAAGGATGTCGGCCACCTGCCGTAGATAATCGTCGCCCGTCACATGGCCATACAAATCATTGACGGCTTTAAAGTGGTCCAGATCTAGCAATAGAAGGGATAAGTGTTTGCCAAAGCGTTTTGCGCGACGCAGCTCTCGATCGAGTGTTTGATCAAAGTGGCGACGGTTCGCAACATCAGTAAGACTGTCGGTGAGGCTGAGTTTTTCTAGTTTAGAATTGGCCTCTTGGAGGGCTTGCCGCTGCTGCTCGATCTGGACTTGGTTTTCTGCTAAGACGCGTGAAAAGTTTCTGGATCGATACCATGCCCAAAACAGAAATAGCGTGACCAGTCCAATCAGAAGACTGGACATTTTAAGGATTTCTGCTTCACGAATACGAACGAGATAGCGCTCAATCAGATGCTGCTCACTTAACTCGTGGTGTTCATATGAGGGTGCTGTGTCGATCTGTAATAGATGACGATCAAAGAGCTCGGTCAGAAACGCATGTTCAAGTGTTGCGGGGAGATAGAAGCCATAGTTTCGCGGTTCGTTGTACAGAATTTGTCGTCTTTCCAGATCAAACAGATCATGTTGATAACGAGCTTCTCGAAAGAAGTTTTTGTTCACAATCAACGCATCTAAGTCCCCTTTTTGAAGCGCGCCGTACATGGTTTGCGCTTGTTCTATATGCTTGAAAGGATGAAGTGCTTCGGGAGGAAGTGTTTCCTTTAAGTAGCGTTCGATCGCGCTCTTTTCTATATAACCAACCCGGCGATCGGCAAAGTCAGCTAGATTAGTCAGCGTTGTTGGAGTGTCCCTACGTGTAATAACCGCATACAAAGATTGGTAGTAAGGCTCAGTGAAATGACCGAGGTCGGCCCGCCAAGGTGTGTGACTCAAAGGCAGAAATAGATCAACTTTTTTATTTTGAACATCGTCTATCGCTTGTGCGAGTGAATCGACCTCAGCAGTTTGAAATTGAAAGTCTAGGTCAATGGCTCTAGCAATTGAGCAAAAAACATCAATAGCGATCCCCTGATACCCTTGTGTATCTGGGTTAAAAAAAGAAAGCGGTGGCGCATTGCCAACGATTGTAACTTTGAGTTTGGGCAGTTCACGCAAGCGTTTCTTATCATCTTCAGACAAGACGATCGGACGTTTAAATGGCAGGTTGATGGCATTGTTACAGGTTGCATCAATGTCAATGCCTGTGCTCCCCGCTGCTGTTTGTGCGGCCGCATTCAGTGGGCCCAACACAAAGAGGACAATAGACTGAATGATCAATAGGCAATATCGCCAGCTGATGGATTGTTTGAGCATCGCGAGTTTTGAGCAAGCCTGTCAATAGGTGAACGCTTTGAGTTTTGCTATCAGTGTATGCGAGGATGAGCCTTCAGTATCCATTAAAACCTGTCGAGATTTATCTCGGTTCATGGTTTTGTCCCAGATTAGTCATTTTCTCGATGTAATTCAAATGTCCCTGAGCCTGTTGGTCTGCTGATAGTGAGAAACGATTGTTAGTCCGAATTCGGGAATTTGATGTGTTTTCTAGCTAAGTATCCTGTTTTGATCCTACCTATGGTGAGCCTCTAAGTACGTAACCATACATGTCAGAGGTAGATTTCAACTGATTTACAAGAAAGACAGTATCATTTGTGAGGAATTGTTAATGAATCTTGATGTATAATATATTTAATTACATAATGTAATGGTTCTATAATCTAAAAATATCCGTGTAAGCGTGATGTTTCGTGATTTATAGAATGAAGGACTTGATATGACGACGAGTAACGCTTTTTCCTCTTCCGCATTGGCTGAATTGCGCGAATCAGCTGGTCAGGCCTGTCGATTGTTAAAAACGATGGCCAATGAAGACCGTTTGTTGCTGTTGTGCCACATGATTAGTGAGGAAGTGAATGTTGGAGAACTGGAGAAACTGACAGGCATCCGACAGCCCACGTTGTCTCAGCAGCTTGGTGTGCTCAGAGATGAGGGCTTGGTGAATACTCGTCGTGAAGGCAAGTACATTTATTATTCATTAGCAAGTGAAGCAGTGCTTCAGGTGATGCATACGTTGTACTCGATGTTTTGTAGCATCCCGGAAAAAGAGCCTGTTTCCGTTCAGGAGTAACCATGAAAATCAACTTGGGTGGTCTGGATCGTGGCATTCGCGTGATTGTAGGGGTTGTGCTGATCGTTTTGGCACTGATGGGAACAATCGGCCCCTGGGGCTGGATTGGTTTAATTCCTTTGCTGACCGGTCTCTTTGGCAATTGCCCGGTGTATTCCATCTTTAAGATCAATACGTGCCCACTCAAAAAATGAGGTGAGTGAGTTATTGTGATCAGTGACGCGCTGAGCTAGCTTATCGTGCACACATAAAAAGTGACCACATAAAACTGCGCACATGTTCGTCAGAGATTGACAAAGACATGTGCGCATTTTTTATATTGATTGTTGTTTTTTGGCGCTTGCTGTATCTTGAGTTTTGCACAAGTGTTTTAGCTTAAACGTGACCCTCAAAGAGTGCTTGTAAGGCCTCACCTGGATCTGGTGCACGCATAAAGGCTTCACCAATCAAGAATGCTTGCACATCATTGGCCAGCATTTTTTCAACATCGTCTCGTACAAGAATTCCGCTTTCGGTAATGAGGCGGCGATCAGACGGGATCTGAGACAGCAAGGACAATGTGGTGTCCAGTGTCGTTTCAAAGGTTCTGAGATTTCGGTTGTTAATGCCCAGCAAGGGTGTTTTTAGTTGCAATGCTTGCTCTAATTCCTCGCCATCATGAATTTCAACCAACACATCCATACCCAGCTCGGTCGCAACTGATTCGAGTTCTTGCATCTGGGATAGTTCAAGAGCTGCCACAATCAGCAAAATGCAATCCGCACCCATTGCCCGTGCGGAAACAACTTGATAGGGGTCGATGATGAAATCTTTGCGTAAAACAGGCAAAGAACATGCGGCGCGTGCCTGTCTTAAATAATCGTGTGATCCCTGAAAAAACTGCACATCTGTCAGTACCGACAGGCAGGCGGCACCCGCCACGGCATAGGATTTTGCAATGGAGGCTGGATCAAAGTTTTCTCGCAAAATACCTTTAGATGGCGAGGCTTTTTTGATTTCAGCGATGATGGCACTTTTGCCCTCACTGATCTTGTTTTCTAGGGCTTGTGCAAAACCACGCACATCTTGTCGGGACTGTGCTTCGCGCAACACGTCTTCCAGACTGCGCAATTGTCGTGCTGCTTGAATTTCCTGTGTTTTCACAGAAATAATTTTGCGCAAAATATCGGTACTCACTGTCCCAACCTCCGGGTTGTCTCGCAGAATTGTTCAAGTTTGGCTAGGCCTGCACCACTGGCGATGATTTCAAACGCCATCTCGATGCCTTGTGCCATGGTGGCAGCCTGATTGCCTGCATAAATAGCCAGTCCCGCATTGTAGGCGACAATGTCACGCGCAACGCCGGGTTTGTTGTTCAGGGCTTGCATGAGCATTTCTTTGGATTCTTCTCGGTTGTGAATCCGAATGGTGCGGTTTGACACCATGTCTAGCCCAAAGTCTTCGGGGTGAATTTCGTATTCACGAACTTCGCCGTCACGTAATTCGCCCACCATGGTTGCAGCACCCAATGATGCTTCATCCATCCCGTCCATACCATAGACAATCAGCACGTGGCTAGAACCCAGCGCTTTCAAAACACGGACTTGAATACCAACCAAATCCGGATGAAACACACCCATCATCTGGTTTTTGGCACCAGCCGGATTCGTGAGGGGCCCCAGAATGTTAAAGATGGTGCGAACACCAAGTTCTTTACGCACCGCAGCCACATGTCGCATCGCGGTGTGGTGATTGGGTGCAAACATGAAGCAGATGCCCGTTTCTTGTAGGCATTCATTGATTTGTTCAGGGCCCAAATCAACTCGAGCACCAAGTGATTCGATCAGGTCTGCACTGCCGCTCGGTGAAGAGGCACTGCGACCACCGTGCTTGGCAACACGCACACCGGCGGCCGCTGCGACAAACATGGCCGAGGTGGAAATATTGAAGGTGTTACTGCCATCACCTCCTGTGCCGCATAAATCGAGCAGGCTTTCAGGGTCGTCTGCAGGCACTGAAGTTGCAAACTCTCGCATGACGGTTGCCGCGGCGGTAATTTCACCGATGGTTTCTTTTTTGACGCGCAAGCCCATTAAAAAGGCCGCTGTCATCGAGGGCGACATTTCACCGCGCATCACCATGCGCATGAGATGCAACATCTCTTCATGGAAAATTTCACGGTGCTCAATGCACCGTGCTAATGCTTCGCTGGGTGTGATCATGAAGACTCCTTGGTCATTCCAGACGTAAAAAATTCTGTAACAAAGCGTGACCCTGTTCGCTTAAGACGGATTCCGGATGAAACTGCACTCCGTAAATGGGCAGGGTTTTATGACGCACACCCATGATTTCACCATCAGCCGTCTGAGCTGTGACTTCGAGGCAATCCGGCAACGTTTCGCGCTCAATCGCTAATGAGTGATAGCGGATCACGGTAAAGCTGTGTGGTAAGCCCTGAAACACGTCAGAACCCGTGTGTGTAATCACAGACGTTTTACCGTGCATGATCTCTTGGGCACGCACAATCCGTGCACCAAACGCTTCACCAATGGCTTGGTGCCCTAAGCAGACACCGAAGATGGGGATTTGTCCCCCGAAGGTCTTGATCACATCAACCGACACACCTGCCTGAGCTGGAGTACCCGGGCCGGGTGAGATGCAGATGCGATCGGGGGCCAGAGCACGAATTTCTTCGATAGTGATTTGGTCATTTCGACGCACGTCGACGTCTTGGCCAAGTTCCCCAAAATATTGAACGAGGTTGTAGGTAAATGAATCGTAATTGTCGATCATTAAAAGTTTGCGCATGACAGTCTCCTTGGCATCTCGTGACGCCTTGTCTGATAGAAATGGTTACAGGGGTGTATCAAGTCCGTTTTGGACTTGTTCGGCCGCGCGCAAGACAGCGCGCGCCTTCACTTCTGTTTCCATCCATTCTTTTTCAGGGTCGGAGTCTGCGACAACGCCGGCCGCAGCTTGTACGTACAACATGCCATCCTGAATAATGCCCGTGCGAATCGCAATCGCCACATCCATCTCTTGGCCGTAACTCAGATAGCCTGCGGCGCCACCATAAATGCCTCTACGCACAGGTTCGAGTTCGTCGATCAGTTCCATCGCACGCACTTTCGGTGCGCCGGTGAGTGTGCCGGCTGGGAAGGTCGCGCGTAACACGTCCATGTTGCTCATTTCAGGGGCAAGGACGCCCGTGACATTGGAGACTAGGTGCATGACATGGGAGTAACGCTCAATGATCATGGTGTCTGTGACTTTGACAGAACCAATTTTGGCAACACGTCCAACGTCATTGCGTGCCAAGTCAATCAACATGACATGCTCGGCGACTTCTTTGGGGTCGGCTTGTAACTCAGCAGCCAGTGCGGCATCTTCTTCAGGTGTGCCACCACGTTTACGAGTGCCCGCTAAGGGGCGAATTGTGATGAGTGTTTCGGGCTCTAAAGCATCTTCTTGCCCTGCCACGCGTTCCTGGCGTACGAGAATTTCAGGGGAGGCACCCACCACCTGAAAATCACCAAAGTTCCAGAAATACATGTAAGGCGAGGGGTTCAGAGAACGTAGTGCACGGTATAACGACAAGGGGGAATCACTGAATGGCTTAGCAATCACTTGTCCGACTTGAACTTGCATGAGGTCGCCCGCCTCAATATGTGCTTTGGCGGTGCGCACGGCTTCCAGGTAGTCTTCTTTTTGGAAGCTGCGAATTTCCTGAGTCTGTGTGCTGGCCTGGCTGTAAGGCGTGTCCACAGGTTTGCGCAGACGAATGCGCAGATCCCGCAAACGACTCTGTGTTTTACTGAATGCTTCGGGCTGCGAAGGATCGGCATAAACAATCAGATAGATTTTGCCGGCCACGTTATCTACGATGACGAGCTCATCAACATGCAGCAAAAGGATGTCTGGGGGACCTTCGCCCATCCCTTGAGGATACGGTTTGGTCGGTGCGCCAAGTCGCGGTTCAATGTGGCGTACGGTATCGTAGCCGAAGTAACCTGCGAGGCCACCTGCAAAACGGGGCATCCCGGGTCTGAGGGCGACTTTAAAGCGTTTTTGATAGGACTCGATAAAGCTCAGTGGGTCGCCTTCATGAGTCTCAACGATTTTGTCATCGGTGAGGACTTCGGTGACTTGGCCGCGTGAACGAATAATCGTGCGTGCAGGCAGTGCGATAAATGAGTAGCGTCCAAAACGTTCGCCACCCATGACCGATTCCATCAGGCTGGTGTAGCGTCCGCCGTTAGGGCCAGAGTGGGCGAGTTTTAAGTAGATGGCCAGAGGGGTATCCAGATCCGCGTAGGTCTCGCTGATGAGAGGAATCCGGTTGTAACCTTGTGCAGCTAGTGCGTTGAATTCAATTTCAGTCATGATGTTTGCCGAATAATGGGTTGTTCTGAAAATCGGGCTAAATCACCAAAGCGTTGTCTCAAGTTTGTGCAAGAAAAAAGCCCGACCATGCGTGGGGCGGGCTTCTCTGACAAAATGTTGTGATCAGTCAAACTGTGAACGGCAACAAGCAGCACCCTACCCTTGGGATGAGCGCCACCAGCGCCAATTCGCGCTTTGTTTGTTGAGCACAACAGTCTTCGAATACATTGTTATTTCAAACTCTTTGTTTATGAATAATGCTGTCTGATCCAGCTTATCGCATCGACCAGCGTTTGTACTATACCATCGACTGGTAGTTTGTCGACAGTCATCCCTTCTCGATAACCATATGGAACAGCAAGCACCGGACAACCTGCATCACGTGCCGCCAGTGCATCATTCATCGAGTCACCAATGAATAGCGCTTCAGCAGGCGCCACACCGAGGTTTTGGCAGGCATAGAGAACAGGTTCTGGATCCGGCTTGCGAGTCTCGCAAGTGTCGCCACTGACCACCACGTCCATGTATTGATCGAGCTTTGTTTTTGCGAGCAAGTCGTGTGTGAAGACCGCTGGTTTATTGGTGACTACAGCAAGGCGTAAATTCAATTGTTGAAACGCTTTAAGCCCTTCGAGCACACCCGGGTAGATCGTGGTTCTCAAACCGTTGTAACGGGTGTATTGCTTAACGAACGCTTTGCGTGCGGTCTCTAATCGCGTTTCGTCCAATGTTTGGGAGGATGAATCTGCCAGTAAGGTTTGTCGAATCAGGTGGTCAGCCCCTTTGCCCACAAAGGATGTGATGAGATCCAGTGGTAAGGCAGATAACCCGAGGTCTTTACGCATTGCGTTGGCTGCGTCGGCCAGATCTGGGATGGAATCAACCAATGTGCCATCCAGATCCAACAAAACCGCTTTTAATGCAGGGCGGGTGTGAGACATGGTTTCAGACATTTGTGTTTGACCTAAGCGTTTCGGGTATCGGCATCGACGCGTGCAATTTCAGCACGCATTTGATCAATCACTGATTTGTAATCGGGCTGGCCAAAGATCGCTGATCCAGCCACAAAGGCATTGGCCCCCGCTTGGCGTACACGACCAATGTTGTCGATTTTGATGCCGCCGTCGACTTCAATGTCGATGGACTGCCCACCTTGGGCAATGTGCGCATCGACGCGTTGGCGAACCTGTCGAATCTTATCAAGCGTACCCTCTAAGAACGATTGACCTCCGAACCCAGGGTTGACCGACATGAGGAGCACGATGTCCAGTTTATCCATCACATGATCAAGCCAGTGCACAGATGAAGCTGGATTGAGCACTAGACCCGCCCGACAGCCGTGATCGCGGATCATGGCCAGAGTGCGATCCGGATGACGTGAGGCTTCTGGGTGAAAGGTCATGATGTTGGCCCCTGCTTTTGCAAACGGCTCAACCAGACTGTCAACCGGTTCAACCATTAGGTGAACATCGATGACGGCATCTGTTAATGGTCGGATGGCTTCGCAAACCAAAGGTCCAATGGTTAGATTCGGGACATAATGGTTGTCCATCACATCGAAATGGATCCAGTCGGCGCCAGCGTCAAGTACTTGCGTGACTTCATCGCCGAGTCTGGCAAAGTCAGCCGATAAAATACTGGGTGCGATTTTGATGGAAGCGTCAGGTTGTTTGATATCTGGCATGATGACATGAATTCGTTGCAGTAAAAGGGTCATTATCGCAGGCTGCGATCCATCTGGTCGAATAAAGGACGCTGAACTGCGTTGTGACGATCTGCATAGTGGTTGTTTTGGGAGTTGACATTGAAGAACTTTGAGCTTGAAGTTGAGGTTCAGGCGCAGTACTCAGCCGAGCACTCGGAACCCGATCAAGGGCGTTACTTTTTTGCTTATACGGTGCGCATCACCAATATCGGTCGGGAGCCTGCGCAGGTGATTAGCCGTCACTGGATCATTACGGATGGGCATAATCAACAAGAAGAAGTGAAGGGCTTGGGCGTGGTTGGACAGCAGCCGTTAATCGAACCTGGCAAGACGTTTGAATATACGAGTGGGTGTCCATTGTCGACACCTGTGGGTACGATGCAGGGCTCTTTTCTGGCAGTCGGTCTGGATGGAGAGCCGTTTTGGGTGCCGATCGACGAGTTTGCATTGATGATGTCGAGAATGTTGCATTAAGCATCTGAAATTATCTTGTAGAAAAGTGTGCGTTTGCCTGGGTTTCTTCACGATCGAAGGGCTGCCGGGCGTATGATGGGCGCTGTGAGTGATTCCCCTGTGGCCTATCAATGTAGAGAGTGGGTGTTGGATGAAAAAGCAAAACACGGTGATGTGGTGGTTCTCGCTGGGTCTGGCTGTTCTGATGGCGGGTTGTACGACGTCTGAGCGGCCTGGCGTGTTGCCTGGTGATGAGCCCGTCGCGGCTGATGAGAAGTTTAGGGTCGTGCCTTTGTCGAGTTTGCCTGAAACCAAGCCACGCGCTTTGTCGGGTCGTTATGTGGAAGTGGCTTGGAATACCTTGCCAGGTTGGCAGGGCGATGATTTGCAGGGGTATTGGATTAATTTTCTGCGTAATTGCCAAGGTTTGATGCGTCCTACGAGCGGTAATGTGAGTGTGCCTGCTCGGGCTGCGCCACGCGCATGGCATGCGGTCTGTGTTGCTGCACTAGATTCCTCAAAAGCACCCGCGCCCAATGATGCGGGTGCCATCCGCAAGTTTCTGCAAACCTATTTAACGCCGTGGCGCTTGGATACTGCGGATCAGCGTCAAGCGGATGGCATGGTCACGGGTTATTACGAGCCCATCGTGGAAGGTTCACGTAAGCGTCAGGGCAAGTATCAATGGCCTTTGTATGGCGTGCCGGAGAACCTTTTAAATATTGAATTGGGTGATCTATATCCAGAGCTTGCTGGCAAGCGTGTACGTGGCAAAGTGGTTGGCAATCGTGTCGTGCCGTATGACAGTCGTGCTCAACTCGCTAAATCTGACGACAACTTGCCCGTGATTGTGTGGTTAGATGATCCGGTGGACAATTTCTTCTTGCAGGTACAGGGTTCAGGACGCGTTCATCTTGCCGATGGCCCTGATGCCGGTCAAACCATTCGTTTGGCGTATGCCAACCACAATGGCCATCCCTATAAATCGATTGGGCGTTGGTTAGCCGATCAGGGTGAATTGCCTATTAATCAGGCTTCGATGCAGAATATCCGAGCTTGGGCAAAGAAAAATCCAAGTCGTACACAAGAGATGTTGAACGCGAATCCGGGTGTGGTGTTTTTCCGTGAAGAGGCGATTGCCGATGCACAGCAAGGCCCTAAGGGTGCTTATGGCGTTCATTTGGGTGCACAGCGCGCGATTGCCGTAGACCCAACCTTTGTGCCACTGGGCACACCGGTTTATTTAACGACAACCATGCCAGCGAGCAATCAGCCACTCCAAAAAATGGTGTTTGCCCAAGATACGGGTGCGGCTATTAAAGGCGCTGCGCGAGCAGACTTCTATTGGGGATCCGGCCAACAAGCGGGTGAGACCGCAGGTCGTATGAAACAGCGCGGACAGATGTGGCTACTTTGGCCTAAATCTGCCGGGGAGCCGTCAGCCCGATGAAAAAACATTCAATCGTTGTCTGTGGAGCTGGCCTTGCTGGCATGAGTATGGCGCTTGATCTCGCGAAGCGAGGCGTGCATGATTTGCTGTTGCTGGGGCCACCTGTCCCTGTGGCTGAACAAGGTCCAGATGATTTTGGCCTGCGAGTGTATGCCATCTCCAAAGCCAGTCAAGCGTATTTACAGCGTTTAGGTGTTTGGGACATGATTCCTGAACAACGTCTAACCCCAGTCGATGCTATGGAGATTTTTGGGGATGCGTTTGGCGCGGTGCATTTACGCGCTTGGCAAGCGGCACGACAGGAACTCAACTGGATTGTTGAGTCCGTTCAGATTGAGCGTGTTTTGATTCAAGCTTTGCGGTTTCACGGCGTGCATTGGATACACGACACCCTAGAGACATTTCGTCATCGAGTGGGTCAGACGCGCGGTGGTCAAACCATCCAAGCCGATTTGTGGATTGGTGCCGATGGGACAAACTCCACCTTGCGTCAGCAAGCAGGTATTGCGCTCGTGGACAGTCCTTATGATGCGACTGGAGTCGTTGGCCACCTAACTTGTGAAAAGCCTCACCAAGGTGTTGCTTTGCAATGGTTTCAGAAAGACATGGTGCTGGCTTTATTACCGCTGCCCGATACGTCTGCCGGTCATCAGGTGTCGATGGTCTGGGCGGCAACGCGTCAAGCCGCGCGTGATCTATTAGCCCTACCAGAAGACGAACAAGCGCAGTTTTTGCAAACGCATCTAGGTGAAATCAGTCGTGGACGCTTGGGTCAACTCACGTTGAATTCGATCGTCAGGGGATTTGATCTGACACTTGCGCGCTCTGACATGATTGGTGATGGGGTGGCGTTGATTGGGGATGCGGCCCATCGGGTGCACCCTTTGGCGGGTCAAGGGTTGAATCTGGGGCTATCAGATGCCAGAGTTTTAGGCGAATTAGTCACTGGACGTGAACTTTTCTTTGATGCCGGTGATCCAACGTTATTACGTCGATATCGTCGTGCCCGGGCCAAGGATATTCTAGAAATGCAATTGCTCACAGATGGTCTTAAAAGGCTGTTTGATCTAGAGTTGCCCGGTGCGCGCTGGATTCGTAATGCGGGTATGGCCATGGTCGATCGCTTGCCGCCGGTGAAACGAATCCTGATTGAAGCGGCAACCCGCACACCTACTCAGTAAAGTCACCAGATAGAGGGTGGTTTGAGTTCAAATTTGGAGAGAATAAACGTGTTATCCAGACTTTTAACGTTGCTCGCATTGGGCGTGGCATGGAATGTGCAAGCTCAGACAGCCCCTGCAACAGAGGTTGAGAAAGCTAACGACAAGGCACCGGCTGCTGAAGTCGCTAAAAGCGACGCAACGCCCAGCACTGATTCGGGTGCAACTTCTGCGAGCAATGATGGCATCGAAGCGACTGTGATGGATCGCTTTAAAGAGCGCTTTGGCAATGTGCCGATTAATCAGGTTCGTCAAACGCCTTTTAATTTGTTTGAAGTGCAAATGGGACAAACCATTGTCTACGTCGATGAAAACGTGCGATTTGTGATGGATGGTCATTTAATTGATGCAGAAAGTCGGCGCAACCTGACGCAAGAGCGCTTGGATGATTTGGCAAAAATTGACTTTGAGGCCTTACCGTTTGAACTGGCCATTAAACAAGTGCGTGGTGATGGCTCACGTCGGATTGCTCTCTTTGAAGATCCAAACTGTGGTTATTGCAAACTCTTGCGTAAAAATATGGAAGGTATTGATAATCTGACTGTGTACACATTTTTGATGCCCATTTTATCGGCAGATTCCACCGATAAGGTTCGCGATGTCTGGTGTGCAGAGAACCCAGGTGTCGTCTGGGATGACTGGATGTTACGCAATCAAGTGCCTCAGAAAGCCGAATGTGATGCGCCCATTGCGCAGATGCTGGAAACAGGTCGGGATTTACTGGTGCAGGGCACACCGGCCATTTTCTTTGAAGATGGCTCACGGGTTCCAGGCGTGATTTCCAAAGAAGATTTGCTCGCAAAATTGCAGTAAAACACAGACAATTTCAGAAAAATCTAACCCGAATGGGAGACAGAAACATGGCGGACACGCTCAAAATTGCCGTATTGGACGACTATCTTGAAGTTGCACAGGGCTTGGCGGACTGGGATCGACTTGAAGCGGAAATCACGTTTTTTAAAGATGTGATCGCACCTGAAGATCTGGCGCAGCGCCTAGCTGATTTTGATGTGGTGATTGCAATGCGTGAACGCTCGCGGTTTGATGCGGGTTTGATTGCGCAGCTGCCCAATCTCAAATTGCTGGTGAGTACTGGGGCGCGCAACGCCGCCATTGACATGCAAGCCTGTGAGAAGGCTGGGATTGAAGTGCGTTTTGCAGCGGGTTCGGGTTTGGGCAACAACGGCACTGCAGAGTTGGCGTGGGCACTTTTAATGGCACTCAATAAAGGTCTGGTGTCTGAAGTGAATAACTTGCGTGCTGGCTTATGGCAGACGCAGATGCCGCCTGTGCTTGCTAAGAAACGTCTAGGCATTGTGGGTCTAGGTAAACAAGGCCAGAAGCTTGCCCGCTACGGTCAGGCGTTTGAAATGGATGTGGTGGCGTGGAGCCCAAACCTCACCGATGAACGAGCTGCAGCAGCAGGCGTGACCCGCGTGAGTAAAGAAGAGCTGTTTTCAAGCTCGGATTTCATTAGCGTACATTTGGTCCTGAGTGAAACTACACAGCATGTGATTGATGCACAAGCTCTGGCTAGCATGAAGCCATCGGCCTATCTTATCAACACATCACGCGCTGGGCTGATTGATACGGTTGCCTTAAAAGCGGCATTGGACGAAGGTCGTTTGGCCGGTGCTGGATTGGATGTTTTTGATGTTGAGCCCTTGCCAGTCGATGATCCATGGCGTCAAGTTCCGAACGCTTTACTCACACCACACATTGGTTATTCGAATACAGAGAATTTTGCGGCCTATTTCCCAAATGCGGTCGAGACGATTGCTGACTGGCAAGCGAGTCTTGGGTCTGTCTCTGACGCATGAGTGACGTTTTTTCTGCGCCACTACTAGTTCGTGTTCTGCTGCTGTTACTGCTTGCAGCAGCAGGCTATTTTCTGTCGGGCTTTGTGGTGCCAGTGCTCGCCGCACTGATTATGGGGTTTGCGTCATGGCCACTCTATGCGCGCTTACTTGAACGCTTGAATGGCAACACGGTGCTGGCCGCCACGCTGGCGCTGCTGGCTGTGCTTGTGATTCTGATTGTGCCCCTTTCCATCGCGTTGTCTTATGCGGTTACAGAAGCCAGTCATTTGGTGCGTTGGTTGCTGCAGGCGAACCGTCAAGGTATGTCAGCGCCAGCTTGGTTAGATGCCATCCCGTCGATGGGTCCGACCCTGTCGATGTATTGGAATGAGTATATTGGCGAGCCCCATGCGATCGGACGCTGGATTGAAGCGATCAGTGGTCAGCATATTGGCGAGGTCTATCGGGTTGCTGTGTCCGCAACCGGTAACGTGTTCCATTTGTCGCTATCAGTTCTCTTCATGCTGATTACGCTCTTCTTTATCTATAAAGATGGTGGTCGGTTGCGAGGTCAGCTGGATCTGGTGGGCGAGATGATTTTAGGAACCCGATGGCATCAGTTCTCCCGAATGGTGCCAGCCACGGTCTCTGCCACAGTCACTGGGATGGGTCTGATTGCGATCGGTGAAGGGGTCGTACTTGGGGTCGCTTATTGGGTTGCAGGTGTACCTAACCCGGTTCTACTGGGAGTGGTCACCGGGGTGATGGCATTGATTCCTGGGGGTGCGCCTCTGAGCTTTACACTCGTGTCTTTGTACCTAATCGGTTCGGGCAAGATTGTGGCGGGTATCGCCTTGTTTTTATGGGGTGCAATCGAACTCTTTATTGTCGACAAAACCTTGCGCCCGAGATTGGTAGGCGGTCCGGTTAAATTGCCGTTTTTACCGACATTTTTCGGTTTAGTGGGTGGGGTTCAAACGATGGGTCTGGTTGGATTGTTTGTCGGACCCGTTCTCATGTCGTTATTGGTTGCTATTTGGCGTGAGTGGATTAACCATTTGCGGCAAACACGTTTAAAACCTGCGCATGAGGCAGTCATCAAGTCAGATGACCATCGACCAGATTGAGTGTGCGATCGCAGGCTTGGGCTAGTTTTGGATCATGCGTGACAATCAGAACGGCACACCCAAAAGATTGATTGAACTCACGCAACATCTCGAAAATTTTAGCGGCCGTTTGCGTATCCAGATTGCCTGTCGGTTCATCTGCGAGTAGCAATGCAGGTCGCGTCACTAAGGCTCTGGCAATCGCGACACGTTGCTGTTGCCCACCAGAGAGCTCACTAGGTTTCTTATGTGCCATATTGGGCAGACCGACGGAGGCCAGCAATTGCATCCCCCAGTCGCGCGTTTGTGCGTCCGGACGACCACGATCGATCATGAGAGGCATCAGAATGTTTTCTAATGCGCTGAAAGCTTCGATTAAATGATGAAACTGAAACACAAAGCCAATGTGATGGCGACGTAATAGCGTGCGTGCTTGTTCAGAGAGTGTGCGGGTGGCTTGACCGAGCAAATAGAGTTCACCACCTGTCGGTTGATCCAGCAAACCCAAAATATTGAGCAATGTGCTTTTGCCAGATCCTGATGGACCCGTCAGTGAGACAAACTCATGGCGTGCCAGTGACAGGTCGATTCCATGTAGAACTTGAGTTTCAGTCGGTAATCCGATGTGATAAGACTTGGTGAGCGCCTCAAGGGAAAGGACGCAATCTTGAGGAGAGTTTTGATCAGAAGATGTGCGCACAAATTTAGACATATCGGATCGCCTTAACTGGATCGAGTCTTGACGCACGCCAAGCCGGTGCGATGGCTGCCAGCATACCGGTGAGAGTAGCGAGCACAGTCGCAAAAGGAATAATCGTCAGAGACGGTTCAATATCAAAAAACTTCGGCCCGAAATGATTAAATGCCCAAACCAATGACCAACCAGCCATGGCGCCGATGGCTGAACCAATGAGTCCGACCAGCGCGCCTTGGAGTAAAAACACCCACAGAATTTGCTGACGATGAATGCCCATCGCTCGCAAAATGCCAATTTCACGGGTTCTTTGGGTCACGCTGATCGCCAAGACACTGGCAATCCCAAAAGCGACTGAAATCGCCACAAAAAAGCTAATCAACCTTGAAGAAAGGTCCTGGGACTGCAGGGCATTCATCAACTGACTGTTCATTTCCATCCAGCTCTCGGCTTGTAAACCTGTCAGACGGATGATGTCGTGTGCCATGTCTGTGGCTGCCAGAAGCTCGTGAATGCTCAGATCAATGACGGTAGCCGCACCCGGTAAGTTCAGTAAGGTCTGAACTTGTTTCATATCCATGTAGACAAAGCGAGAGTCGAGCTCACGCACACCCAGATCAAAGATGCCGGTGATGGTGACGATTGCAGATAAGTCTTGACTGGTTTCAATCCGCATTTTGCTGCCTACACGCACACCGAGATCTTGTGCCAGCTTGGTGCCAATAACGGCATCGCCTGGGTTGATTTCAAATTGACCTGCAATCATGGATTGATCGACTTTGATAATGCGCAGATAACGCTCGGGCATGACACCAATCAATGAAATGGCTTTGACCGCATCGGCCCTTCTGGCAAAGCCTGGACCCGAGACAACGGGGGACACAGCTGTGATACCCGGTAAGGTTTCGAGTGCTTGAATCACTTGTTGCCAGTTGTCGATTGAACGCAGCTTTTGAGCGCGGATATCTTCCTGGATTAAACGTGCTTCGTTCGCTTGCGAGGGTGGGGCGATTCGATTGACCAAAGGCTCTGATTCGATGCGGATGTGTGCTTGAGTACCGAGCGTGCGTTCGATGAGGTTTTCTTGTAAGCCGTTGACGAGTGTGGTGATAAAAACAATGACGCAAACCCCAATGGCCACTCCAATCAAGATTAACAAGGTCTGCGTCATGCCTTGACGCAAAAACTTGAATGCAATGTTGGTTTCAATCCACATGGACAGGCCGTATGCGTTGATCTGTTCGCACAGTCGGATTGAGCAAAACCGCTTCGCCCGGTGCGAGTCCGTCCAGAATTTGAGTTTGCATCAAATCGCGTCTGCCCAGCTTCACAGCGCGTTCAGTTGCTAAGTTGTTTTGTAGAACTAAAACTTGTGCGTGTTGGCCTTGAGCATTTTTAAGCGCACTGTTGGGGACTAAAAGGGCGGTCTCTAGGTCTGCTGTCGTGATGGTCGCGGTGACAGTCATGTCTTCGCGTAAAAAAGTGGGTGTTTCGTCGAGTGTCAGATAAACATCGACCGTGCCACGCTGGCGATCAACCATCGGTGCAATAAAACGAATGTGGGCATTGAGCGTGTCGTTTTCAAAGGCATCGGCGATCACTTGGGCGGTCTGACCCACGTCTAGGGTACTGAGGTGACGTTCATCGACAGGAACTAAGATCTCAAGATCGTCCATGCGCACCATTTCGAGTAAGGTGCGTCCGGGCTGAACCTGATCACCTGGTTCGACATGACGTGCCAGAATGAGGCCATCAAAGGGCGCACGAATCTGTGTTTTATCTAGTGCAGCTTGTGCGTTTTCAATACGCTCTATCAGGGTGCGTTCTTCACTGCCGCCTGGGGCCAGGGACTCCAACGTGAGTCGCGCTTGCTCCAGGCGCGCGTGCGCTGCCGCTTTGGCTTGATCGGCTTGCTCAGATTGCTCAACTGACACGACTCGAGATTGCAGCAGACGTTGTTTGCGATCAGCTTCGCGTTGTGCTTGAGCAAATTCAATCTCAGCTTGGGTGAGTGCTACCTGGGCCTGTGGATAGCGGTTTTGTTGTAGCTGGTCTAAGGCGCTACGGGCTTCGGCAAGCCGTGATTGAAACTCTGTGTCCGTGAGTGACAGCAAAGGATCACCGGCTCGAACCGTGTCGCCTTCTAGTACGTGACGGGCTTGAACAGTGCCGGTAATCTCAACACCAATCCGAGCACGTGTCTGGCTTTGCACATGGCCAGCTGCCACGACTGCTTGAGAAAAGGGTTTCGATTGAATCGTGACGACAGAGATCGGCGTTGCACTGAAGTGATGCCAAATAAACAGGCTCAGTGCAATCAGTCCGATGAGGACACTACCAACCCACAAACGCTTTTGTTTCATCAAAATTCCAGCGCTTAGGCGGTTGGGTAAGTGCCTGGTAGCAGAATATTCCGATCAACGGTTTCAATGTCGGTATGACCACAAAACGCCATACTCAGATCGAGCTCGTTGTGAATGATTTCAAGGGCTCGGGTGACACCGGCTTGACCCATAGCGCCTAGACCATAGAGAAAGGCGCGACCGATGTAGCAGCCTTTAGCACCTAACGCACGGGCTTTGAGCACATCCTGACCACTACGGATACCACCATCCATGTGAACCTCAATACGATCACCCACGGCATCGACGATGGCTGGCAAAGCGTGAATGCTCGATTCAGCTCCGTCTAGTTGCCGTCCGCCATGATTACTGACGATCAGTGCGTCAGCCCCGCTGTCGGCGGCTAACCGCGCATCATCGACATCCATGATGCCTTTCAGAATGAGTTTGCCACCCCAGCGTTTTTTAATCCATTCGACATCATCCCAACTTAACGCGGGATCAAATTGAGATGCAGTCCATTCACTGAGTCGACTCATGTCAGTCACACCATCAACATGGCCCACGATATTGCCAAAACTGCGTCGTTTGGTTTTAAGCATGCCTCTTGCCCAACGAGGTTTAGTGGCAATGTTCAACATGTTGGCAATGGTGAGCTTTGGGGGTGCACTGAGACCATTTTTAATGTCTTTATGACGCTGTCCTAAAATCTGTAAATCCAGCGTGAGAACCAATGCACTGCAATTGGCGGCTTTGGCGCGATCGATCAATCGCTCAATAAAGTCGCGATCTTTCATGACATAGAGCTGAAACCAAAATGGGTGGCGATTGGTTGCTTTGGCGACATCTTCAAGAGAACAAATGCTCATTGTGGAGAGCGTAAAGGGAATGCCGAACTCTTTAGCTGCGCGTGCGGCGAGAATTTCGCCATCTGCGTGTTGCATGCCTGTTAGACCGGTTGGTGCGATGGCCACTGGCATGGAAACGGGCACATCGACCATGGTGGTCGCGGTGCTTCGGTTTTCCATGTTGATGAGAATGCGCTGACGAAATAGGATTTTCTGAAAATCTTCTTCGTTGGCACGATACGTTGACTCGGTCCAGGAGCCCGAGTCGGCGTAGTCATAAAACATACGCGGAACTCGCCGTTTGGCGAGTTTGCGTAATTCTTCAATGTGAGTAATTGTTGAGGTCATGGCAGCACCGCAGGTCAAAGGTGAGCTGCAGCGCTGCCAAACAGAGTCATTAGGTTGAGGCGAGCGCCGCAGATTTTCGTTTTTCGATCAACTGCCAGAAGGATACCGCGATCAGTATGCCAAAGCCAATCAAATCACTCATTGAACCCGGATTAATCAGGCTAAATGCACCCACACACAGCAAGATCCGTTGCAGCATGGAAGAGCGTCCGACAAACCAGCCAAACAGTCCACCGGCCAATGCAATGACACCAATTGTGGCAGTCGCAATCGGAATGGCGGCGTGATACCAGCTTTGTCCATCTTCAAGAATGAAGAGCAGTGCAGGTTCATAAACGAACATAAATGGAACAATGTAAGCGGGAGCCGCTGCTCGAACAGCCGCCAGCCCCGTTTGCCACATGTTGGCTTGAGCAATCCCTGCCGCGGCAAAGACTGACAGTGCGACAGGTGGGGTAATGGCAGACAGAATGGCAAAGTACAACGCAAACAAGTGAGCGGCTGGTGCTACGATGCCCATTTTGATGAGTGCAGGCACAAGCAGAGCGACCATCACAATGTAAGCAGGGGTGGTTGGCATACCCATACCCAGCACAATCCCAGCGATGGCGGTTACCACGAGTGCCAGAAGAACGTAGTTGCTAGCCATTTCAATCACAACCTGGGTAAAGACAATGCCAAGACCGGTGATGGTGATTGAGCCGATGACCAATCCTGCACAGGCACAAGCCATGGCAACCGACAATGCACCCCGTGCACCTTCTTCCAACGCTGCAATGGGGGTGTACCAGTTGATGTCCTCACGAGTTGATTTACGCAGTAAGGCCACTGGCAAACAAACTAATGCCGCAACCAGCGCACACAGTGGGGCTGAATAACCCAGAATCAGACCGATCAGAATGACGAACATTGGGATGAACAGCTGACCACGCACCAGCATAACTTTCCAGAGCTTGGGCAGCTGATCTTTCGGCACACCGGCAAGCTGATAACGCTTGGCTTCAAAGTGCACTGCAAAAAAGACAGATAAGTAGAATAAAAAAGCCGGAACAATCGCCCAAATTGTAATCTGGAGGTAAGGCACCGCCAAGAACTCAGCCATCACAAAAGCAACCGCACCCATCACAGGTGGCATGATCTGGCCCCCTGTTGAAGAAACCGATTCGACCGCACCCGCAAATGAGGCTTTAAAGCCTGTGCGTTTCATGAGTGGAATGGTAATGGGACCTGTCACCATGACGTTGGCGACGGCACTACCAGAAACGGTTCCAAACATGGATGAACTGATGATGGCCACTTTACCGGGGCCACCCGCACTGTTTCCTGTGAGCGCTAGAGAGAAGTCCATGAACAGGCGGCCTGTGCCACTTTTTTCCATGAACGCCCCAAAAATCACAAATAACATCACGTAAGCCGCAGAGACCCCCAGCGTGGATCCAAAGATTCCTTCCGTGGAGAGGTAGAGTTGCTCAATCAGAACTTGAAACGTAATTTCAGTAAAGAGGGCGGCATACCCCACAAACAAGATCGCTGTCAGCGGTAAAGCCCATCCGATAATACGGCGGGTGGCTTCGAGCGTGATAATGATCATCGTGACACCCCAGAACAGATCAGCGGGTGTCAGATCATCGATATAAATAATACGGTAGGTAAAGCCTTCGTAATCCATGAAGATATGAAGGACCCCCCCAAGTCCCAGGGCAAGCAAGAGCATGTCATATGCACGCCATGTCTTGCGTGTGCCCTGGAAACTCGGAAAGAGTAAAAACACCAGCGCCAGCGCGAACATCAGGTGAGTTCCACGGAAAATAATCGCCTCGGGCGGACCGAACCATGCGACGTACATGTGATAGAGCGACATCGCGACTGCAATCACAGTCACTAGGTGCCGCATGAATCGCGAAGAGGGATCCAATGCGGCTTTTTCGTCAGAAACAACTTTAGTGTTCATGCTGGTGATTCCTGGTGTGTCAACAAACTAGCTTAGAGGGCACCTGATTCTTTGTAGAATTTCTCGGCACCTGGGTGCAACTTAATCCCGGCATCAGCAGCCATGTCTTTAATCGTGAGGGTGGCCATGCCTTTGTTGACAGCGGCCATGGAATCAATGTTGTCTGACATGGTTTTAACCATGGTGTAGACCATATCATCTGGCAAGTTGCAATCCACGATCAGGTGGGTGTAGTAACCCACAGCTGGTACATCCTGATCTTGACCGGGATATGAACCGGCTTTGATGATGAGCTTGGTATAGGCAGGGTTAATCGCGTTTATCTTGCCGATGGTGCCATCATCTGCTGGAACCATGATTACGTCACGTGAGTTGGCCAGATCCATCACAGCAGACGATGGAACAGCTGTACCCAGTGTGAAGATGTCGACGTGACCGTCTTTCATCATGGAAACCGCATCGGTATAACCTGCCTGGAGGTTCAGTTTGTCCAGATCTTTATAGGTCATGTCGTTGGCTTCCATGGTCATGGCGGTCAGTGCTTCCGCGGTGTTGCCACGTGGCTGAGTCACGACGCGTTTGCCTTTGAAGTCCTTAAAGGAGTTCACGCCAGCTTCTTTTAGGGCGACAACCTGGAAGTATTGGGGATAGAGGTTGGCCAGTTGGCAGACTTTGGTGGTTTTGTTTTTGAAGGGTGCGTTGCCTAGCATGCCGTCAACCGCACTACTGGAGTTTGAGAATCCAATTTGTGCTTTGCCTTCATCCACACCGCGCACGTTTGCAATCCCTGCGCCGGGCATGGATGTAATGCTGAGTCCAGGGATTGCTTTTTCCCACATGGCTTTCAGTGCACCGCCCAGTGGGACCCAGACGCCGCCCTGAGGGCCGGTCATCATGGTGACTTGTTGCGCTTGTGCGGGGATACTGGCCATGGCAGCGGTCATTGCCAAAGCGCCCAGACTGAGTTTGAAAATAGGTTTCATGATGTCTCCGAGTGTTAGTTTTGGTGAGAAACAGGGCTGTTGCCCTACTTACCTGCCGATTCTAGGCATGGAGTCGACGTGATGAAAAGTCAGGGTTAACTAGGATAAAAATTCGCTGCAACGCAAAAAAACCGCACATTTTAAGGCGTGCGGTTTTAGAAATCTTAGTTAAATCAATAGGTTTCGTTAGTTGGCTGCTTTGACAGTAATGGCCGCGGCAACCTGTCTGGCGTTTTTTCGAGCCTGTTCAAGGTCGTTATTTCGTGCGAGTGCGACGCCCATACGACGTTTGACATACGATTCGGGCTTACCAAATAAACGCAGGTCGCTATCTGGTACAGCTAAAGCGTTGGCCATCCCTTCGAAGGTAACGTTTTGTGCGTCAACGCCACCGTAGATGACTCGACTCGCGCCCGGGCTCAGTAAGCTGACATCGGTTGGCAGCCCGAGTAAAGCCCGTGCATGCAGTTCAAATTCGCTTTGTTTTTGTGAGATCAGGGTGACCAGTCCTGTGTCGTGTGGTCGCGGACTGACTTCTGAGAACCAGACTTCGTCGCCTTTAATAAAGAGCTCGACACCAAAAATACCTAACCCACCCAAGTTTTCTGTTACAGCCAAAGCCATGGCTTGGGCGCGCTCGAGTGCTTTAGGACGAAGCGCTTGAGGTTGCCAACTTTCCACATAGTCGCCATCGATTTGTTGGTGACCGATTGGTTCACAAAACTGAGTCATGATCTCGCCTTGCGCGTTTTGTGAGCGCACGGTCAGCAATGTGATCTCTTCCTCAAAATCGACCCAACCTTCGACAATGACTCGGCCTGCACCAGTGCGACCGCCTGTTTGCGCAATATTCCAGGCCGTTTCAATGTCGTCGTGAGTGCGGATCAGACTTTGACCTTTACCGGAAGATGACATGACGGGTTTCACCACACATGGCAGGCCGACCGCTTCAACGCCTTCACGCAATGCCTCGAGTGAATCGGCAAATCGATAGGGGGATGTGCGCAATCCGAGTGTTTCAGCCGCGAGTCGACGAATGCCTTCGCGGTGCATGGTCAGTTGCGCAGCGCGCGCGGTTGGAGTGACACGTAATCCCCTGCGGCCCTCAAGCTCAACCAGAACGTCGGTTGCGATGGCTTCAATTTCTGGCACGATGACATGAGGTTGATATTTGTCGATGACGGCTTGTAACGCGTCACGGTCAGTCATGTCGACGACTTCGGCATGATGCGCCACTTGCTGGCCGGGTGCATTGGGGTAGCGATCAACCGCGATGACTTCGACTCCGAGCTTTTGAAGCGACAGAATGACTTCTTTACCAAGTTCGCCAGAACCCAGTGTCATCACTTTTAGTGCAACAGGACTCAGTGGTGTGCCCCAGCGGGCTTGAACGGGAGATGACATAGCTGGAAGACTCCTTGGACGTAAAGTGCGAGTAAACGTATTCGATTATCCTGCATCTGTTCGTCAATTCGTGTGACAGAACAGTTTGCAAGCGCTTTTGTCACAACAGGTCAATTGTTTGTCATAAAGCGCAAGGTTTGTGTATCACCGCGCAAGCGGATCGATCAAGGGTAAAATCGACGCATGATACAGAACCCTATCCCCTTTAAACCGACGCAGGTTTTGTCTGACGGTCGTCGAACGCTAGAGCTCGAGAGCGAAGCTGTGCTGGCTTTGCGTAATCGGCTGGGCGACGTGTTTGTGCAGGCTGTGCAAACGTTACTGAATTGTCGTGGTCGGGTTGTGGTGAGTGGATTGGGGAAGTCGGGACATATTGCCCGAAAAATTGCCGCCACACTTAGTTCAACAGGAACGCCTGCCTTATTCATGCATGCCTCTGAAGCGCTTCATGGTGATTTGGGTATGATCACCCAAGAAGATGTGCTCTTAGCGATTTCTTACTCAGGTGCCGGTTCGGAGTGGGCAGCGATTGTGCCAGGTGCACGTCGATTAGGGGTCACAATTCTGGCGATGACAGGTGATCAGACCTCGGATCTCGCAAAAATGGCTGATTTGTGGTTGGATATTTCTGTAGAGACTGAAGCGTGTCCGCTGAATCTGGCGCCTACATCAAGTACCACGGTCACTTTGGCCTATGGAGATGCATTGGCGGTGGCGTGTCTGAATGCGCGTCAGTTCCAAGCTGAAGATTTTGCGCGATCGCACCCCGGTGGTGCATTGGGTCGGCGCTTATTGACTCGGGTGGCCGATGTCATGCGTCATGGATCTGCAGTGCCCAAGGTGGCGCAAAGTGCCACGATTACCCAAGCATTGCAGCAAATGTCTGATAAAAATATGGGCATGACAGCGGTCGTGGATGACCAGGGGCGTGCGGTCGGTATATTCACAGATGGTGATCTGAGACGTTTATTAGAGAAAGTGGGTGATGTGCGTGGTTTGCCGGTCACACAAGGGATGACACCAGATCCTCGACATATCGATGCCAATGCGATGGCAGTAGATGCGGCAAAAATCATGGAAGACACAAAAACAACCCAGTTGCTAGTGAGTGATGCGCAAGGTTTGTTGATTGGTGCTTTGCACATGCACGATTTGATGGATACAAAAATCCTATGACAGAAAAAAGTTTACATCCAGCCGAAGCGCTGGTGCTGGCACGTATTTCAGAAGCCGTTGTGCAACGCGCTGCTGCAGTGCGACTGATGGTCTTTGATGTGGATGGCGTATTGACGGATGGCAGTCTGTTGTATGCAGACCAGGGTGAATTACTCAAGCGCTTTCATGTGCACGATGGATTGGGTCTCAAAATGCTCGCCGGTAATGGTGTGCGAGTTGCCTTATTGACAGCCAGACAAGGACCGATTGTGGCCATGCGCGCTGCAGAATTGGGCATTGGCGATGTAATTCAAGGTTCGCGTGACAAAGGTGAAGCTTTGCAGACGCTGGCCAATGATGCCGGCATTGGGCTGGAGTCCGTCGGTTATATGGGGGACGACATCGTGGATCTGCCTGCTTTGCAAAGAGCAGGTTTTGCGGTGAGTGTCCCAGATGCGCCGGTTTATATTAGCCAGAGCGTTCATTGGGTGACGACTCGTTCAGGTGGTCATGGGGCGGTGCGTGAGTGCTGCGATGTGATTTTGGCGGCTCAACACCGTCTTGGTGCGAAATTGCAACCGGGGATTCGTTTGCCTGGTTCAGTTGCACAATAAGAATAAGGGGTGGCATGAAGGATCGTTTGCCGACCATCTTGTCGTTATCTTTGCTGGCCGTGCTTGTGATCGGGACTTGGATTGCAGCGGAGTACACGTTGCGCACAGTCCTACTGGATGCGCCTGTGCGCGTGACGCATGATCCTGATATGTGGGCTAAAAATATTGTGACCATCCGCACCAATGAGGATGGCATTGCGGTACATCGCCTGGAAGGTGACTATATGGAGCACTTCCCAGATGATGAATCGCATTTAATTCAAATTCCTAGGGCGTTTAATATGCAGCCCGATGCGCCAGTGTTGGTGGCGACTTCAGATCAAGCCACCATCAAAAGTGAAGGTGATGAGGTGCTGATGCAAGGGGATGCCATCATTATTCGTCTCGGTAATCACCAGCATGAGCCGTTTAATATTACAAGCGAAGAAATTACGCTGTTAGCTGATCAAGACATTGCTTATACCGAACTACCGGCCGTGGCTGTGCGTGGTATGTCACGCCTGTCGGGTGTGGGCATGCATTACAACAATCATTCACGTGAGCTTAATGTTTACCAGTCCAGCGATTTGGAAATTGTTCCGCGAAAGACTGATGAGGAGTCTTCAAACCAATGAATAAATGGTGCATGATCACAATGGCTCTGGGATGTTTGAGTTTGATCGGTGTGGCGACCGCTCAGATTCCGGGCGGCTTAAAAGAACAACGTGGTGCAGATGGTGAAGAACCCGCCACCCAAGTGTTGTCCGATACGCTGACCTATAACGATGACAACAAAACGACGCGGTTTACAGGGCACGTCATCATGACGCGTGGTCCTTTGACGCTTGTTTCGGATCAGCTTGATTTGCGTGAAGATCTGGCAGGCGATCAGTATGGTCGTGCGACGATGCATAACGACAAGCGGGTGCAGATTCGTCAGGAGAACCCTGAGAAGTTTGAAGTGCTGGTCGGATTGGGAGAAATCGCAGAGTATGATGGCAAAGCCGAAACCTTTGAACTGATTGACCGCGCCATCCTCGTGCGTTTTATCTGTGGGCGACCGTTTGATACCGTGAGTGCTCAACGGATTCGTTATGACCAAAAAACAGAGACTTATCGAGCTTTTGGAGCGCCTCAAAGCACCAATGTGAAAGAGCGCGTACGCTCTGTCGCACAGCCCCGCGCCAAAATTGATGCGGCTGTGGAGGCTTGTCGTCAGCAAGTCGCCGCTGGTGTTGAACCGCCGGTGGTGCCCGCCATGCAATGAGTCCGTTGACTGGACCGCTATTTCAATGCTCGTAACTATGCAGACAATTGTGAATTCACCCGATCAAAACCATGCGGAAATGATGACCGCCGAAGTCAAAGCGGGAAGTCTGAATGTGACAGGACTTCGTAAAACCTATGGTTCACGCACGGTAGTGCAGGACGTGTCTTTGCATGTAGATAGTGGCGAAGTGGTGGGCTTACTGGGTCCTAACGGGGCGGGTAAAACAACGAGCTTCTACATGATTGTCGGTCTGGTGCGCGCTGATGCCGGGCGAATTCTGATTGATGACGTGCCTGTGACGGCCATGCCCATTCATCAGCGAGCACACCGTGGTCTTTCCTATTTGCCACAGGATGCGTCGGTCTTTCGGCGCTTGACGGTACAACAAAATATTCGTGCAGTTCTGGAGCTGCAATATGATGAAAACGGCAAACGTTTGCGTCGTCCAGAAATTGAGGTTCGCTTAGAGCAATTACTCAGTGAATTGCAGATTGGCCATATACGCGACTCGGCGGCTCTGTCCCTGTCGGGGGGCGAGCGGCGTCGTGTGGAAATTGCCCGCGCTTTGGCAACGAACCCTCGGTTTGTGTTGCTGGATGAGCCTTTTGCGGGGGTAGATCCGATTGCGGTGATTGAAATTCAACGCATTGTGCGGTTTTTAAAGAGTCGAGGCATTGGTGTGTTGATTACGGATCACAACGTGCGCGAGACGCTTGGTATTTGTGATCGGGCTTACATCATTAGTCAGGGTGTGGTGCTTGCGAGTGGTACGCCGGATGAAATTATTTCGAATGAATCGGTACGACAAGTTTATTTGGGTGAGCATTTCCGAATGTAATCGATGCGATCAGACTTGATTTCCTGGCGCAACCCGATACACTGGAAGTGTAGGATGTGTCATCGGCATGTTGTACATGCCACTGTATAAGGAGTGATCTATGAATCTTCAGATTTCAGGACAGCGCATGGAAGTCACGGCACCGATTCGTGAGTTTGTCGAGAAAAAACTCGTGCGAATCAACCGCCACTTTGATCACGTGATTGATACGCGGATTGTGCTCTCAGCAGAACCCAAACGCCATCGGGCTGAAATTACGATGCGGGTGCCAGGCAAGGATCTGCATTGTGAATCTGTTCAGGAAGATTTGTATGCGGCCATTGATGTGCTGATGGATAAGGCCGATCGCAAGGTCATTGATTACAAGAACAAAATGAAAAGTCGTTCGCATGAGTCAATTAAACGACAGATCATCGATGAAGATGCAGACAATTAACCCTCTATTTGCGGCACGTTCGCAACAGTTGTCGGTTGTTCAATTGCCCATTGTTGCGATGCCGCATACACCCTTATAATTCGTGACATGAAACTCCTGTCACAAATCTTAATTCCGCAAAACGTCATGCTCGATGTGGCTGTGACGAGCAAGAAGCGCGCACTTGAACAAGTCGCGCTCATGTTCGAAAACAACCAAGGTATTGAGCGTGCAAACGTCTTTGATAGCCTGTTCTCCAGAGAACGTCTTGGTTCAACCGGCTTAGGTTCGGGCGTTGCCATTCCGCACGGACGGATTAAAAATATCGTCAAGCCGTCTGCGGCTTTTGTGCGACTGGCGCAGCCCGTTTCTTTTGATGCGCCGGATGGCAAGCCTGTCGACTTGCTGTTGGTGATCGTGGTGCCGGAAGAAGCCACTCAGCAGCACTTGGATATTTTGGCTGAGGTCGCAACCAAGCTGTCAGAGCCCTCTGTACTGGGGGCGTTGCGTACGCTCGAGGATCCCAAGGCTGTCTACGATTTATTGGTAGAGGACAATCCGTAAGCCGGGTGACCTTTGTCCCTAAGGTGCCGGCCTACGCTGGCGTTGATCGCCCTGCGCCAAGTAAAGGACATACATGCTCAGTGTTGCAGTTTTGGTCGACGATAATCAGAGCGACCTGAAATTAGAGTGGCTGGCCGGCACACGTGGCAAGTCACGGCACATTGCAAATGATGGTCGCGCTGCGGCCGATCTAATCGGGCACTTGAACCTCACACACCCCGGACGCATCCAGGTTTTCGGTCAAGAAGAGCTGGATTACTTTTTACGCTTTCCAAATGAACGACGTCTGCAGATGTTGCAGGAGCTCGTTGATGGGGGCGTGCCGGCGATTCTACTAGCCGATGCGATTCAGGTATCAGAAGAAGTGCGTCAGATCTGTGAGCAAGCCGATATTCCGTTGCTCGGTACCTCGATGACGGCTGCCGAAACGATCGATATCTTGCGGATTTACCTAGCACGTCGAGGTGCACCCAGAACGCTTATGCATGGCGTTTTTATGGATGTGTTGGGATTGGGTGTGTTGATCACGGGTGAGTCTGGGCTGGGTAAAAGCGAATTGGCGCTCGAGCTCATTACCCGCGGGCATGGGCTGGTGGCCGATGATGCGGTCGAGTTTTCTCGTCCGTCACCTCGTGCGATTGATGGACATTGCCCAGAACTCTTACAAAACATGTTGGAAGTTCGCGGTTTAGGACTGCTCAACATTCGGACTATTTTTGGGGAAACGGCCATGCGTCAGCGCATGCGTCTCAAGCTGATTGTGCATTTGGTTCGTGCCAGTGCCGATGAGCAATTTGAGCGTCTTCCGATGCAGGATCTGTATCAGGAAGTGCTGGGCGAGCCGGTTCTGAAGGTGATTTTGCAGGTTGCGGCCGGTCGTAACCTTGCGGTACTTGTGGAGGCGGCTGTACGTAATACGGTGTTGAAGTTGCGCGGTATTGATACGCTACAGGAATTCCTCACTAAACAGACTCAAGCGATTGCTCAAGGTAGACGTGATGACGCAAGCTAATCATGACATTCAGTTTTTTTTACTCACGGGCATTTCTGGTGCTGGTAAATCGGTCGCGCTGAAATACCTAGAAGACGCAGGTTACGCCTGCGTGGATAACTTACCGATCACTTTGCTGGATCACTTTGTCGATGTCAGCATTAAAACCAGAGCGCAACGCGTGGCGGTGGCCATTGATGCACGTTCCCCAGGTAACTTGCGCACACTCCCGGATATTTTGCGTCGCCACCTCAGTCGGGGTGTGCCGATCCAGGTGCTGTTTTTAGATGCCGATGACAACACATTGATTCAACGTTATTCAGAAAGTCGCCGACGCCATCCTTTGTCAGAGCGTTTGGGTGAAGATGGCAAACCCCTTGGATTGCGAGCATGTATTGCGCAAGAGCGAGAATTGCTCGCCCCCTTACGACTCAAAGAACACGTGATTGATACCACGGGTCTGACGCCATTGCAGCTTCGTCACTGGATGCAGGAACTCATTGGGACAAATCGTTCCCGTGTGACACTTACGATTGAATCGTTTGCGTACAAGATTGGTCCGCCCCGAGATGGTGACCTTGTGTTTGATGTGCGTTGTTTACCGAATCCCTATTATGAAATGGCATTGCGTGGTCTGACTGGCCGAGACAGTCTGGTGGCTGACTGGTTGGAGCAGTTTCCGGAAGTCAACGACATGATCGATGACATTGAAGCGTTCGTGCGTAAATGGTTGCCGCGCTATGTGAGTGATACGCGAGCATATTTCACGATTGCTGTGGGATGTACGGGTGGTCAACACCGTTCCGTCTATGTGGTTGAGCAACTTGCGCAGCGCTTCGCTGACATTGGGGATTTACTGATCCGACATCGAAATCGTCCCGAGTTTTCTTGAGCGATTTCTTTCTTTTATGATGAGGTGTTGATCGAATGGGCAGAATCACTTCATATATGGCGCAAGCCGCTAGTTTGCTGTTGATCGTGTTGTTGGTCGGCTGCTCGGGCGGGCGCAGTGGTGGTTACTACTCCAATGATGGTCCACCGAGTGGGGACCATTCATATCTGGACTCGATTCCAGATGCGATTCCAAAGATTGAACCTCTGGCCAGTGGGCCTAACCGTCCTTATCGAGTGATGGGGCAGAGTTTTGTACCTGACACTAGTGGCGCGCCTTATCGAAATCGTGGTATTGCCTCTTGGTATGGCAAAAAATTTCATGGCAATCCCACATCGAACGGCGAACGCTATGACATGTACGCCATGTCGGCTGCCCATACAACCTTGCCAATTCCCAGCTATGCCCGGGTAACTCGGGTCTCCAATGGACGTAGCGTGGTTGTGCGTATCAATGATCGGGGGCCTTTCTTACATGGGCGTGAAATTGACTTGTCCTATGCCGCAGCTCACCGCTTGGGCATTGTGGGCCCGGGTAGTGCAGAAGTCATCGTAGAGCGCATTATGCCCGAACAGATCCGTGCGGGATCCTGGGGACAAACGACGGCATCGACAACCCCAACGGTCTACGAAGCGCCCGCTACAGCCCCTGCAGCGCCAACAGCTACCGCAGCACCTGTGGTGACTATGGCTGCGATTGATGCTGCTGCCCCGAGTCAACAAACTTACTTGCAAATTGGAGCCTTTCGAGAACAAAACAATGCGGTGGCGTTCGCACATCGTGCGGCTGGTTTTGTGCCAGATCAGGTGCCAGTCGAAGTCGATCAGCGGGATGCAAATTTGTTTAGGGTGCGCGTTGGGCCTTATTCGAGTCGCGAGCACGCGCAAGAAGCGATGGATGCGCTGTACAACTCACTCGGTGTGATGCCTAGCTTTGCGCAATAAGTTTGTCTGAAACTTTGCTGCCATAGTGGCTTTATTCTTCGGAGATTTCTATGTCCAACGCGCCGATCCATCCATTGTTTGATCCAGCTGATTTTCATATTGGATCGAATCTCACTCATGTCTGTGCTGGCGGTGAAACACCGTTTTTGCGGCGTCATGATGACGCGTTGGCGCGATACATTCATGACAAGAGCCAAGGTTCACCGGGTCGAATCGCACAAGAAGCTACTGTAGAACGAGCACGTGAACAGATGGCGACTTTATGGAATGTGCGCTCTGATGAGATCGGCTGGGTCAGCAATGTGGCTGAAGGTGTTTCGATTGTGTTGGACAGTCTCGACCTTCAGCGCGGTGACAATATTTGTGTCATGGCAACCGAATATCCTTCCGTCGTGGCTCCGTTACTGGCAAGGCCACAGCCGAAGTATGAGGTGAAATTGTTGTCTCCCGCGAACGCTGTTGGGTTGGCTGCCGGCGTTGATCAAAACACGCGAGCGATTCTAGTTAGTTACGTTTCATATCTAAATGCAGAACGTTTTGATTTGCAATTGTTGCGTCGCGCAGCAGACAAGGTTGGCGCGCTGCTGATTGTCGATTTCACCCAAGCGTCCGGTTATTTGCCCATTATGGCGTCAGTCGCTGATTTTGCTTTCAGTGCGAGCTATAAGTGGATGTTAGGCATGACAGGCGTTGCGACGGCCTATTGGAACCGTCAGCGAATGCCTAATTGGCAGCCAGTCTCGGCAGGATGGTATTCACTCTCCAGTGATGCAACCGGTTATGACAATGGTATTACTCTACGTTCGGATGCCTTGCGGTTTACACGGGGCAATCCCTGCCATGCGGGTCTCTATGTGCTTTCCAGTGCACTTGATTATCTCGCCCAATTCGATCCCGTCGAGATACAAGCCCATATTCATGGCTTAACTACAGATCTTTTGGCTCGTCTCACAAAACACGGTATCGAAAGCTCGACACCTGAAGATCCAGCTCACCATGGTGCAAGCATCTGTTTGTCCAGATCCGATGCGCATGAGTTACATACTCGCATGGGTCAGGCCAACGTACTGACTTGGAACGGACGAGGTCGTTTGCGGATTAGTTTCCATGGATACAACTGCAGGACAGATGTTGATCGGGTCGAATCTGCGTTACTTCAGGCGCTCGCCTGAGGATCAGTTTTTGTAAGTTGGTTTGATTGGTTTAAGTGGATTTCAGGCGGTTTTTAGCCGTTTTGACCGATGATGAAATCTGGCCTTTCGTTATAATTTCTGCCGTCATTAGCCATGAGCGCGGCATGTTAAAAGCAACGAAACCACAACTCGATTCAACGCTTTCACAAGCGAGTTACTTGAATCAATATCCCGGTGTCATCAAACCATGACTGTGATGCAATTACATGCACGCATCGCGGCGGGTGAGCATAGTCGCCAGCAATTTAAACGAACACTTCAACATATTGACGCAGTGGCTGCTGAGTTGGTGGCTTTTTCTAATAGTGGAGGCGGGACGTTACTGGTTGGTGTGAATGATGATGGAGGCATTTCTGGGCTGGATACAGCTGAAGTGCGACGCATCAACCAGATGCTAAGCAATGCGGCGAGTCAACATGTCCATCCGCCGATCGGATTTCTGACCGAGAATGTACTCACTGAACAAGGTGTGGTGATTGTCGTGACGGTGGCTGATGGTATTGCCAAGCCCTACCTTGATCATCAAGGACGTATCTGGATTAAACAAGGCGCAGATAAGCGTCAGTTGCTGGCTCGAGAGGAGATGCAACGTATGTTTCAGCGTGCTGGACTCGTGTATGCCGATATTGTCCCTGTGACAGGCACGACAAGTGATGACTTGGACGAAGGCGTGTTTCGGCAGTATTTGGAACGGTTTTACAGTGAAGAGAGTGATCTGTTGGAGCGCTCGCTCGATGCAGTATTACAAAACTTAGGGTTAGGTGACGGCTCTGAATTTAATTTAGCTGGCCTGTTGCTGTTTGGACGTCAGCCGCAACGCTGGAGACCCGTTTGCTCGGTGAAAGCTGTGGTTTTTCCGGGCACAAAAATCTCTGATACCTGTTATCTAGATAGTCAGGATATTGGAGGCACGCTTTATCAGCAGTACACGGAAACGCTGGCCTTCATCAAGACTATTTCATCAGTGCCACCTATTCGCATCTTAATCTTTAAAGATCGCCTCGAAATGATAAGTCCTGGCCACTTGCCAGACAGCCTGAGCCTAGAAGATGTTCGCTTGGGTAAAACGAATCGCCGCAACCCGATGTTGGCTGAACATGCATTTCGGATACTGCCTTATCGTGGGTTGGGTAGCGGTATTCCTCGGGCTCTTGAAAAATGGCCGCAGCTCGAATTGATCAATGAAATCACTGGTAATCAGTTTACTGCCCGGTTACAACGACCTTTACCTCAGTGGACAACGTTACGTGAACCTGATGTTTCACTTTACGGGACCTCACTGATGTCACCAATCACGCCACTTGTCATGACACCACTAACGCCACCAGTCACACCCTACATGTCAAAACTATTAGTGTCACTGGCAGAGTATGGCTCATTGGGTAATCATGAGATTCGACAAGTATTTAATTTGAAAGATCGGCGCCGTTTGCGAGAAACGTATCTGATACCCTGCTTGGCAGCCGGTTTGGTGGAGTACACAATTCCTGATAAGCCAAATAGTTGTTTGCAGCAATATCGTCTGACTGCGCTGGGACAGCGGTGGGTACCGGCGGTTAAACAAACTCTGTGAGTGCAATCACTCGATGGATTATTGGCTGTCTTGCCCAGCTTTGCTTTCTGAATAGGCGTGTAACCAACTGTAGCAGCGTGCTTTGGGAAGCTGCAGGATATCGGCCATGATGCGCGAGACATCACGGGTTGAGCGCGTTTCAAGTAAGGCATCAATCCATGGCAAAACTTGTGCGTCGATTTGATCTGTCAGATCGTCCTGTTCGCCAGCGGCGTTTGTGTCGGGTAGGGCGGGTGGAATCAGTAGGACGTATTCGCCTTGCTGACGATGCTTGTCGGCTTCTAGCCATTGCACGGCCTGTCCCAATGGAATTAGAGCGGTCTCTTCAAAGCGTTTGGTGAGTTCACGCGCAAGCCCAATGGGTCTGTTTTCTCCGAAGACTTCGATCAGATCTTTCAGACTGTCTTCTAAGCGATGAGGTGCCGCAAAACACAGTAAAGTCCCATGCCAGTTCTGCCACGGCTTGAGTTGTCGAACACGTTGCCCGGATTTGTTGGCTAGAAACCCTAGAAATGCAAACTCAGGGTTCTGGTCGGTGGTGGTGCCAAATGCCATGAGGGTTGTGATGACAGCACTGGGTCCAGGTAACGCAACAATTGGGTAACCCGCTTCACGCACAGCCTGAATTAGATATCCACCTGGGTCACTGACTCCAGGTGCGCCAGCGTCACTGACCAGTGCGATGCGCTCGCCTGCAGCGAGTCGAGCGAGGATCGAATCGGCTCGCGCTTGCTCATTGTGCCGATGCAAGCTAATTAATGCCGTTTCAATATGCCAAGATTGCAGTAACACGCGGGTGGCTCGGGTGTCTTCTGCGGCGATGACATCAGCTTTTTGTAGGGTGTAACGGGCTCTTGGCGATAGATCTGCTAAGTTTCCAATGGGTGTGGCCACCACATAAAGGGCGGGTACTGGCCATTGTTGTTGGGATAAACGATCTTGCACATGATCCCAAAGAGATGTTGCAGTGATTTGCGTCATAAGTGTGAGCTTCAAAGCGGCCGAGTTGCAATCGGAGTAAAATCCTTCGGAACAAGCCGAAGGATTAGAGACTGCACGCAGTCTTTATACACAATAGTTCTTCAAAAGATTGTTCACACTGTAACACCGACTCACTGCTAGAGCGTCCTCTGATCATGCCACAAAACCCCTATATCCTGAAGTCCCTGTTTGATGCGAACAAAGCGTGGGTTGACAACGTCACCGACACAGATAGTGCTTATTTTGAGCGTTTGGCCAAACAACAGTCCCCAGAGTATCTCTGGATTGGTTGCTCGGACTCCCGTGTGCCTGCTAACCAAATTACAGGATTGGCGCCGGGTGAGGTTTTTGTGCACAGGAATATTGCCAACGTGGTGGTGCACAGCGACTTAAATGTCTTGTCCGTGATTCAGTTTGCCATTGAGTTCATTAAGGTTAAGCACATCATGGTTGTTGGCCACTATGGCTGTTCTGGTGTGAAAGCGTCGATGGACCATCAGCGCCTGGGCTTGTCTGATAACTGGATTCGACACGTGCGTGATGTTGGCCAGAAGCATGCCAAGTATTTAGATAGCTTGCCTAGTGAACATGAGCGTCATGACAAACTGTGTGAGCTCAACGTCATCGAACAAGTGGTTCATGTGTGTCAAACTAGCAGTGTACAAGAAGCTTGGGACCGCAATCAGCCTTTGACGGTACATGGCTGGGCCTACGGATTGAAAGACGGTATTGCCCGTGATCTGGGCATTAGCGTGACCAACCCACGTGAGATGCGTTCACGCTACCAAGCCGTGATCGAAAAACGTTATACCGTTGCTGACTGAAATAAAACCTCTATTCCGTCTCTGAAGGGAACTGATATTTGAGTGCAGCCCCACTTTTGTGAAAAAAAAGTGGGGCTGTTTTCTTTGTGACACTAACCACGCCGTGTGCTAAGTTTGTTTCAAATCAGTTTAAGAAGAACGAAATCGGACCAGATATTTCATCGGGTATTCGATTCAGGATGAGACACGAGCGGGATGATGGGCAGAAAACGAAGCAGGGTTTCTGACGGGACAATCGCCATTCTAGTATTGGCATTGTGCTTCGCCTTTAACATGGGTGGCCGCGGTGTCGCCGACACTTATGTGGCGTTTTTAATGCCGTTGGAACAAGAGTTTGGCTGGAGCCGAACTGCGATTGCCAGTGTGTATTCGATTTACATGCTCTCCAATGGGTTGTCCGCACCGTTTGCTGGGGTTTTGTTTGACCGTTTCGGACCTCGGGTGGTGTACACCTTTGGCTTGTTGGTGATGGGCGGTGCCTATGTGTTGGCCAGTTTTCTCACCGATTTGTGGCAACTGTACTTATGCATTGGGCTGGCAGGTGGGATTGGGATTTCCGCATTGGGCATGGTGCCGTCGACCGCACTCATTAGTCGCTGGTTTCGTCATCGCACTAGTACGGCGATTGGGCTTGCTTATGCGGGGTTCGGGGCAGGTAGCTTGGTACTGGTGCCTTTAGCTCAGTTCATGATTGATTGGCAAGGTTGGCGTTTGGCTTATCAAGTGTTGGGCGGCATGTTGTTGCTTGCATTACCAGTGGTCCTTTTTTTGCCTTGGAAGCGAATCACAGCAGGGCCCGAAGGCTACCAGCCAGAGCCAGTTCCACAGGGTCAGTCTCGTATGAGTTTGGCGCCATTACTCGCTGCCATGAAAACTCGTGCGTTTTGGGCATTGGCACAAGCTTTTTTCTTTACCGCATTTTCGATTTATTTGGTGCTGGTGCAAACCATTGTGTTCTTAGTGGATGCTGGGTTTAGTGCGTTAGAAGCAGCCACTGCGTTTGGGATGGCGGGAATGTTGTCTGTGGTGGGCGTGAGTACTGCAGGCATGTTGTCTGATCGGTTTGGTGCCCGCGCAACAGTGACAGCCACCTTTGTCTCGACGTTTATTGGTGTGGTACTTCTGTACTTTATTTCCTATGCGCCCGCCCAGTGGGCATTAACGTTATACGTATTGTTCTTTGGGATTTCGCAAGGTGCACGTGGTCCTATTATTTCGACTATCGCCGCACGTGTGTTTCCGGGACGTGCTCAAGCAACGATTTATGGCACGATTTATGCCTGTATGTCGTTGGGGGCGGGGTTAGGGGCTTACACAGCTGGATTCTTATTTGATTTGACGGGTTCTTATCGAGTTGGATTTGGCTTTTCAATGTTTGGTTTGTTACTGGCAGCGGCTCCTTTCTGGACAACGCGTGCGATTGCCTCCTCTCATCTAAAATCCCAAGCTTGAGTACGCTTGTACGTTTTATGCGTGAGTTTGCGCACAAAAACGCACAGCATTTGGTGAGATTTTGCTTTGCAGGCATAAACGCCTTCTGATTTCGTGGCGATCCGCATTTTCCCTCATGCTTACTTGGTTTTCTGGTCGTACAATAAGCACACTATTTTTGGTTCTGGGATAACAATATGAATCGCAAGGTTTATTTGTGTCTGTCCGATATTCAATGGCCGGCCTCCTTCCGGATGTCGTTATGTTGAGTCTGTTGGCGGGTTTGCTGCGCTTGATTAACGGCATTAATCGCTGGGTTGGCAAGACTTTTTCTTGGTTGTCATTGGGCATTGTGCTGGTCTGTTTTTCAGTCGTTGTAGAGCGTTACATGTTCGGCAACACGCGATTGTGGGCACAAGATCTGTATGTTTGGCTAAATGGTGCGATGTTTACTGCCATGGCGGGCTTCGCATTGTTGCGTGGTGACCACGTTCGTGTCGATATTTTCTATCGTCCAGCCTCCGTTCGGACAAAAGCGATCGCGGATTTAATCGGTGTGGTCGTATTTTTATTGCCGTTCATGACAGTTGTCTACATGTTTAGTCTGGGTTTTGTGCAGCGCGCTTGGCGGTTGTACGAGCCGTCTGCGAACGCGGGTGGCATGCCAGGGCTCTTTATTTTGAAGACTTTTATCCTTGCGTTTGCGGTGTTGGTTGGTCTTCAGGGTCTTTCGATGGCGTTTCGTTCGATTCTTGTTCTGGCCAACCGAGAAGATCTGGTGCCAGAAGATTTTCGTTATCCCGCAAGCAAACCATTGATTGAGGAGCCCTGATGGATCCCATCCTGATAGGAGAGATCCTCTCCGGCTTAATGTTTTTTGGCGTCATCGGCATGCTCATGTTGGGCTTTCCGGTGGCTTTTACTTTGGCGGGCACATCGCTGATCTTTGGTTTGATCGGTAGTTGGTTTGGTGTTTTTGATTTCAGTAACTTCACTTCACTGGCGGGGCGTTATATCGGCTTCATGACCAACGAAGTGCTGGTTGCTGTGCCTTTATTTATTTTTATGGGCGTGATGCTGGAACGCTCTCAGATTGCGGAGCAATTGTTGCTGACAATGGGCAAGCTGTTTGGCAATTTGCGAGGTGGCTTGGGTATTTCGGTGGTGCTGGTTGGTGCCTTACTGGCGGCTTCAACCGGTGTGATTGGCGCGACCGTGGTGACGATGGGGCTGATTTCCCTGCCGGCCATGATGCGCGCTGGTTACGATCCCAAACTGGCAACCGGTGTGATCTGTGCGTCAGGTACGCTCGGACAGATTATTCCACCATCGACCGTTCTGATCTTTATGGCCGATATGTTGTCTGGCATCCACTCTCAAGTTCAGATGTCTAAGGGCAATTTTGCGCCAGATCCGGTTTCTGTGGGCGACTTGTTTGCGGGTGCTTTTTTGCCGGGTCTGATGATGGTCGGACTCTATCTGAGTTGGATCATCATCAAAGCCATCTTTGACCCGAAATCCTGTCCAGCGACCCCCGTACCACTTGAAGAGCGTGGTCAGTTGATGAAAGAAGTGTTGACTGCCTTTCTTCCGCCGCTGGCGCTGATTGTCGCTGTGTTGGGATCGATTTTGGGCGGGATTGCCACGCCAACAGAAGCTGCCTCGGTGGGTGCCGTGGGCGCTGCTGTTTTGGCTGCCTTGAAATGGCGCTTGTCCTGGAAAGTTGTTAAAGAAGCTACGGTCTCAACCGCTAGCATCACCTCAATGATTTTTATTATTTTGTTTGGTGCCTCGGTCTTTTCGATTGTGTTTCGACAAATGGGTGGTGATCACTTGGTGCACCAGTTTCTAGATGGTATGCCGGGTGGTGCGGTTGGCGCGATGATTGTCATCATGCTAATCATGTTTGTGCTCGGATTCATTCTTGATACGTTTGAAATTATCTTTATCGTGATTCCGATTACAGCGCCTATCTTACTGATGCTGGATATCGATCCCATCTGGTTGGGTGTGATGGTAGGTGTGAATCTGCAAACGAGTTTCCTGACACCACCCTTTGGGTTTGCACTGTTTTATTTGAGGGGCGTGGCGCCAGCGACTGTGACAACGGGTCAGATCTACAAAGGGGTGATACCGTTTGTTATCTTACAAATTGTGGCGATTGCGATCTTGTTTATCTTCCCAGAAATTGTGACTTGGTTGCCTAAGCAGTTGTACTGAGTGATGGCCAAATTGCCCTGATCGGTCGTTGACTGATTCGCTTAAAAATACAGCCCGCATAGCGGGCTGTATCTGCTTTCAGATTTCTACTATTTTTTAGTATCTTCTAAACATTTTAAGAAACACTCTTTAAAGCAATGAGCTGTTTTTCTGCTCGATTGTCGAGCACTCTATCTGGGCAAAGTGGCTTTGATTCGAAAGGATGTTTTTGCAAGCAAGGCGTGCTATCTTTGCGCATGTATATCATCAGTTGATGTAAGGCAAACAGACATAAGGCATAGAGCTATGTTGAATGAAAAGCGCAAATTACTTATGCCCACGGAAGCTCAGGACGCTGTAATCAATGCCGGCATTGTCGCTGATCTGAATACCTACGAGTTAAACAAAGCGGAGTTCAAGCAGTTGAAGCGTGTAGGATACCCGAAAAGCACATCGTCAAAGGTGGCTCCGATGGTGCGCCATGATGCCGAAGTTGAGTCAAGTCCCAAATTTGCTGTAATTTCGTTTCCTTTCAGTTGGCTGACACGTTGTAGGCCATCAGGCTGCAGCAACACTGCGTAGTGTTGCTGCAGCGCGCGCCTGTTCTTGTGCCCAATCGCGGTATTCATCCATGTCCAAATACCGTCGAGCTTGCCATTTTTCATTGAGCTCGGCCAGCAATGCACCAATCAGCCGCCAGGCTGATTCATCATTCGGAAAAATCCCAATGACACGCTCTCTGCGTCTAACCTCTCGGTTCACCCGCTCCATCATGTTGGTGGTGCGCAATCGCTTGTGATACTTCTCAGGCAACGCCGTGACCGCCATTGCATCCTCAAAGCCATTCTCCATGCAGGCCACCGCCTTGGGAGCCCGCTCAGAAAACGCCTCTACAAACTCGTCCAGCAGGCGACGGGCCTCTTGCATACTGGCAGCTGCAAAAATACGCTTGGCTGCCGCGGCCACATCTGCCCGCTGGCGTACTGGCGCATGACTGAGAATGTTGCGCATCAAATGCACCTGGCAGCGCTGCCAGGTGGCCCCCTGAAAGTGTCGCTGCACCGCTGCATACAAGCCAGCATGCTCATCCGAAACCACGTACATCACGTCCTTAAGGCCACGAGCCTTGAGCCACGCAAAGGTCTCGTCCCAGGTCGTGTAGCTTTCTGTATCCGCGATGCGCACGCCCAAGACTTCGCGGTAACCGTCAGCTCGAACACCTGAGATGATCAACGCTGCACGCTGTACAACGCGATCACCTTGGCGTGACTTGATGTACATGGCATCAACCAATACAAAAGCGTACTGACCGTCTAGGCGGCGCTCATTGAATGCTTGTACCCGTGGTTCAAGGTTGGCACTTAGGCGGCTAACCAGACTCTTGGAGAAGCTCACACCGCACAGCTCCTGCGTGATGGCTGCCACTTTGCGCGTTGACACGCCTTGGACAACCATCTCCATCAGAGCCAGCACAAAAGCTTGCTCACTTCGTTGATAACGAGAAAACAGCTCCGTTGAAAAACTGCCATCTCGCGTCTGTGGGACACGCAGTGTGACCGGACCAACACGGGTATACAGTGTCCGGGGTCGGTAACCGTTGCGCAAGCCACGACGCTCTTCGCTGCGCTCATAACGCTCAGCACCCAGCGCTTCGGTGGCCTGAAGGTCCAGAACCTGGTTCAAAACTTCCGTGACTAGTCCTGCCAAACCATCCTCACTGTCAAACAAACCTGCCAAATGCTCTGCATTTACGTTAATCTTGAAATTAGTCATCGCTTCGTTCTCCTAGGACTTTTTGTGTTGAAACTTCAGCCTAACCGAACGGGGCGGTGACTACCTCATCTCCGCCGGAAATCACAGCAGTTTAGGGGCTTTATCCGAAGTTGCTGATGCTGGGGTTAACTGAGTATTTCAGGTTTTATAACCATGAACGTCCCCATCAGGCACTGAGTGATCGGACACCTGATGAGGTATACCAGACAGTGTCAGGGGGTGGAGTGAAAATAGTTGATCGTTTCAGTTCGAATTCTGAGGCATCAAAAGTGGTGACGGATCAGTGCCGGACAGCAGAAATTGAAGAGATGGAAACAACTTAAACTCAGGTAAAAACTGTCGCGTCTGGATGCGCTCAAACAAACCGTGCTCAATGCCACGATCAGCCTGACAGGTGGTCATGTGCAGATGATGCTCTTTGATGTCACGACCTTATATTTCGAAAGCGTTGAGGTCGATGAGTTGCGGGCATTCGGGTACTCCAAAGATCAGAAATACCACTGCACGCAAGTCGTCTTGGCCCTGGCCACTAATGAAGACGGTTTGCCCATTGGTTATGAGCTATTTGCTGGCAATACAGCCGAGGTTCGCACACTCATTGAGTGCATGGAACGCTGGCAGAAATCCCTACCTGCAGACCAAGACAGCTTCGTGGCTGATCGGGCTCTGTGCAGTGATCAGAACTTGAAGAACCTAGAAGCGGCACCCAGGAACTATGTGGTCGCCATGCCCATGCGTCGCAGTCTGAACAAGAAAGAACAAGCACAGGTCTTGAATGCAACGCTCGCAACACCCATTCCCCTTGAGGGTGAGTCGGTGTGGGTTCGTGAGTTTGACTGGCGTGGCCGACGACTCATCGTGAGCTACAGCAGCAAGCGAGCCCGTAAAGATCGGGCTGACCGCGAAGCCATCTTGCAACGTCTGCAAGCCAAACTCAATGGTGGTAAACCCAAAGTAGACAAGGTCACTGGTGAGGTAAAGCCAGCCAAAGCCAATGGCAAGAAACTCATCTCTAACAAGGGTTATTTGCGCTATGTGGGACATACCGATGGCGGTGGTACGTATGTCTTAGATCAAGAGCCTATTGATGCCGATTCGATCTGGGATGGTCTGCACGCCATTGTGACCAATGACCGCACCAGCAGCGCGGGTGCGCTACTGGCGCAATATCGCCGGCTTTGGATCATTGAAGAGTCATTCCGTACGATCAAACACTGCTTGGCCGTGCGTCCCATTTATCACCGAAAGTCAGAACGCATCCAAGCCCACATTGGTTTGTGTTACCTAGCCTTCGCACTGATACGCCATGCTCAGCAACGGGTCAAGCTTGCACAACAGGCGATGAGCGTTGAACAACTTCGGGCAACCCTCCTCAGTGTGCAAACCAGTATTCTGGAGCACATTAAAACTGGCGCCAAATACCGCATGCCCAGCGCCTTCAGTCAGGATGCGTCGTGTGTTTATCGAGCCTTTGACCTCAGTCGCTCATTGAGTCCCAGTCTCGCATAGCGCTGCCATTGCGCCAATGGTTCCCATTCTGATAGCGCGATCAGAAAATAAAGTAGTGCCTAAAAATAGTAACCCATTGTTTTAAAACAACTATGTAGTTATTAAGCATCAAAAAGTGCGGAAGCCAGGACTAAACAGACTGCGCCTGTTTGGCAGGCTTTTGTGGAATTGATACTGACTGATTGTCACAATCGACTTGGAATGTCGCAAGCAGCGTTGAAGTCGGTGGAACAGGCGTACGGTTTGATTGAGTTTTACGGCACGAATTCCTTGTATGCGGCTGCACTGTGTCAAGAAGCGGTGGCATTGCACGCGTTAGGGCAGTCTCAATCTGCCTTTGAAAGATGGCAGCGCGCAATTGTTGAAAGTCGCAGCCTTGGCTTATCTGTGTTCTCGCAACGGGCGCAACGCCAGTTGGATGCCGCAATGCGAGGCGCACCCGTGATCTGATGGCTGTGTTGCACAACACATGAATCGTGACCCAGATTCACATTATTTCACTTGTACGAAGACAGCCCGCTTAAGCGGGCTGTCTAAATCTTCAAACTGCGAATCTGTTAGAGATTACAGTCTGAAGTACTTCTTACGTGCTTCGATAAAGTTGACGTCTGTTGTGTCAGTTTTGATGCTCAACAGGTTCAGTGCTTTAGTGAAGCTATCCAACGTTTTCTTGGTCAGTGCGTCACCCTTGTCACCCAACTCTTCGAGCAGTTGCTTGGATGCAATCGCACCGGCTTCCAGAACGCTGTCGGGGAAAGAGCTGATGGCGGTTACGCCATGTTGCTTGACCAACACTTCCAGTGCACGTGGATCGTTTGCTGCAAAGTCTGAAGTTACTTGTTCGTATTCGGCTTGGCAAACCGCACGAATGATTTCTTGGAGGTCTTTAGACAGTGCGTTGTAGGCTTTCAGGTTGACGGTGCATTCTGTGGCCAGACCTGGTTCCACAAAGCTCGTGGTGTAGTAGTACTTACAGATTTTGTAGAAGCCCAGTGCCAGATCGTTATAAGGTCCGACAAATTCAGCCGCATCGAGTGCGCCTGATTGCAGCGCCTGGAAAATATCACCAGCCGCTAAGTTGGTGACAGAAGCACCTAGCAAGGACCAAACTTGTCCAGCCAAACCGGGTGTTCTGAAGCGCAGGCCTTTGATGTCATCCAAGCTCTTGATTTCATTTTTAAACCAACCGCCTGCTTGTGTGCCCGTGTTACCGGACAAGAAGCCACGGATACCAAACTGACCGTAGATCTCATCCCAGATTTCTTGACCACCCAAGAAGCGGACCCATGCGGAGAGTTCACGGGCGGTCATACCGTAAGGCACGCCCGTAAAGAAGTTCAAGGCGGGGCTCTTGTTAAACCAGTAGTAAGCCGCACCGTGTGACATTTCGGCGCCGCCGTCAATCACCGCATCAACGGATTGCAGGGCTGGGACCAGTTCACCTGCTGAGTACACCTGTACGGTCAAACGACCACCGGAAGCTTCGGTGATGCGATCACCGACGCGCTGTGCACCAACGCCCAGACCGGGGAAGTTCTTGGGCCATGCAGTCACCATGCGCCAGACAATCTTGTTTTGAGAAAGGGCGGGTGTAGCCATGGTGGCCAGACCAGCAAAACCGGCGCCAACAGCGCCTTTACGTATGAATGAACGACGATTCATAAGGTGGGATCTCCACTTATCAAGGGTGAGGTAAAAATCTTGGCGACAGTGACTCTATGTACAACTTCCGCAAGCCTATAGCGTATCTGCCATTGATCAATACGTCACCTCAGATAAACCCTAAGAGATTTAGGCAGTTGGCCTTGTTCGCAGTCCGCCTAAAAACAAGTCATACGCCGGATTGTCGGTTTCGTTCCAGTGCGGATAACCCAATTCATTGAGGAATGCTCTGAAACGAGTTTTTTGGCCTGGTGGCACTTGAATACCCACTAAAATCCGACCAAAGTCTGCCCCCAAATTACGGTAGTGAAACAGACTGATGTTCCAGTCCGGGTGCATGGTGCTCAGAAAACGCATTAAAGCGCCGGGTCGCTCGGGGAACTCAAAACGATATAGAAGTTCGTTACTGGCATAGTCGCTGCGACCGCCCACCATGTGACGCAAGTGGGTTTTGGCCATTTCGTTTTGTGTCAGATCGACCGTCGGAAAGCCATTTTTTTCTAGAGTGGCGACGATTTTTGCTGGTTCATCGGGTGTGCTGATCTGCACTCCGATAAAGACGTGGGCATCCTCATTGTCTGACATCCGATAATTGAATTCCGTGACATTGCGATGATCGATTAAAGCGCAAAGACGTCTGAAACTACCACGCTCTTCTTTGAGTGTGACGCCAAACAACGCTTCCTTGTCTTCACCTACTTCAGCCCGTTCGGCGACAAATCGTAGACGATCAAAATTCATGTTCGCGCCCGAAGCAATGGCGACCACGGTTTTGCCTTTCCAGCGTTTCTCGGCCAGATAGCGCTTAGCCCCTGCAATGGCCAGTGCGCCGGCAGGCTCTAAAATGTTGCGCGTGTCTTGAAACACATCACGGATCGCTGCACACAACTCATCGGTGTTGACGCGCACAAAATCATCCACAAGTTCACGGGTTAACCGAAATGTTTCTACGCCCACTTGTTTAACGGCTGTGCCATCAGAGAATAAGCCGACATCTTGCATGCGCACGCGCCGTCCGGCCTCAACACTGCGAATCATGGCGTCAGAGTCTTCTGTTTGCACACCAATCACTTTGATTTCTGGGCGAATTTGCTTGATGTAGGCAGCGACGCCAGCAATCAGTCCACCGCCACCAATCGCCACGAACACGGCATCAATGGGATCAGGATGCCGGTGTAAGATTTCTAGGGCGATCGTACCTTGACCAGCAATCACATCTGGGTCGTCAAATGGATGTACAAACGTGAGGTTCTCAGATTTTTCGAGTTCGAGTGCTTTTTCATAGGCGTCGCTAAAGCTTTCACCGTACAACACCGTTTCGGCACCGAACCTGCGGACAGCTTCGATTTTGACGGGGGGTGTGGTGGTTGGCATCACAATGACAGCGCGACAGCCCAGCTTATGGGCCGATAGTGCGACGCCTTGCGCATGATTGCCCGCGGAGGCAGCAATCACACCTCGGTCTCTGACTGTGGCGCTGAGATTGGCCATTTTGTTGTACGCACCACGGATCTTGAAGCTAAAAATTGGCTGTAGATCTTCAAGCTTGAGTAAAAATTCATTGCCGGTGCGTTCAGAGAGTGATTTTGCTTTCTCGAGTGGCGTGGGAACAGCCACGTCATACACTCGGGATGTCAGAATACGTTTCAGATAATCGGTTGACATAGGAACCCATGAGTAAAATTATCCCCCCATTATTCCATGAGCACGACACACAACCTAGTGACAACCGCTTTGTGATCCATGGTTTGTTGCTAGCTGCCGGCCGTGGGCGCCGTTTTGACCCGACGGGTCAACAGCATAAATTGCTGGTTCCAGTCGCGCCGGGGCTGCCCATGATCCGCTTAAGCACTCAACAACTGTTGCCTTGGGTGCAGACATTAACTGTAGTCGTTGGGCCTCACAATCTCGGGGTGGTTCGTGCACTTGCGGGATTGCCTGTGCGCATTCGAGTTTGTGAGCAAGCTGATTTAGGGCAGGGGGTGAGCTTGCGTAGTGGGCTTACCGATGCGCCGCCCGATGTGCAAGGTTGGTTGATTGCGCTGGCAGACATGCCGTGGATTGCGCAAACGACGTACCAGCAGGTGCGTCAAGCGTTAGAGGCGGGTCTGGCGTGTGAACAAGCGGCGGTTTGGCAGCCTGTTTATCAGAAGCGACCCGGCCATCCCGTGGCGGTGACAAAGGCTTTGGCGCAGGCTTATCTCGCGCAGGATTTGGATCCTGAAACAGGATTATCGGCTTTGTGGCGTCAAAACCCGCAAATTCGCCAGACGTTGATGCTTGATGATGCGGGTTGCATTCAGGATGTCGACCATCCGACGGATTTACCGGTATTTAATTCGTGACGGCCTTACTGGGATTGTTTTTGACCGGGTTTTTGGCGGCGACCTTGTTGCCACTGCCATCAGAACCCGTGTTGCTGTCCTATCTAACCTACCAAACACCCACGTCGGTTTGGCCCGCGGTGTTGGCAATCGGCTTGGGTAATACTCTAGGTGCGGTTGTAACCTTGCTGATGGGGCGGGGATTGCGCTGGGTCTGGCGGCGTGTTCGAACAGGACAAAAGGCCGTGGTCACTGCTCCAGCCAAAGCACCCAGCGCCAGAGTGCAGGCGGTTGTACAACGATTGGGTCCAATGGCTTTACTCATGTCGTGGCTGCCGGTCGTTGGTGACCCGATGGTGTTGGTGGCTGGGACGTTGCGTTTACCGTGGTTGCCTTGCATCGTCTGGATTGCCATCGGAAAGTTTGGTCGTTACGCGATTTTGGCGGGGCTTTGGTTCTAAAGGTTTCTGATAAAAGTGATCTTTCCGGGCTAGAAACTTGTTGATGCACTGTGAAGCGGGTCTTGTCCTTTAAAATGAGGTGTTATGTCATCCATGGTGCCGACTCGGTGCCGCTCATTATTTGCAAAACAAAGAGATGAACGCTCCTACTGCCAGCCATTTACTTGCCACGTCTGTTCCTGAGCCGGGTGTTGCCCGTTTGCGGGAGATTCCCTATAACTACACATCCTTTTCTGATCGGGAAGTGGTCAGTCGTATTCTGGGCGTCGAAGCCTGGGAATTGCTCAATGACTTAAGGTCTGAGCGTCAAACCGGACGGTCTGCCGGGATGTTGTATGAAATCTTGGGCGACATCTGGGTTGTTCAACGCAATCCGTATTTGACTGATGATCTTCTCGATAGTCCCAAGCGACGCGCACAGTTAATTGAAGCCATGCAGCATCGTTTGCAAGAAATTGACAAACGCCGAGGCTCAGACAATCTCGAGCGTGACGACAAAGTCGCCGCTTTGCTTGCGCATGCCCGACGTGCCGTGGCTGATTTTGAAGCGACGTTTGTACAAACCGGTGATTTGCGTAAAAAAGTGCAGCAGACTTTAAGTAAGCTGACAGCACCCGGCAACATCAAATTTGATGCGTTGTCACGGGTTTCGCATGTGACTGATGCCACGGACTGGCGTGTGGAGTATCCGTTTGTGGTGCTCACGCCGGATAGTGAAGCCGAGATGGCCGGCCTTGTGCGAGGCTGTATTGGGCTGGGTCTGACGATCGTGCCACGAGGTGGTGGCACTGGATACACCGGGGGCGCATTGCCGCTGAGCTGGCGCAGTGCGGTAATCAACACAGAAAAGCTCGACACCCTTGAGCCGTTGGAAATGTCGCAGCTGCCTGGTGTGGATGAGCCGGTGGCAACGATTCGCACAGGCGCGGGTGTGGTAACACGTCGTGTGGCCGATGCGGCAGCGGCTGCGGGCTATATTTTTGCGGTCGATCCAACTTCAGCCGATGCGTCCTGTGTAGGCGGCAACGTCGCCATGAACGCGGGCGGCAAGAAAGCCGTTCTCTGGGGTACAGCGCTAGATAACCTCGCTTGGTGGCGCATGGTCGACCCCCAAGGAAACTGGCTGGAAGTGACACGTCTGGACCATAACTTGGGCAAGATTCACGATGTGGACGTCGCACGCTTTGAACTGGTCTGGTCGGATGGAACCTTACCCGCCGGTGAGAAAGTCTTGCAGGAGCAAGTACTTGAGGTCGAAGGTCGACGTTTCCGTAAAGTCGGTTTGGGTAAAGATGTCACCGACAAGTTTTTAGCGGGTTTGCCCGGTGTGCAAAAAGAAGGCTGTGATGGTCTGATTGTGGCTGCACGCTGGATTATGCACCGTATGCCCGAGCACACGCGTACAGTCTGTCTCGAGTTCTTTGGACAGGCGCGCAATGCCATCCCATCGATTGTCGAAATTAAAGATTATCTGGATGCGCAAACTCGCAGCGGTGGAGCAATCCTCGCGGGTCTGGAGCATCTAGACGAACGCTATCTGCGTGCAGTGGGTTACACCACCAAGAGTAAACGCGGTGGTTTACCCAAAATGGTGTTGATTGGTGACATCGTCGGGGACGATGCCGATCAAGTGGCGGCTGCCTGTAGTGAAGTCGTGCGTATGGCCAACACACGACATGGTGAAGGATTTGTCGCGGTCAGTGAACAGTCCCGCAAAAAATTCTGGCTCGATCGCGCGCGAACAGCGGCGATTGCACGTCATACCAATGCATTTAAGATCAATGAAGACGTGGTGATTCCATTGCCACGGATGGGTGAGTACACCGATGCGATTGAACGCTTAAATATTGAGCTGTCTACCGCCAATAAACTGCGTTTGATTGATGAGTTAATCAAACGACTCAACGAACCTTTGACACTGCCACGCCCTAAAACTACAGACATGATTGTCAGTCCGGAACTGGTTCAGGAGCGTTGTCAGCAGGCATTGAGCCTTTTACAGACTGTGAAAGCACGCTGGCAATGGGTGTTGGATAATCTGGATGTGCCACTGGTAGAACTGCGCGGTGCGTTTGAAACCTATGGCTTGCAAGATCTTGTGCCAATGGTGGATAAACGCTTGCAGGAAGAAGCACAAGCGACCCTATTTGATGTGGTGCAGGATCACACTTTACGGATCTCTTGGAAAGCCGAGATTCTGAGCCACTTGCGCACGATTTTTGGTGGGCATGTGTTTGCGCCGACGATGACAGAATTGCAAGCTGTGCATGCCCGGGTCCTAAAAAGCCGCGTGTTTGTTGCCTTGCACATGCATGCCGGTGACGGTAACGTCCACACCAACATCCCGGTCAACTCAGACGACTACCATATGCTGCGTGAAGCCAATGAAACCGTGGTGCGCATCATGAAAATCGCCCGTGATCTGGATGGTGTGATTTCGGGTGAACATGGTATTGGTCTGACCAAACTCGAATTCTTGACACCTGAAGAGCTCAAACCTTTCCAAGATTACAAAAACCGCATTGATCCGCATGGTCACTTTAATGCCGGCAAATTAATGCCCGGTTCTGATTTGCGCCATGCCTGGACACCTAGCTTTGGTTTGATGGGACATGAATCGCTCATCATGCAACAAAGTGATATCGGCAAAATTAGTGAGTCCATTAAAGACTGTTTGCGTTGCGGTAAATGTAAGCCCGTGTGTGCCACGCATGTGCCGCGTGCGAATTTGTTGTATTCGCCTAGAAACAAGATTCTGGCGACCTCTTTGTTGATCGAAGCATTCTTGTATGAAGAGCAAACCCGTCGTGGCGTGAGCTTGCGTCACTGGGAAGAGTTCGAAGATGTCGCAGACCACTGTACCGTTTGCCATCAGTGTTTTAACCCCTGTCCGGTTGACATTGATTTTGGGAATGTGTCCATGGACATGCGGGCGCTGTTGCGTCGTATGGGCAAGAAATCATTCAATCCCGGGACAGCGGCTTCGATGTTCTTTTTGAACACCAAAGATGCCAGAGCCATTAACGTGACCCGTAAGGCCATGATTTCAACGGGTTACAAAGTGCAGCGTTTAGCGCATGATGTGCTGGCTAAACCCGCAGAAAAACAAACGGCTGCGCCACCATCAACCGTGGGTAAAGCGCCTTTGCGTGAGCAAATCGTGCACTTTATTAACAAAAAAATGCCCGGTGGTTTGCCTAAAAAACCCATGCGTAAGCTGCTCGATATTGAGAATCCGGATTACGTGCCGATCATTCGTGATCCACAACGCACCCAGTCCGATACAGAAGCCGTGTTTTATTTCCCCGGTTGCGGTTCCGAGCGTTTGTTCTCTCAGGTTGGGTTAGCGACGCAGGCGATGCTGTGGCACGCCGGTGTGCAAACCGTGTTGCCCCCAGGTTACCTTTGCTGTGGTTATCCGCAGCGCGGCAACGGCATGTATGACAAAGCCGAACAAATGGTGACAGATAACCGTGTGCTGTTTCACCGTATGGCCAATACGTTGAATTATCTCGATATTAAAACGGTTGTCGTGAGTTGTGGAACTTGCTTTGATCAGCTTCAAGCGTATGACTTTGAGAGCATTTTCCCGGGATGCCGCATGATTGATATCCATGAATACCTTCTGGAAAAAGGCATTGCGCTTGAAGGTGTGGATGGCGTGCGCTACATGTACCACGATCCTTGCCATACCCCTATGAAGCAACGCAATCCGATGGATACTGTGCGTTCACTCGTGGGTGATCAAGTCATTAAAGCCGATCGTTGCTGTGGTGAATCCGGTACTTTAGCAGTTTCCAGACCCGATATTTCCACGCAAGTGCGCTTCAGAAAGGAAGAAGAGCTCCATAAAAACGTCGCAACCTTGCGCGAAGACGGATTTAAGGGTGAACTTAAGATGTTGACTTCCTGCCCGTCCTGTTTGCAGGGTATGTCGCGTTATAGCGATGACATTGGTGCCGATGCCGATTACATCGTAGTGGAAATGGCCAAACACATTTTGGGGACGACCTGGATGGAAGATTACGTCCGAGTGGCAAACCAAGGTGGGATTGAGCGCGTTCTGGTCTAACTCAGCTGTAATACGCACGCATCACCGAAAGCTGAAGAACAGTAGCCTTGGTGATTGGGCTGCTTGGTGATTGGGCTGTGATGTGAGTCGCTTTAATCTGTTTTTTAGAGCGACTCACAAAAAAGAAACCCACCCTGGGAGCACGAGACAGACACTTGCGGGTCAACCTGAAGTGTGGCGGGTGTTGTTGGTGCTATTTTAGCAAATGACAGCCACAAAGAATGTGGCTTTTTGATCAATTTTTAAGCGCTCGATGCTTGTGCTGTGATCGCACTGTCACTTCGGTGACTGGATCGCGACGTTCGCGGCCGTTAACGCTTGCACAATCGCTTGCGCAAATCCGACCGCACCGGGTTGATCACCATGTAGACAGAGTGTGTCCGCTTGGACTGCGATGACTGAGCCATCACGAGCTGTGACTGTGCCTTGTTGCACCATTTGAAGGACTTGAGCAACGGATTGTTGCACATCGGTGATCATGGCGTCTGGTTCTTGACGTGGTGTGAGCGATCCATCTGGTTGATAGGTGCGATCACCAAACACTTCTTGAGCCGTTTTAAGCCCCAGTGCCTGTGCTTCTTCGATCATGATGCTGCCGGCAAGCCCAAAGTAAATCAATGTGGTATCGACGTCATGGACGGCACGAGCAAGGCCACGAGCAATCGCCCGATCTTTGACGGCCATGTTGTACAGCATGCCGTGCGCTTTGACATGATTCAGGCGTCCCCCTTGACTGGCGGCCACTGCGGCGAGTGCACCGACTTGCACGACGGTGAGGTCATATGCTTGTTGTTCAGTGGTCGGGATGGCGCGTCGACCAAAACCTTGCAGATCAGCCAGGCCAGGATGTGCGCCCACAGAGACGCCGTGTGCGAGTGCGCAAGCCACTGTCTCGCGCATAATCGCCGGATCACCGGCATGAAACCCACACGCAATGTTGGCCGAGCTGATGAGTGACATCATGGCCTCATCCTGGCCCATACGCCAAAGTCCAAAGCTTTCGCCCATGTCACAGTTCAAATCAATTGAGAGCGTCATTGTGGAGTCTCCTGGCAAGATGTGTGTGTTTGATGATGCTTGATATTAAATGTGTTTTTCAATGAGCTGTTGAATATGTCGTGATGTGACAGTTAGTTGCGCAAAAGCTTGTTCACGGCGTAAATCCAGTGCCTGAGCCCGGCTGTGGCGAATGGGCGTTAGCTCAATGTATTCCCCCGGACGCTTTTGTGCGAGCGCGGGTAAATCAACAGTCGCAATGGTGGCGATTTTAGGATATCCCCCTGTGGTCTGACGATCGGCCATCAGCACAATGGGCTGACCTGAACCCGGGACCTGAATCGTGCCAAATGACGTCGGACCAGAGAGAATCTGTGTCGCTTGTTTCGTGTGCAACTCAGGCCCTTCCAAGCGATAGCCCATGCGTTCTGAGTCGGCTGAGATGCGCCAGCGTGACTTCACCAGCGCTTGACGGGCCTCTGGTGTGAAGTCGTTCCAGTGCTCGCCATGGAGAAAGCGCAGATCAGAGCGGTGGCTGACGAACTGAGCGATGGAAGCAGGTAAATAAACATTGATCTGCCGTAGCGCTGTTTCTAAGGCGTCCAGACGTGATGCGTTGTCAGGTAGAGGCTGGTGAATCTTAATTTGATCCTTTGCCCGTAAGGCACGCCCCTGAAACCCACCTAGATCCGCTCGCAGATACGTACTTTGGCTACCGAGTAACGAGGGGATGGTAAATCCACCAAAAACGGACAGGTAGGTGCGGGTGCCTTTGGCTGCGGTTTTAAGGCGCAAGGTTTGTCCTTTGCGAGCAATAAATGGGCGGTAGGGGGTGACTGGTTTGTCGTCACAATGTGCTTGCATATCGGCCCCGGTCAGGCACAGACAGCAGGCGCTATCAAAACGCAATGTTGGCCCCATGAGCGTCATCTCTAGGGTGGCGCAATCGTTTTCCTGGTTGCCAACGATCAAATTGGCTAAACGGTGTGCCAGCGTATCCATGGCCCCAGTGACTGAGACGCCTAGATGTTGATAACCCCAACGCCCTGAGTCTTGGAAGCTTGAAAGCAAACCGGGTCTTTGGACGTACATCATGATCGAGACTCTTGGGTTGGGTTTGCGCGCCGAATGGCGTCAAACTCGGCTTCACTTATAGGTTCAAAGTACACAGTGTCACCAGGATTCAGTCGGGATGGTTCAGAAGCGTGTGCATCGAATAAGGGGACAGGGGTTGCCCCGATAATCATCCACCCACCGGGTAAAACATTGGGATAGAGCGTGCTTTGGCGGTTGGCAACCCCCAGTGAGCCAGGTGGCACGGCTGTACGCGGGGTGGCACGGCGGGGAATGGCAAAACGTTCGTCATGCACACCGATATAGGGTTGGCCGGGTGCAAACCCAAGCGAGAATACTCGCAATGGCTGGGCATGGTGCGCTTGAATGAATGCTTCTGGTGACAAGCCGGCCATCGTTGCGGCTTCTTCAAGGTCTGGCCCATGGGCGCCGCCATAGCAGATGGGGAGTCTGACAACTTGTCCGCTGAGTTGAGTCAGACTCTGGTCAGACAGCGTGGTGAGTGTGTTGTGTATCGCCTCTTTGATCGCACCAGCCGGATCATTGCCCAGTGCCGGATCGGGCGTGTAGTGAACGGCCACAGACACATAAGACGCCACAATGTCCTGAACACCTGCGAGATTGAGCGCACGCAGCTGATCGGCGAGTGCCAGACATTTCAGGCCAGTCGATTCATCTATCACTTGCCCTAGACTAACCATGATGCAGCGATCACCTTCGTGCCGGATCGTGTGTTCAGACATGAATAGGCTGTCTCCAGTTTGGATATGGATGATCCAGAAGATGTGCAAAGTGAATTGTCACGCTTTATGCAGACCTTCTTGTCACCAAAAATTGTTATGCATCGTTTGCGCGTAAAATGGCGAATAAATACATCACGAATTGGCATCATGCCACAGGATTGCACTTAGGGGCAGGGGCGTTGTGTCGGGTGACAGACCCGAATCGTCTACCATAGTGACATTCTGTTTTGTCGGGGGTTGCCCCCACCTCTCATTAGAAGGGTGCCTTAAGGCACAAATATCACGCATGTCAGAAAAGCAAACACACTTCGGATTTCGCAACGTTGATGAATCCCAGAAGGCCGATTTGGTCGCTGAAGTCTTTGATTCGGTGGCCTCACGTTATGACGTGATGAACGACCTCATGTCAGGTGGGATGCACAGACTCTGGAAAAAATTCGCACTCTCGCGCGTTGCCGTTCGCCCTGGCATGAAAGTGCTGGATATTGCCAGTGGTACAGGGGATTTGGCCAAAGCAATGGCGCGTAGTGCAGGTGCCAAAGGTGAAGTCTGGGCCACCGATATCAACTTGTCGATGTTGCGGGTTGGTCGAGACCGATTGGTAGATGCGGGTTTGTTATTGCCAGTCGCAGTCTGTGATGCTCAAGCATTGCCGTTTCCTGATCGATACTTTGACCGGGTGACTGTGGCATTTGGTTTGCGCAACATGACGCATAAGGATCAGGCTTTGGCAGAGATGTACCGAGTTTTACGTCCGGGCGGCAAACTGATGGTGCTCGAGTTCTCCAAAGTTACGAAAGCGCTAGAGCCAGCTTATGACTGGTATTCGTTTAATGTTTTACCGTGGTTGGGTAAAAAAGTGGCCAATGATGAAGAGAGCTACCGCTATCTGGCCGAATCAATCCGCATGCATCCCGATCAGGAGACTTTAAAAGTGATGCTGCAGGATGCGGGCTTTGCGCGAACTGACTATTTTAATTTAAGTGCGGGTCTGGTCGCAGTTCACGAAGGCGTTCGTCTATCCTGAGGGTCAGGGGTATCGGCGGTTATTTGAATTTATTTAACGTAAAACTGTGGAAAACAGTTGACATCGCGCCCGATCTTATCTAAAAACGCACATTACCCTGTCGGGTTTGGTGATAACCAACCGCGACGGAATCCTTCTTAAAGAGGTTTGTATGAAGAATCGTTTTTTTTCAAAGTTGTTGGCAGTTCTGATGGTTGTCGGCAGTACCTTGGTCATGGTGACAGCATCCTTTGACGCGGAAGCCCGCCGATTCGGTGGTGGCTTTAGCTCAGGTCGTCAGTCGGCTAATGTCATGCAGAAACGTCAGGCAACGCCTGCAGCAGCGACGCCCGCTCGAGGTGCTGCGGCTGCTCAGGGTGCAAAAGCCGGTGGTTCACGTTGGTTAGGTCCTTTGGCAGGGATTGCCGCTGGTTTGGGTCTGGCTGCACTCTTGTCACACTTCGGTCTGGGCGGTGCTTTGGCTGACTTACTGGTGATCGCCTTGATCGCGGGTGCCGTTCTGTTTGCGTTCCGTTATTTTGCGGCACGTAATTCGGCTGCACGCACGGCCAATCAAGGTGCAGGAGCAGGCGGCGCAACAGGTCAAAACCACCAGCGTCAAATGTTTGAAGCACCCGGTCAAGCAGCGCAAAACCGCCAGCAGTTTGGTGGTGCCGGTGCAGCAACCGCTTCTGAGCCTGTGGTGGGTTCCTGGTTTATTCCAGCTGATTTTGATCAGCAAACATTCCTGGACGAAGCCAAGCGTCAGTTTGTCGCGGTGCAGAAAGCTTGGGATGATGCAGATCACGACACCCTGCGTGCACGTTTGACTGAAGACCTCTATGGTGAGTTTGCAGGTCAATTGCAAGCACGCACAGAGCACAAGCCAACGGATGTGGTGATGCTGAATGCAGAATTGCTGGGCATCGAGAAGCTCCACGATGGTTATATGGCGAGCGTGCGTTTTTCAGGCATGATCCGTGAAGATGATGCACCTGAAGCCGCGAGCTTTGAAGAAGTCTGGAACCTTGAAAAACCAGACAACCAAGGTTGGTTGTTGGCAGGTATTCAGCAAGTTTGATGTCTCTGTGGCGGGTCTGTTACATGGTTGACGACCCGCTGATAGCCTGATGGTTGTGCGAAGGCGTTACACTCATGACGTTCACGGTAATTCGAGTGGGGTGGCACCATTAAACGCGCACTTTCTTCATTGACGGCTTTGGCACCCAGCCCTTTTGTGTGGCCAGTCAATTTTCTGAATGTTTTTCTACGTCGACAGCCTGCAACGTGTGCGCTCCTTGCGCAGCATGCAGGCGGTACGTTCCATGTCTGTGTCCGCTCACAAACAATTGCGCTCACGATCTTGCATGATGGGACTCTGTCACCCGCTGACAAATCGATCGTGCCAAACGTCGTGTTGCGCATTGATCTGCAAAAATTAATGACCTCGGGCTGGCGTCCTGGTCAGGATTGGCCAGATTTGCCGGGCTTACTCCATGTCACAGGCGATGCGGCGATGGCCCAGACGTTGTCGAATTGGGCTCGTTACTGGCGCATTGAACCCGCTGATGTGTTGTCAGATTGGATCGGTGATGTGGCTGCACAAGCGTTCGTGGACAATACAAAGGCACTGGTGCAAACGGTTGTGGGCGTGGGTCAAAATGCCCGTGACAATCTAGTCGAATATCTGGCGTATGAAACGCGAACGGTGACACCAACTCCCGTATTGCAGGATCAGACACAGAATTTAGAGACCCTGAAATCCCAACTCTACTCCCTGAGTGCGCGATTAAAAACACTGTCTGAGCGAGCTGATCGTTTACAGGCATTACAGCAACGAAGCTCGTCTTCTTCAGGGGATCTGGCATGATGTTTTTGCGTGCCATGCGCATTTTGATTATCAGTTTGCGCTATCGCCTTGATGAGTTGGCTCTGTCGAGTTTTGATCATCCGTGGGCGGCTCGTCTGTTGCGTTTGGCCCGCATGGGTCGTGTGCCCAAAGAGTCGCGCGGCGTTCGCTTGCGACTTGCGTTGGAGTCCTTGGGGCCAATTTTTGTGAAGTTTGGTCAAGTCTTGTCGACACGGCGTGACTTAATCCCCAAAGATATTGCTGATGAACTGGTTCTACTGCAAGACCATGTCGCGCCGTTTCCATCGGAACAAGCTGCCAAAATCATTGAAGAATCGTTAGGTGCACCGCCTTCAGAGCTGTTTGCGCATTTTGAGCGCGATCCGGTTGCCTCAGCGTCGGTAGCGCAGGTGCACTTTGCGCGCATGCACGATGGTCGCGAAGTGGCGGTGAAAGTACTGCGCCCTGGGATGCTGGAGTTCATTGAAGGCGATCTGGCGCTGATGCGCACATTTGCCGGGATTTTTGAACGTTTGTCGCCCGATGCACGGCGTTTAAAACCGCGTGAAGTGGTGGCCGAATTCGACAAATATCTGCATGATGAACTTGATTTGTTGCGTGAAGCCTCCAATTGCAGTCAGTTACGCAGAAACTTTATGCCAGATTCGCCAAGAGGCCATTTGTTGCGTGTGCCTGAGGTCTATTGGGATTATTGTGCGACGCGTGTCATGACCATGGAGCGCATGTTTGGTGTGCCTGTGAGTCAGGTGGACTATCTGCGCGATGCGGGTGTTGATATCAAAGCACTGGCCAAAGTCGGGGTGGAGATTTTCTTTACCCAAGTGTTTGATGATGGTTTTTTCCATGCAGACATGCATCCGGGCAATATCTATGTCTCGGATCAGAAAGACAGCCTAGGTCAGTACATCGCGTTGGATTTTGGCATTGTGGGTTCATTGTCTGAGTTTGATAAGAACTATCTAGCACAAAACTTTTTAGCGTTTTTTCAGCGCGATTACAGACGGGTTGCGCGTCTTCACATTGAATCTGGCTGGGTGCCACCGACAACGCGTGAAGAAGAGCTAGAAGGGGCGATTCGAGCGGTTTGTGAGCCTTACTTTGATCGACCGCTCGCCGATATCTCGCTCGGTCAGGTTTTATTGCGCCTGTTTCAGACGTCTAGACGCTTTCATGTAGAAATCCAGCCGCAGCTGGTGTTACTACAAAAAACCCTACTGAATGTGGAAGGCTTGGGGCGTGAATTGGATCCGCAATTGGATCTGTGGGCGACAGCCAAACCGTTTCTAGAAAAGTGGATGCATGATCGCATTGGTTTTACGGGTCTTCGCAGTAAGTTGTCAATGGAAGCCGGTCAATGGGCTCAGTTATTGCCTGAGTTACCACGTTTGATACATAAACAATTAAGTCGCCCGGACGAGAATCCAGCCGTCTTACACGAGCTGCGACTGATGCGCCGTGAACGTCAGCGTAGCAATCGTTTGTTGACGGCCGTGCTAGTCATGTTGGTGCTCTGTGTACTGGTTTGGTTCCATCACACAGGTGTGTTTTAAAATGGAGATCAAAAGCGCTTCATGACTGCTCGATTTGAAACCAAGATCATGGATCGCCAGGCTTGTCAGGCTTGGTGTCAGTCCTTGCCTGCAGGCAAGCGCGTGGTGTTCACCAATGGCGTGTTTGATTTGTTACACCGTGGCCATGTGACGTATTTGGATAAGGCCGCCCAAATGGGGACTGTCCTGATTGTGGGAGTCAATAGTGATGCCTCGGTCAGACGTTTAGGCAAAGGACCCGAAAGACCGCTGAATACCGAACAGGATCGTGCCGCGTTGCTAGCCGCATTGGAAAGTGTGTCTGCCGTGACCATCTTCGAGGAAGATACGCCATGCGCATTAATCGAAGCGTTACGTCCGGATTTGATTGTGAAGGGTGGTGACTACGATATGGAAGCCTTGCCCGAAACGACGCTTGTCCGTTCTTGGGGTGGGGACGCTAAAGCGATTGCGTTTGATCACGATCGTTCAACGACGGCACTGGTGCGTAAGATTCGCCTTTGACAATAAAGAATCAGTCCATGTCATCATGTGATGAGGTGGATTGTGTTCAGACAGTTTTAGCGATGTTTAGAAACGTCCAGCACGTGGCAAATTGATGCCGTGCATGATGCCGGTGCCAGGGGTGCCTGGCGCTTTGAGCAGGGAATTAACGCCCGCTAAATCAGCTTCTGACAATACACCGCTATTGGCTCTCAAGCGCAAGCCATTCATCAGGGCTTGGTACCGCGCTTTGGATAAATCTCGTTTGGTCACGAACAGTTGTTGCTGCGCATTCAACACGTCTAGGTTGATTCGAACCCCGATCTGATAGCCTGCGAGGTTGGCGCTCAGCGCTGAAAGTCCAGACTTCTCAGCAGCTTGTAAGCCCTTAATTCGAGCAAGGTCTGTCTGAACGCCGTTGTAATACTGGCGTGCTTTTTGAATGGCCAACCGACGCTGACCTTCAAGGTCATAGACAGACTTTTGTTGAAGTTCGGCTTTTTCAACGACATTGGCGTTGATTCGACCTCCTTCGTACAGGGGGATGGTTAAAGTCAGACCCACTGAGTTGTCGATGGTGCGACCGCCGTAAATCGGTCGAACCGCCGAGTTGCCTGCACTGTTACTCGTAGCCTGAGCACTCAGACTGACGGTAGGGTAGTGCCCCGCTTTGGCAATTTGAATATCGTGTTCTGCAATTCGACTTTGTAGTCTGGCTTGAATCACGTTTAAGTTTGCACTAGCTGCCTGATCAGTCCAGTCTTGCAGTTTGGCAGGTTTAGGACCAGGCAAAGTGACAGTGTAAGGCAGTTCGTAAAGTGTGCCAGGATCGGGGTATTGGCCGATCATGCGGGCTAGTTCGTTTTCTGCGTTGGTGAGATCGTTTTCAGCGGCCAGAATACTGGCGCCAATGAGATCGTCTCGGGCTTGGGCTTCGAGTGCGTCCGTCACCGTGGCTTCACCGAGCTCAAAGCGTTGACGAGCAGCCGTTAGCTGTTCGCGCACAGAGCGTTGTTCAGCTTTCAGCGCGGTTAATGTGTCTTGTGCAATGAGCACATCAAAGTAGGCTTGGCTGACTCTGAGCAACAGATCTTGATAAGCAAGTTGCAATTGCACATCGCTGTTGGTCACAATGAGTTTGGATTGCTCGTAACTCTGAATGGATGCCCAGTTAAATAAAGGCTGAGTCAGTGTGAGAGTCCAAACGGCACGCTGATGGTTATAAACCTGATCCAGGCTGCCGGTCGCGCGACTATCCTGGAAGGTTCCGGTGACAGAACCTTCCAATTTGGGGAGTAGCCCCGCTCGGGCCTGAGGCATCTTTTGTTGCGAGGCACGCTGTTGGGCACGTGCGGATGCATAGGTGGCATCACGTTCCAGCGCGAGTTTCCACGCTTGTGCCAAGTCGAGTGCATAGACTGGCAGCGAAGCTGACAAACAAAAACACGCAAGCAGGGCAGACCGTAGCATAGGCTTCATCGCGATCAGGACTCCAATCAGACGCGTGTCACGCTTAAAATTTAAAATGTGACACTTTGGGGCCTGACAAGGGTTTGATGACAGTCTCAAAGAGATTTTCTGTCTCAAAACTTGCCGCAGTGGTGCGAGTGATACGAACCACTGTCATCACGGGTGCATGACCGATCACAGCGACCAGTCGGCCTCCTTCACGCAATTGATATTTCATCGTGTCTGGAACGGCTGGCAATGCGCCGGTCACCAAAATGGCATCGTGCTCGATTGAGCCCCAGCCTTGGCTGCCGTCACCGGTTTCCACTTTGACGTTTTCGATTTTGTTCTGAGTCAGATTGTGTTTGGCAAACTCAACCAGACGGGGGTCCAGTTCGACAGACGTCACCTGGCGACTCAAATGTGCTAAAACCGCAGCATGATAGCCAGAGCCTGTGCCGATTTCGAGTACACAGTCGTTGGCGTTGAGCATCAGAGCTTGTGTCAAACGCGCTTCCATTCGCGGTGGCAACATCGTTTGCATGGTGTCCACACCATGGATGACGAGTGGCACTTCCAAGTCAGAAAATGCAATGCCACGAAACTCTTGCGGTACAAACCGCTCGCGAGGTACTTCACACAACGCATCAAGCACGGCTTGATCGCTCACATCCCAGGGCCTGATCTGCTGTTCGATCATGTTGTAACGGGCCCGTTCCATATCTGGCAAACTAGAAGGTTTCATTGATATTCAGTCACTGATAGAGAAGATCTGTTGATTGTACCCATCACTGAGGCCACATCGCATGAAAATGGTGGACGGGGCCATGTCCGGTGCCAACGGATAGTTTATCTGCTTGGCGAATCGCTTCGACTAGATACGCTTTGGCTTGATGGGTTGCGTCTGGCACTGGCAGGTTTTTTGCCAATAACGTTGCCAGTGCAGCAGAAAGTGTACATCCCGTGCCGTGGGTGTTGGGGGTGTTGATCCGCTGACCGGGCAGTTCGATCATGACGTCGCCATTGTGCAAAAGGTCTGTGGTGTCTGAACCAGGCAGATGACCACCCTTCAGGAGAACCCAGCGCTCACCTTGGTCATTGAGGATTCGGCGTAGCTTTTCAGCGAGAGCACGCATTTCCCGAAGGTTTTCTGGGGCGCGCTGTTCGCACAAGACCCCGCCTTCGGGCAGGTTCGGGGTGATGAGTGTCGCCAGAGGCAACAAGGCATCTCGCATTTCACCCACTGCTTTCTCTTCCAGCAGCATGTCACCACTTTTAGCGACCATGACAGGGTCGATGACCAAATGCGGTAAGGTCGCTTTTTGAAGTGACTCGGCCACAACTCGAATCACAGGCACCTGCCCGAGCATGCCGATCTTTGCGGCATGGATGGTCACATCATCAAACAAGGTTTGCAGCTGCGCTTGGATAAATTCAGGACTAATAGGCTGGATGTGTGTGACAGCCCGTGTGTTTTGAGCGGTCAATGCGGCAATCACACCGCAGGCATAACCCCCCAGCGCACTGATCGCCTTCACATCCGCTAAAACACCCGCACCCCCAGAAGGGTCGATACCCGCAATGCTTAAAACATTTGGAATCTGACTCATGTAATGACCTGTCATTTGGAATGACTGGTTGTGATGAGACCAGCCATGGGTGAACTGGGTGAACCGACGTAGATCTGACGTGGGATGCGGCCGGCCAAATGGGCTTGTCGGCCTGCGATCACGGCATTTTTCATGGCACTTGCCATCAAGACCGGATCTTTTGCGCCAGCAATGGCGGTGTTCATCAGCACCCCATCGCAACCCAGTTCCATGGCGATGGCCGCATCAGACGCTGTGCCCACGCCCGCATCAACGAGAACCGGCACTTTGGTTTGTTCAATAATTAAACCTAAGTTCCATGGGTTCAGAATGCCCATGCCAGAGCCGATGAGTGACGCTAACGGCATGATGGCGCAGCAGCCAATGTCTTCCAGCATCCGAGCCTGAATAGGGTCGTCAGTACAATACACCATCACATCAAATCCTTCATCCACCAGCGTTTTAGCAGCTTTGAGGGTTTCTGGCATGTTTGGAAACAGATTGTTTGGATCACCCAGTACTTCCAGTTTGACCAACCGATGGTCGTCGAGCAACTCACGGGCTAGACGCAATGTGCGCACCGCATCATCGGCGCTGTAGCAGCCTGCTGTATTTGGCAAGAGTGTGAATCGGTCGGTTGGCACGTAATCCAGCAAGCTTTCTTGGTTGGCATCCTGACCAATGTTGGTGCGGCGGATGGCGACCGTCACAATATCTGCACCGCTGGCATCTAGGGCTTCGCGTGTTTGTGCGAAATCACGATATTTGCCGGTGCCGACCAATAATCTGGAGCGATAAGTTTTGCCGGCAATAGTCAGGCCATCTGTGTCAGTCATGATGGATTCAATCCTTGCGTAGAAGTGTCTGTGTAAAACAGTCGGTTAAAACGGTGCGCGGGATTGCTGAGCGATCCCGGCGCACAAATCTTTGAGTGCCTCAATCAAGCGAGGTCCGGGCCGAAACAAATGGTCGGGATCAAGCACGAGAACCGGTGCCAGTGATTGAAGCGAATGATCTGGTGCGTGACCCGTCACAATGAGAGACGGTCCGACAGAAATGATACTCTCCAGATTGACTCTGGGTGCGGCCATGGGGCTATCTGCAAAAAGATTTACGCCACCACAACGTGCGATTCCTTCATTGAGGATGGGGTCGCGACCAATCACATAAGTGTTGTCTAAGCTTGCCATCAGAATCAAGCCAACGGGTTTAGTAAGCGTGTCGGCAGCGGTTAAGGCGGCAATCTCTTGACGCAATTGTTGTGCACTTTGCTGTGCGTACACCGTTGTGTTGAGCTGTTCGCCTAGCGTTTCAATTTCATCAGGAATATCAGTCAACGTCTGTGGCTCGGAAACAAAGACTGGGATGCCCAGATTTTTGAGCCGCTCCATGAGCATGGAAGGCCAGCCAACCACCAAGTCAGGTTTCCAATGCATGACTTGCTCAAGGCTCGTGCTAATGCCGTCGCCTATGCGAGGCAGGTTGCGCGCTTGTGGTGGATAGTCACTGGATTGGACGGTGGCGACAATTTGATCACCTGCTCCTGCGGCAAAGACCAGTTCAGTTGAATGGGGTGAAAGGGTTAGAACTCGAGCTGCCTGCACGGGCGGCGCGAGACAAAGTGCGGACAGCAAACACAGGATTTGCCGCCCGAACTTGCCTGTTCGGTTGAACAAGTGCAGGTTTTTTTTAGAGCGAGAACCTAACGTTAAAGAAAACATTGGAGCCCTGCGTGTTGTAGCCGCGTACCAAAGTGTATTTCTTGTTAAACACGTTGTTCCATTGCAGTTGCAATGCTGTGTGCTTATTCAGATCGTACTGGATGCCCAGATCGAGCAGACCATAGCCCCCAAGCACGGTTGTGCCATCGTTGCGGTCGCTGGTCAATGTCCAGTCGGTGTTGAAAGAGAAATCACCTTGTCGGTGGGTCACCCCGAGACGCAAAGTGCGTTGCGCAATAAAGGCCAGACGCTCACCGTTGCTATTGTTGTACGGGCTGAGCAAATCAAAGCTGGCACGGGCTGTCGTGTGCTGGCCAATGTCTTGCTCGACGCGTAAAGACAAACCGCGGATGCTAGCAATCTGGATGTTTGCTGGGATGTAGGTGGGTGCCTCAGACGCGATCAGGTCAGTGATGCGGTTGTAGTATGCCGTTAAAGCCACTTCACCTGTGGCATGGCGATAGCTAAGTCCCAGTTCGTAATTACGTGACTTTTCAGGTGCTAAGTTTGGGTTGCTAAAGCCAGGGTAGTAAAGCTCGTTGAACGTCGGTGCACGAAATGCGTTGCTAACGGCTGCGCTGGCTTGCCAGCCTGGCAGAAATTCCCAAGCATACGCAAAACTACCAGTGGTGAAGTTGCCGTACTGCGAGTTGTCATCGTTGCGCACACTGGCTTGAACGCGGTGGTTGCCAATTTGTCCCACGTAGTTGGCCATGACCGCGTTGGTATGAATAGAACTCACATCGAAGTTCACGGAACCCCAAGGGTCAGTGCCACTCACGGATTGGTCAAGGCGTTCTAAGCCCAAGTTCAGTGTGTGCCCTTTGGCCAGATCAATGGTATTGAGCCACAGGTACTGCGTTTGCGATGAGTCGTATTCCGTTGTACCCGTAAACATGGAAGGTGCGGCTCGGTTTTGATTGCGCTCATTCATAAAGCTGACCGACAGGGTACTGAGCCATTTTTCGTGCAAGCGGTTGCGCGACGTGATGATGGTGTTGCTCAGTGTTTGAATGTTGCGGTCGTTATAAATAGGATCGGTTGTGTCGTACCCACCATTGATGCGCGACTGTAGCGTTTGAACAGAGAGTTCTTGCCCTGGCGCCCAAGTCAGTCCCAACTTACCACCGACGTTACTGCGGTAGTAAGAATCACTGTCGGGTGCATCGGCGAATGCATAATCGCCGTTTGTGGCTTGGAACCCACCACTTTGTGCGTAACCGCCATAGAGACTGTAAGTCCACATGCCTTTACGTCCGGAGACACCAGCGTCATAGGCGCTCGTACCATAAGATCCAACGCCTGCGCTGACATAGGCGTCAACCGTGTCTTCAGCCGGTTGGCGGGTCATGATGTTCACCACACCGCCGATGGCGTTGGCACCATACAGGCTGCTGGCAGCGCCACGGACGATTTCAATGTTCTCAATGGCGTTCAGTGGAATGGCATTGAGGACGGGCAAGCCGTTAGTGGGTGAGTTCACACGCATGCCGTCAATCATGACCAAGCTTTGCGTCGTGTTCGTGCCTCGAATGTTCAAGCCAGTGACTGACTGAGGACCACCTCGATCATAAAAGCTGATGCCGTGCTGGCGGCTGAGTACTTGAGCGAAGCTGTCGTTCGGTGTGCGGGCGATATCTTCGCGCGTGATTACAGAGTCGTCACCAATTGTGTGGGTGACCATGCTTGGAATGCGGGTCGCCGTCACAATGACCGGCTCAAAACGCGTTGCATCTTGTACTTGTGTGTCTGCGTTGTCGGAGGACTGGGCGACTGCCATCGCAGGCAATGTCGACACGGCAAGTGCTGACAGTGCACAGGCGATGCTGACTGATAAGGATGTTGGGCGAGTGGAAAGACGAGCAGAAAGATGTTGGCCATCCACTGTGGATGGCGCAAAAAGATAAGTTGGTTGTGTCATGAGATCAATGAATGTGCCTGGCATGCGTCCCCGCATACCGTTTCACCACGACGCTCACAGCGTTGACGGCTGTCAGGTCGGCTTCTCTGGCTGGTATCGGGCTGACAGTGATTTACGATGTGTGGTTTAAACAGTACACATTCGTGTTCGCAAACATCACGGCTGACCGTTGCGGGGGCAGCACAGGCTGGCGGATGAACCGCTTCCTGTTTCCCATTGAACTTTCGGGCTGGTCTGTCTTGTGCCATATATACGGTCACAGCAACCAGTGAAAGCACCAGAGCAGAGCGACTTTAACATGAGGCAGGTGTTTTTGCCGACAAAGGATATCCTTACAGGCTGTAGAGAAGACACAAAGTGTTGCCAGAGGTTTGTTACCATGAGGGTTATCCACAGTTAAAGTTTTCTGTTTACGAACAATTGTTTGCCTGAGCATGGCGGTTGTCGCGTGTGTTCGGGCTGTTTTTTTGTGACAAGGTGTCCGCACGCATGTCTTATCCAGCCATTCCTTACCCCATTTCTGAATATACCCGTGGTCAGGCTTTTGTGAGCCGTCTGGGATCGCAAATCCTGATTTTGGATGGTGCGATGGGCACTATGATCCAGCAGTTCAAACTGACCGAAGAGGATTTTCGGGGGGAGCGGTTTGCTTCGCATAGTCAAGATGTCCGTGGTAACAACGAATTGTTGTCATTGGTACGTCCTGATGTCATTCGCGATATCCATGAGCAATATTTAGAAGCCGGTGCAGACATCATCGCGACCAACACGTTTGGTGCGACGGCCATTGCACAGTCGGACTATGGGCTGCAAGACTTGGCGTATGAGATGAACGTCGAATCAGCCAAAGTCGCCTGTGAAGTCCGGGATCGGTTTAGCACGCCTGAGCATCCACGATTTGTGGCAGGTGCACTCGGGCCACAGCCGCGGACTGCGTCGATTTCACCCGATGTGAATGATCCGGGTGCCCGTAACGTGACGTTTGATCAGTTGCGTGATGCGTATGCCGAACAAACGCGTGGGCTGATTGAAGGTGGCGTTGATATTCTGTTGCTGGAAACGATTTTTGACACACTCAACGCCAAAGCTGCTATTTTTGCGGTGGAATCGGTGTTTGAAGAGTTGGGCATGCGCTTGCCACTGATGGTGTCGGGGACAGTGACAGATGCGTCAGGTCGAATTCTGTCGGGTCAGACCGTCGAAGCCTTTTGGAACTCGGTGCGTCATGCGCGTCCTGTCACGATTGGTTTGAACTGTGCGCTGGGTGCTGCGCTCATGCGTCCGTATGTGGCAGAACTCTCAAAAATCTGTGACACCTATCTGTGCGTCTATCCGAACGCAGGTTTGCCCAATCCGATGAGTGAAACTGGGTTTGATGAAACGCCTGAAGTGACGTCTGACTTATTGGAAGAGTTTGCCAAATCAGGTTTGGTGAACATGGCCGGGGGGTGCTGTGGAACGACACCCGAGCACATTACGGAGATTGTGCGCAAAGTCCGTGGGCTGACACCCCGTGTTGTGCCAGAAATCCCCATCAAAACACGTCTGTCAGGGCTTGAGCCGCTAAACATTGACGATGAGACGTTGTTTGTGAACGTCGGTGAACGCACCAACGTGACCGGAAGTAAAAAATTCGCCCGCTTGATTCGGGAGGAACTGTATGACGAAGCGCTGGATGTCGCGCGTGATCAGGTTGAAAACGGTGCGCAAATTATTGATATCAACATGGACGAAGCCATGTTGGATTCTGAAGCGTGCATGCATCGTTTCCTGAATTTAATTGCCTCAGAGCCTGACATTGCTCGCGTGCCTGTGATGATCGACAGCTCAAAATGGACCGTGATCGAGACAGGGCTCAAGTGTGTACAGGGCAAGCCCGTGGTGAACTCCATCTCCCTGAAAGAGGGTGAAGAGGAGTTTCTGGAGCATGCTCGTCTGTGTCGGTTGTACGGTGCAGCCGTGGTCGTGATGGCGTTTGATGAGCAAGGGCAGGCAGACAACCTAGAGCGTCGTAAAGAAATTTGTAAGCGCGCTTATGACCTGCTGGTGGATGTGGTTGGCTTTGCGCCAGAAGATATTATTTTTGATCCGAACGTATTTGCCATTGCCACAGGGATCGAAGAGCATAACAACTACGCCGTTGACTTCATTGAAGCGGTGAAGTGGATTCGTGCGAACTTGCCGCATGCGCGTTTATCCGGTGGCATTTCGAACGTCAGTTTCTCGTTTCGCGGCAATGAGCCGATGCGCGAGGCGATCCACACCGTCTTCCTGTACTACACCATTCGTGAAGGACTCACGATGGGGATTGTCAACGCGGGTCAATTAGGTGTGTATGCCGATCTGGATCCCAAGTTGCGAGATCTGGTTGAAGATGTCGTCTTGAACCGTGAGCCCCCCTTAGGGCTTCCCGCTGAAGGCGATGATTTAACGAGTACCGAACGACTCGTTGCCTTTGCAGACAACGTCAAAGGCTCGGGTGCCAAACGTGAAGAAGACCTGACTTGGCGTGAGCAAGAGGTGGAGAAACGTCTTGCGCATGCCTTGGTGCATGGCATCACAACCTTCATCGTTGAAGACACCGAAGAAATCCGTCAGGCGATTGAAGATCGTGGTGGACGACCGATTGAGGTTATTGAAGGTCCCTTGATGGATGGTATGAATATCGTGGGCGACCTCTTTGGCCAAGGCAAGATGTTCTTGCCACAGGTGGTGAAGTCTGCGCGTGTGATGAAGCAAGCCGTTGCGCATCTGGTGCCGTTTATCGAAGAAGAAAAACGTCAGATCGAAGCCGCAGGCGGTGATGTACGTGCGAAAGGCAAAATGGTAATTGCCACGGTGAAGGGCGACGTGCACGACATTGGTAAGAATATTGTCACAGTCGTACTTCAATGCAACAACTTTGAAGTTGTGAACATGGGCGTGATGGTGCCGGCCGCCAAAATCCTTGAGTGTGCTAAAGAAGAAGGTGCAGACATGGTGGGTTTGTCTGGACTGATTACACCGAGCTTGGAAGAAATGGCTTATGTTGCGAGCGAAATGCAGCGTGACCCCTATTTCCGAGATAATAATATTCCGCTCTTGATCGGTGGTGCAACGACAAGCCGAGTGCATACGGCCGTCAAAATTGCGCCCAATTATGATGGGCCGGTCATTTATGTGCCTGATGCCAGTCGTAGTGTGGGTGTTGCACAAAACCTAGTGTCAGATAACGTCGATGAATATCTGGCAAAGCTCGCTGAAGAATACGAAACTGTGCGCAAACGTCACAGCAACCGTCCAACGACACCCTTGATGCCGATCGCAGATGCACGTCAAGCTAAACCTGCGATTGACTGGCAAGCCTATACTCCACCGAAGCCTAAATTCTTGGGACGCCGAGAGTTTTTAAACTTTGATCTGAATGAAATCGCCAAGCATTTTGATTGGATGCCTTTTTTCCAGACTTGGGGTCTCTTTGGCAAATTCCCCTCTATTTTGGAAGACAAAGTAGTGGGAGAAGAAGCCAGCAAGCTGTTTGAAGAAGGCAAGGCGATGTTGCGTCGAATCATCGATGGTCGTTGGTTACGCGCCAATGGCGTGATGGCGTTCTATCCAGCGAGCCAAATCAATGACGACGATATTGAAATCTATGCAGATGAATCCCGTGACAAGGTGCTCTTTACCTGGCGTGGATTGCGTCAGCAAGGTGAAAAACGCGAAGGTGTGGATAACAAATGCCTAGCCGACTACATCGCACCCAAAGATAGTGGTGTGATGGACTATATCGGTATGTTTGCCGTCACTGCAGGTCTGGATATTGAGAAAAAAGAGGCGCAATTCTTGGCCGATCACGATGACTATTCCGTTATTATGCTCAAAGCGCTTGCAGACAGACTGGCTGAAGCGTTTGCCGAAACCTTACATGCGCGCGTTCGACAAGATCTTTGGGGTTATGCCGCTGAAGAGTCGTTCTCGAATGAAGAACTGATTGCAGAAGCTTATCAGGGCATTCGACCTGCACCAGGCTATCCGGCATGCCCTGAGCACGTGGTGAAACGCGATATGTTTGAAGTGTTACAAGCCGAGAAAATCGGCATGATGCTCACAGACAGTTATGCGATGGCACCTGCATCCAGTGTTTCTGGGTTTTACTTTAGTCATCCGCAGTCCCAGTACTTTAATGTAGGCCAGATTGATGAAGGCCAGTTGCAAGATTACATTGCCCGTAGCGGACGTTCGGAAGAGGAAGTCCGTCGTTCGCTGGCACCCAACTTGCGTTAATACCCGTAAGGTGTGATTGAAAGAGTTCAAGCGTCCAGTATTTAGGCGTTAAGCATTAGGATAGGATCATGAAAATCAAAATTCTCACAGGTTTGGTGGCACTCGGATTGAGTGCTGGTTTCACGGCACAAGCGGCCAATGAGTCGATGACCGTGTTTCATGATCCGAATTGCGGCTGTTGTGTGGGCTGGATTGAGCATATCCGGGATGCTGGCTATGAAGTGAAAGCCATCCAGACTCAGCACATGACCACTGTGAAAGAAAAACTCGGCATTGATCCGAGATTAGCCTCGTGCCACACAGCCGTGATTGAATCTACGAACCAAGTCATCGAAGGTCATGTGCCGGCTGCAGCGGTTGCTAAGTTGCTGGCGAATCCCGATGTGCGCGGCGTTGCGGTGCCGGGTATGCCCATGAACTCACCCGGTATGGGTCCGATGGATGGCAATCTGGTCACCGTAGACTTTACGGGTCGTGAGTTCTCTAGAGATTGATCGGGCTTTACTGATCGCGTGAGATGCGCTTTTTATTTATAAGCACATCCTCATAGGAGCATTTTTAAATGCACGAGAGCCATGTGTAATTCTTTGTAAGTGTGTGTAATACACATCATATGGACAGCAAAACTCTTATATCGCTGCTCACACGATCTGGTTGGAAATTGCGGGGAGTTAGGGGCTCGCACCACATTTATCATCATCCAGATCGATCCGGACACATAAGTGTCCCGCACCCCAAAAAGGATTTAGGTGTTGGATTAGTAAATAAGCCTCTAAAGCAAGCAGGTCTCAAGTGACACAGAGCGTCAGTAAAACTGGAGCGCATTACCAATGCCACACACGACTGGAGCAAAAATTATGAAATATCCGATTGCCATTGAGCAAGGGGATGATACCAAAGCATGGGGAGTTGTCGTGCCTGATCTGCCGGGCTGTTATTCTGCAGCCGATGAAGGAATAGATCAAGCTATTGAGAATGCCAAAGAGGCGATTGAACTGTGGATAGAAACTGCGCTTGATGCGGGTGACTCCATCCCACCACCTACAAGCATTGCGAATCACCAGGCAGATCCTGATCTTAAAGGTTGGATCTGGGCGATTGTAGAAATAGATCCAGCTGTTATGGATGAAACAGTTGAGCGTATCAATATCACGTTACCTCGTCGCATTTTGAAACGACTCGATGATCAAGCCAAGTCTTCAGGACAAAGTCGAAGCGGTTATGTCGCGTATTTAGCACTGGTAAATGGTTGATACAGTGAAACGATGCGCTGTTATTATGCAGCCCTGAGTGGTAGTGTTTACCGACCCTCTGATGATTCTGCTTAAAAGCCCATTCATAAATACCAGTGAAGGACGCTTATACCGCATTCCTATCCATCGCAACTCACGCGTGATGGAATTGGTTTCAAATCACAATTAATTATTTTTGATCGGTTGTGGTTTTGACTTGATGGTGGCATAGTTAAGCAAACTTATGGATCATAAAGGTGGCTTTTGTGCTGCGTGCTAAGAAAATAGTGCCGGTACGCGTTGAGATCAGTTACAGGACGTGTCCAGCCAAAACCTACGAAGACGAACATGGCAACAGGTGTCTTGGTCGTACAGTTTTCGACCATTGCCAGATTGTTGGAGCAGTGGCTAAAGAGCTGGTTCACCGTTCGCCTGCCAAGCATCTATTCCCACAAGGGTCTGCATTAGCAGCTAGTGCTCACGATATTGGGAAAGTTAGTCCTACCTTCTACAACAAACTCTATGCTAGCTGTAACCTGGAAATATTGCCTAGTTATGTAGATGCCAATTTAGAAAAGAATTGGGGTGGCCACGCTGGTGTTAGCCAATTAACCGCGCAGTCGTTACAAGCTCCGGAATATGTTCCTGAAATATTGGGTCAGCATCATGGTTTCACTCCTAATGTAGTAGGTAAGCGAGCCACCGATGAAAGTTTTGGTGGAGAACTATGGCAGTCTGAGCGCGAAAAATTAGTGCAGGCTCTCAAGCAAGCTTTAGGCGAAGATTGGCCTCAAGTTGAAAATTTTGCGACTGCTCGTTTATTGGCTGGCTTAACTTCAGTTGCTGATTGGATAGGTTCAGGTCAACATTTTGATAATCCACAAGCAGAGTGGCAAACAAAAATTTCAAAAGCCCTAGATGAGGCCGGTTTTGTTCAACCTACATATAAACAAAATTTGAGTTTTAAGCAGATTTTTGGTTTTTTACCACGACCTGCGCAAAGCTTGTTATATGAACAAATCACAGAGCCAGGTGTGTACGTCCTAGAGGCGCCTATGGGCTTAGGTAAAACAGAAGCTGCCTTATATGCTGCTTACCAAATGCTTGTGAATGGGAACTCTAGCGGTATTTACTTTGCCTTGCCAACACAGCTGACGTCTAACAAAATTTATGACCGTTTTAGTCAATTTTTGCAACAAATTTTGGCAACAGATTGTGAGCATCGTTCCCTGTTGTTGCATGCAAATGCTTGGCTATTAGAAACGGAGATGGGTGAAGAAGGGCGCCCAGGAGGAGCGTGGTTCAATCACTCGAAACGCGGATTGTTAGCACCCTTTGCCGTGGGAACGATTGATCAAGCTTTGATGGCGGCGATGAACGTCAAACATGGTTTTGTGCGTGCATTTGGTCTTGCCGGCAAAGTAGTCATTCTTGATGAGGTGCATACCTATGATGCATATACCGGGACCATCATGGATGCGTTGATTAGATTGCTGCTTCAACTTGACTGTACCGTTATTATTCTTAGTGCGACATTGAGTCAAGAGCGTCGTCAAGACATGATCGGTGTTCCTACAGAGTCAATGGGTTACCCATTAATTACTGCATTTGCTAAAACTGCAAAGCAAGCTACAGAGATTACAGTACCGGTCAGCGATACTCAGAGCTTAACGGTTCAACTTCAGCAAGATGAAAAAATAGCCGTTGAAGAGGCTCTAATGCGAGCGGAACAGGGTCAACAGGTGCTTTGGATTGAAAATACAGTTCGTGAAGCTCAGGAACGTTATTTGCAAATTGCCAGCCGCGCCGATAGCCTTGGCTTGCAATGTGGTTTGTTGCACTCTCGATATACCTTTGATGATCGCCAGATTATTGAAAATAAATGGGTAGATTTGTTTGGGAAATCAGGTTGGCAAGCTAATCAACGTCAACAGTGTGGCCGCATTTTGATTGGCACTCAAGTGTTAGAACAATCACTAGATATTGATGCTGATTTTTTAATTTCGCGTTTTGCACCGACTGATATGTTGCTACAGCGTGTAGGCCGTCTCTGGCGTCATGCTGAAACACCGCGTCACCCAGATGCTCGTCGAGAAGTTTGGTTACTAGCGCCAAAATTGGATTCAGCTATAAAAAACCCAAAAATGGCGTTTGGTGTAAGCGCTTACGTATACAACCCCTATGTGTTGTGTCGTAGTCTTGAGGTTTGGCAGAGCATTCGGCAGATTAGTCTTCCTGATGATATTCGTTGTCTGATTGAGAGTACATATCGTAGTCGCACTGAAACAGGAAATATGTCGCAATGGTTGCATGAGTTGAACGAGGGTAACCGAGATCGTATTGGCCAATCAGCTTTGCAACAACTAGCCCGGGTAGGTCTGGCTCAAGCTGGTAACACATTGCCAGAAAGTAAAGCGCAAACACGTTATAGCGAGTCTGATAGTTTTGAAGTTTTGTTATTACGTAACATTTTTTACGATAGTGAACAACAAGCTGGTGTGCTCACCCTCCTTAATAATCAACGTGTAATTTTGCCTTTGAGTCGTGCCTCACTTGATCGGAATCAGTGGCGTAAATTGACGGCAACATTGATGCAACAAATTGTGCATGTGCGTCCAAATGAAGCGCCTAAACAATTGAGTCGTGAGCGACTTCAGAAGTTTGGTTTGCAACATTGTTTTTATCTAGGTAATCCACTTTGGGGTAATGACGAAAGCTTATTACGAATTGCGCTTGTAAATGATGCTGACCAACTAAAGGGACTGGAAAATCAACAACTACACGATAAGTATGTAATTGAGTACCGTCCGGATCTGGGTTATCGGATTGTGAAGGAGTAGGAGAGGGTATGGAAAATCGTTTTAATTTAATCGATGAGCCCTGGATACCGGTTGCTGATTATGGGTTGGTCAGTTTACGAGATCTGTTCAGCACCCCTGAGTATGAAAGTCTTGGGGGTAATCCGATACAAAAAGTTGCAGTGTTTAAGTTGCTATTGGCAATCGCCCAAGCAGCATGTACACCTGCAGATGAAAAGGAATGGCGTGATCTAGGTGCGCAGGGTATGGCGCAAAAATGTTTAGCCTACTTAGATCAATGGCATGATGCATTTTTTCTTTACGGAGAAAAGCCATTTCTTCAAATGCCGGCTATTGCCGGTGCGAGGATTTTACCTTTTGGTGCATTTTTGCCAGAGGTCTCAACTGGTAATACAACGGTACTGACACAGTCGCAAGCAGAAACGGATTTGTCGGATGCGGATAAAGCCCTAATCATTCTGCAACAAATGGGTTTTGCGTTGTCAGGTAAAAAGACCGATAACAGCGTCGTGTTAACTGCTGATTACGCTGGTAAACGTAACGAAAAAGGCAAACCATCCACAGGCAAACCTGGTCCATCAGTCGGGCATATGGGACTGTTGCATAGTTTCATTATGGGAAAGCGCATTATTGATTCAATTTGGTTGAATCTGTTGTCAGTGCCGCTCTTAAATGCAGTAGGTATTTTTGTGGCGGGTGTGGGCGTAGCCCCGTGGGAGAAGATGCCAAGTGGCGAAGCTTGCCCTTTGGCAGTTGAGTTAAAAAAGTCCTATATGGGACGTTTGATTCCAATATGCAGATTCTGTTTGTTAAGCGATGATGGAATGCATTATTCAGAGGGCATTGCGCACGCAGGCTATAGAGAGGGTGTGCAAGATCTCAGCGTAGCTATTGACAACACGGGGAAAGAACCGAAAGCTCAGTGGGCGGATCCTTCTAAGAGGCCTTGGCGTGAATTAACCAGTCTTCTCAGCTTTATTGATCAATCGGGTAGTAACGGATTTCAGAGTTGGCAAATACGTTTTGGTCTGGAAAGAGCTAGAGACACACAGTTGGCTTTTTGTGTTTGGTCTGGTGGATTACGAGTTAGTAGTAATGCCGGCGAACAGTATGTCTCGGGTACTGACGATGTCGTTGAGTCACAAATTTGGCTAGAAAGCGAAGCACTTGGTCAAAGTTGGTTTGAACAGTTGAAAAATGAAATGGATGCTCTAGATTCTCTGGCCAAATCCCTTTATGGCAGAGTTTTAGGCTACTTCAAAGAGATGACAGTTGATGGGAAAAATATTGCTGCTCAGTCAACCAATTTGTTTTGGCAGCTTTGTGAGCGTGATATTCAGAAATTGATTAGTAATTGTGATTTGACTGAGACATCACGTCTTGTCCGGCAAAGCTTGAGACAAAAGTTTGCCGCTTATCAACATCAGTCTTTCGACTACTTTTGTCCTAATGAAACCGCCCGACAGATTGATGCTTGGGCAAAAAATCGACCCAATCATTACAAATACATCACTCAGGAGGCTTTGTAATGGAGCAATTGCAATCGGTGCCAATGCAAGTGAAGAAAAGTAAAGAGCAACAGTTTGTGCAATTCATCATTGAACGCTGTAAACAAGATAAAGGTTTTGCGGCTCGGTTGCGTCGAGCAGATAATCCTGCAACTGAGTATCAGAGCTGGGAGGTCCTGGGTCCCTGGGTAGATTTGGAAAACAAATATCAACGATTACCTTACGCTGCAGTGGCAGCAGCCATCGGTCGTGCCAAAGTTATTGCAAACGGTAATCTTTCGCTGGGTAAAGCACTGGCAAATGCTTATGCAGAAAAAGGATCAACTCAGTACAGTGATCAAGCCAAGGCACGTTTGCGACGTTTATTGGCATGCGATAGCGTTGAAGAGGTTTGCCGGGTTATCCGACCAGTACTCACACTGATTGATAGTAAGGGCGTCCAAACACTGGATTACAGCAAGCTGCTGAGTGAGCTTCGATATTTTGGCGAAAAAAGCAAAATCCGCTGGGCTCAGGATTTTTATGGCCAAAGGGCACAAGGTGAGCAGGGAGAGGATGCATGAGCTTGATCGCAAGCGTGTTAATGCTGAACAGAAAAGATGTGCAAGCACTGAGTATTGATAAGAAATTTGATGCTTATGCTTTACACAAAGTGGTTTACAGCCTGTTTGAGGATGTGCGATCTCCAGCAGAAAAGTTAGCCAGTACGCCTAGTGGCTTTCTTTACGCTGATCATGGCGGTGATTATAAATCGAGAAAAATCTTACTGCTGTCAAACCGAAAGCCTATGCCACAAGTGTTTGGTGCATATGGTCAAATTCAGAGCAAACTGGTTCCAGAAAGCTTTCTCCAGTTTGACGCATATCGCTTTAAGGTGATCGTTAATCCAACTCGACGTGAGAGTGTGAGCCGCAAGCTATTGCCAATCAAAACTCGTGAAGCTATTACTGAGTGGTTTGTAGAGCGTGCTGAACAAAGTTGGGGATTTAAAGTGATGCCGCTTCAGATTCAGGTGGACAGTAATAATGTGTTGCAATTCAAGGACAAGGTTCAGCGCAATATTACATTGGCACAGGCTCAAATTCAGGGTGTCCTTCAGGTGGCAAACCGTACGCAATTTATTCAAAGTTTCAGTCAGGGTATAGGCCGAGGTCGCGCTTTTGGCTGTGGCTTATTGCAAATAACGCCTATTTCTGAAGGCCTGTTCGATTGATTTCTGATTGAATTATTTGATTTTCTTAAAGGAAACATTTATGAGCAACCCATACACTAATACTCGGATTGAGTTTCATGTTTTGCAGTCATTCCCTGTTACTTGTTTGAATAGAGATGATGTAGGTGCACCCAAGACAGCAGTGGTTGGTGGTAGCACTCGTGCTCGTGTCAGCTCGCAAAGTTGGAAACGTCAAGTGCGACTTTCTTTACAAGATTTTGGTGTGAAGCTTGGGTACCGTACCAAAAAGATTGAACAACTCGTTTCACAGGCTTGTCTCGAAGCAGGAGCTACAGAAGAGCAGGCTCAGCAATGTGGCGAAAGTGTTGCGAAATTGTTGAGCGCAGATACCCTTGTGTTTATTAGCGAAACAGAAGCGAAGGCTTTCGCGAAATATGCAAGTGAGCTTGATTTTGATGCAAGTAAATTAAAAGAAAAAGAACTTGCGAAAGTGTCTAAGAAGGCGCTCAATCCAGCTGTCGACGCTTTGGATATCGCTTTGTTTGGCCGCATGGTTGCTAAAGCTGCTGATATGAATGTTGAAGCTGCTGCTTCTTTTGCGCATGCTATTTCAACGCATCGCGTGAGCAATGAAGTCGAGTTTTTTACAGCAATAGATGATTTGCAAGATGAGCCAGGCTCTGCACATATGGGAAGCTTAGAATTTAACTCATCGACCTATTATCGCTACATCAGTCTGGATCTTGGTCAGTTGTCGCAGACATTGGGAGATGATGTAGATCTTAAACCAGTGATTGAAGCCTTTACCAAAGCATTGTTTGTTGCTGTGCCCATTGCTCGTCAAACTACGCAGTCGGGCGCTAGTCCTTGGGAATTTGCCAGAGTGTTAGTGCGTAAAGGGCAGCGTTTGCAGGTGCCATTCGAAACGGCAATTAGAGCTGAACATGGTGGTTATCTTCAGCCAAGTATTGAGGCGCTAACACAGTATCTGGATAAAAAAGAAAAAATGATGGGTAGCCTATTTGGAAAATTAGGTGGCTATGACTGGGGCCAAGATGAGGATTATTCGGTTGACCGGTTGGTTGCTGATCTACAGAGTCACGTGTGAGGTGTGTCATGGGTGATTCTTACTTGCTGATGTGGCTTGAGGCGCCATTACAGTCTTGGGGGCATGACTCTAAGTTTGGTAGGCGTGATAGTCTGGATTTTCCAACTAAATCTGGTGTGCTTGGTTTGCTGTGTTGTGCGCTTGGTGCCGGAGGCAAACAAATAGAATTTCTTGCACGTTGGGCTGAGCGCGACATGGTGGTGCAGGCTTATGTTCCACAGGATCGGCTTGGGAAACCGGTTTTGCGACAACCAATGTTGCGAGATTTTCAGATGGTTGGCAGTGGGTATGCGACTGATAATCCTTGGCAAAATCTCTTGATTCCAAAGAAAAGTGATGGGGGGAAAGCTGTTGGTGGTGGAACAAAAATGACCTACCGCTATTACCTGCAGGACATGGCCTTTGCTGTTGCTCTACAGGGACCTAAATCTGAGTTGGAAGAGTTGCAGTTTGCATTGCTAAATCCTGTTTGGGATTTGTATTTGGGGAGAAAAAACTGTGTGCCAACTGAGCTGATTGGACAAGGTGTACATGACTCTCTTGATAATGCATTGGTACATGCTGACAGATTGGCAGTTGATGAGGAGCGTTCCCAGGTAAATCGTGTGGCTGTTTTCAAGGTGCTACAGGGTGAATTTGAAGGCGATGAGTTGTTAATACTCAATGATGTTCCTATACAGTTCGGTTCACAAAAACGGTATCGAGATCGCCGTGTGACGATCGTGAAATATGACTCAGAAAAATGAAACGCCGCAACGATTGCTGGTAAAGGTCACACGGGAAACTCTACCGCAAATTAAAGATAAATATCCGTTTGTTTATCTAGAGCGAGGACGTCTAGAAATTGATGACAGCAGTATCAAATGGATTGATGCGGATGGTCAGGTTATTCCGTTACCGGTTGCGACACTTAATTGTCTTTTGTTGGGGCCAGGTACTACGATTACACACGAAGCAGTCAAGATTGCTGCCTCAGCTAATTGCTCGATTTGTTGGGTTGGTGAAGACAGCTTGCTTTTTTATGCTGCAGGTTTTGTACCCACCTCAGATACGCGAAATCTGCGTCGACAGATAGAGTTGGCTGCCGATTTAGAGCAGTCCATAGTTGTTGCGCGGCGATTTTTTGCTAAACGTTTCCCTGAAGCGGAGCTGGAAGGCAAAACTTTACAGCAAATGATGGGTATGGAAGGGCATCGAGTCCGATCGCTTTATCAAACGAAAGCGGAACAGTATCAAGTTGGTTGGAAAGGTCGTCAGTTTGTTCCGAATAAATTTGAGCTTAGTGATACGACGAATCAAATATTGACGGCGAGTAATGCTGCTTTGTACGGAATTTTATGTTCTGCTGTGCATAGCTTAGGCTATTCGCCACATATCGGGTTCATCCATTCAGGCAGCCCGCTTCCTTTTATCTATGATTTGGCTGACTTGTACAAAGAACACTTGTGTATTGATTTGGCCTTCTCTCTGACGCGAGATATGGCTGGGCGTTACAACAAACATAAAGTATCTGCAGCATTCCGAAAACGAGTGTTGGAGATGGATTTACTCGGGCAGATTGCTCCAGATATCTCAGAGCTATTTGGAGAAAAGAATGCTCGTCGTTCTCGCAAATGATTTACCTCCCGCAGTGCGTGGTCGCATGAAACTTTGGTTCGTTGAGCCTCGTGCGAATGTTTTTGTTTCTGGTGTTAAAGATTCCGTAGCACTAACTGTCATTGATTATCTTCAGAAACATTGTCCCCCAGAGTCTGGGGTGATGATTTTTCGATCTTTACCGAGACCGCCGGGTTATGAAATTCAAGTTATTGGTCCAACACGAAAAGCGTTGATCGATATGAGTGGTTTACAGTTGGTAATTGAAACCCTTAAAGGCTAGTAACCTCAAGGGGTTGTGTTTTAGTTGTATTTGTTTAACTATATGTTGCTGTCTTCCCCACGTATGTGGGGGTGTTTCCTGAAAATGAAAATGACGCTCAGCATGAACGCGGTCTTCCCCACGTATGTGGGGGTGTTTCCCCGTATGCTGTCGAGAAGTCAGCCAATTTTATGTCTTCCCCACGTATGTGGGGGTGTTTCTTAACAAGTATGGGTATGGGTGACTGGGATTACGTCTTCCCCACGTATGTGGGGGTGTTTCCGATGAAATCAAGGTTACTGATGGTATGGGAGAGTCTTCCCCACGTATGTGGGGGTGTTTCTCGTTTTTGGCGTGTCTCGGTATCGGTTCAGTAGTCTTCCCCACGTATGTGGGGGTGTTTCTTTTGTGGGAGATGAGAACGGACAAGTTACCAGGTCTTCCCCACGTATGTGGGGGTGTTTCCGAAGCTACGGCTGATGGTGCCGTGCTAAGGCTGTCTTCCCCACGTATGTGGGGGTGTTTCTATGGTTCATAGATCCGAACTGCCAAACGGGCTGTCTTCCCCACGTATGTGGGGGTGTTTCTGGTGATGTATCGCAACCAGTCGTCGCTAATGCGTCTTCCCCACGTATGTGGGGGTGTTTCTGAGCTAATCAAAGCGCAAAAAACTAACGCTGCGTCTTCCCCACGTATGTGGGGGTGTTTCTTAGCAGAAAACATTATTAGCAAACCAAAGAAAGTCTTCCCCACGTATGTGGGGGTGTTTCCGTCACCAGCCTGAGCCTAACGTCACCAGCCTGGTCTTCCCCACGTATGTGGGGGTGTTTCTAACTTAAAATCAGAGGGGTCAGCGAATAGGGCGTCTTCCCCACGTATGTGGGGGTGTTTCTCGCATCAAGATCAAGCAACAATTTTTCTATCAGTCTTCCCCACGTATGTGGGGGTGTTTCTGCTGAGGGTTCAGGTGAGGGCGGTTCTGAGGGGTCTTCCCCACGTATGTGGGGGTGTTTCCTCTTGCAAGCGGATACCCGCTATATGGATATGGTCTTCCCCACGTATGTGGGGGTGTTTCTATTGAGCAAGCCAGTCATACCCCACTTGCTCCGTCTTCCCCACGTATGTGGGGGTGTTTCCCCCTGACTGGATAGCGAGGCACTATTGTGATGGTCTTCCCCACGTATGTGGGGGTGTTTCTATGTTTTCTCACCTCCAGTGCCACGACTGGGAGTCTTCCCCACGTATGTGGGGGTGTTTCCCCGTACTGATGAAGTAAGTGCACTATCTTATAGTCTTCCCCACGTATGTGGGGGTGTTTCCGCGCCACTCAGCCCAGACACACGCGCGATTCTGTCTTCCCCACGTATGTGGGGGTGTTTCTGATCGAGGATCGCTTGTCCGGCGCATTAAACGGTCTTCCCCACGTATGTGGGGGTGTTTCCAGATCCAGCACGCTCCACGCGGGTCAGTTTGCGTCTTCCCCACGTATGTGGGGGTGTTTCTTATCCACGGCTGCGCCGCCATGCGTTGTACGCGTCTTCCCCACGTATGTGGGGGTGTTTCCAGTAAAAACTTTCGTACGAGTAGAAAAAATAAGTCTTCCCCACGTATGTGGGGGTGTTTCTATCGCTCCCGCCCTTTTCGCGAAGGATGTGCGGTCTTCCCCACGTATGTGGGGGTGTTTCCCAGTCCCGTTGGTGACTTCATGCAGCGCCATGGTCTTCCCCACGTATGTGGGGGTGTTTCTTTCGAAGAAGACTTTCTGTCTCTTGAAGATGTGTCTTCCCCACGTATGTGGGGGTGTTTCCAATAGGGTTTGGGAATGTGCAGGCAAGGCTGGGTCTTCCCCACGTATGTGGGGGTGTTTCTAGGGAAAAAGACTGATTCTATCTCTGAAGCGAGTCTTCCCCATGTATGTGGGGGTGTTTCCCAATCTTATCGGCCCATGGGTATCAGAGCGGGCGTCTTCCCCATGTATGTGGGGGTGTTTCCCTTGCAGTCCCAGACCGGCAACCTTTCTGCAGGTCTTCCCCACGTATGTGGGGGTGTTTCCGACGTGCGCAACCGGCTGGAATCGCGGAGCAAGTCTTCCCCACGTATGTGGGGGTGTTTCTTGCGGATAAAATTTTGTACCTGTTCAACGTCAACTATCTTGGCCGGTGCGCGTCAATTAACTTGGCCGGCGCATTGACTCATCGTTTTTGTTACCCGCGATAAGCTGTTGCCTCATGTACTATGTTACCCATCGGATGGTCCGGCGGGAGCACACCATGACGAGGCAGATCAGCGCTACCGGAATGCAAGCCGAGATGAAAAAGGCCTGATACTCGATGAGTTTGTGGCACTCACCCACTACCATCGCAAGTACGCCATACGGTTGTTAAATGCTGTTCCAGACCAGGATAGCGCTCGCAGGTCGCACCGCAATCGCGTCTATGACGAAGCCGTGCGTCAAGCTCTGGTTGTGCTCTGGGAAACGGCTCAAGGCCTTGATTCCGCTGTTGATCCAAGCGATGGAAAGCCACGAGCACCTGGATCTGGATCCCGTCATTAAACAGAAGCTGCTGTGCATCAGCGCGGCGACGATTGACCGCGTGCTGGCGCCCACCAGACAGCGGATCGATGGGCAGCGCCGACGGCGCACTGGCGTGGGTGCCGCGATACGACGCAGTATTCCCGTACGCACTTTTGCCGATTGGCGTGATCCACCGCCCGGCTTTTTTGAAGTGGATATGGTTGAGCATTGCGGTGGCCCCAAGCGCGATGGCGACTTTGTACACAGCCTAGTGCTCACCGACATTGCCACGGGTTGGACCGAATGCGTGGCGTTGCCCGTGCGCAATCAAACGCTCGTCGTCCAAGGATTTGCTAAAGTGGCCACCGACATACCCTTTCCAATGCGAGGTATCGACACCGATAACGATAGTGCCTTTATGAATCAGACAGTATTTGATTACTGCCAAGCGCATCATCTTGAGCAAACGCGCTCACGGGCGTACAAGAAGAACGATCAGGCCTGGGTAGAGCAAAAAAACGGCGCCATCGTCCGCCGACTCGTGCTGACAGGGCTTTGAAGTTCAGGAGCGCATCGAGATTGGTCAGGGGGTCACCGATCTGATCCAGCTTCTCGCGCTGATGCTCATCGGCAAAGAGTTCGAGTTTGATGGCACCAGGTTTCAGGTGCTTACGGACAAAAAGTGGCAACAGGATCATTTTAGGAAATCGGCGCCCTCAATGTGGGGGTTATTCGAGATGCCCAAGTGAAGTGAAATTTAACGCGCGTAATGACCTAACTGAGCAGGTAGAAAAGATCAATCTGGTCGCATGATCAACCGGACAAGGCGCTTGATAAATACCGATAGCAGGGCTGCGTGTGCTGTGCTGACGTGGTAGTTCACATAGAGCGCTCAATGTTATTCTTGCACGACACTTGTTTGTTCAGGTACTCTGCGCGAACAATTGGTGTGACAAGAGATTTCTTTAAAAACAAAGGGGAAGCATGATGGTTGGTTTTCAAGTAAGACAGCGTGAGCGTGCAGTGAGTCAGCAGACTGTAGAAAAGTTTTCATCGTTACCAGTTGCCAATATCAGCGACATGATGTCGCGTCTGCAGGCGGCGAGTGCAGGACTGCGCCCTATGCATCAAGGTGGAGTTATGGCTGGTCCGGCACTGACGGTTCGTTGCCGCCCGGGTGACAACCTCATGGTGCATAAAGCATTGCAGATGGCTCAAGAGGGTGACGTTATTGTGGTGGACGCAGGTGGTGATCTGACGAATGCGATTATCGGAGAACTCATGGTGGCCAAAGCGATTTACCGCAAATTGGGCGGAATTGTCATTAACGGCGCGGTCCGGGATTCAGAAACAATCGCTTCAGGCCAATTTCCGGTCTTTGCCTTGGGCGTGACCCATCGTGGACCCTACAAAGATGGTCCTGGAGAGATCAATGTGCCAATTTGTCTGGGCAGCATGGTGATTGAGCCAGGTGATCTGATTGTGGGTGATGCGGATGGTGTGGTGAGTGTGCCTTTTGATTTAACCGAAGAGGTTTATCAGACAACTGTCAAAAAACATGCGCAAGAAGAAGAGTCGTTGGCGATGATTCAAAGTGGCACAGATGACACCAGCTGGGTGGATGAGCGTCTGAAGTCTTTGGGTTGTAAGTTTGTGTAGTTAATCAACGTCGAGATTGTGATGAATAAAAATCTTTTAACCCAGTTGCTTGCATCAGTTGTTGCGACAACAACCCTGTTTTTTTAGTGCAACTGCGCAGGCAGATATTTTTCCGCAGCGTCCGATCCAAATGATTGTTGGATGGGCAGCTGGAGGTCCAGCAGATTCGCCTCAAAACGATGTTGCAGATTTTGTGGACTATGCGAAGAAGAATCCAGGTCAGTTGACGATTGCATCTGGTGGCGTTGGTTCTTCACAGCATCTGGCGGGTGCAAGCTTTATGCAAAAAACGGGCATTGATCTGTTGCATGTTCCATTTAAGAGTACGGCACCTGCATTTACTGATCTGATGGCTGGTCGTGTTGATTCGATCATTACAACGGGCGCACTGACGCCTGTGTCATCAGGTAAGGTGAAACCATTGGCGATTACTGCAAAGGAGCGGTTAGCCGCATTACCTGATGTGCCGACTTTTGAAGAAGCGGGTGTACCTGACTTTTACATGAGCTCTTGGTACGGTTTGGTTGCCCCGAAAGGCACGCCTGATGAGGTGTTAAATCGTTTAAATGAGGCACTTACAAAATCGCTTGAGAATCCTAAAATTCAAGAGGACTTTGTGCGATTAGGTGCTGTGCCTGCAGAACCAATGGCCAAAGAAGAGTTTTGGGCCATGGTTGGTGAGGGAATGAGCCAAGCAAAAGAACTGGTTGAGCTGTCTGGCGCCAGAGAGCAAAGATGATGACATGTTGTCATGCTTCATTAGTCGTATCTCGCTGATTGAAGGAAGCTAGATAAAAACAGGGGGCCGTGATTGGTTTGATCACGCCCCCCTGTTTTTGCTGCTTCTCAGAATTAAGCGATGTTCTGCTCATCCAGGTAGTGGCGCCACACGCGTGGCAGAATGCCACCGTTACGCCAGTACTCGACATCCTCGGTCGTATCTAAGCGGACAGTCAATGGAACGGTTTGTGTTTCACCATTGACGCGGTGAATTACCAGATCCACCAGTGAACGCACACCCAGACGGTCTTCCAGTCCGATGACATCAAACGTTTCGGTACCATCCAGTCCGAGTGTTTCTGCATTCGTGCCAGGCTGGAACTCTAAGGGCAGTACACCCATACCGACTAAGTTGGTGCGGTGAATTCGCTCAAAACCTTCGGCCACAACAGCACGCACACCCAACAATGCGACACCTTTCGCAGCTGAATCTCGTGAAGAACCACAGCCGTAGTTCTTACCAGCGATCACGATGAGTGGTGTTTTTCGTTCCAAGTAGGTCTGAGCCGCTTCAAAGATGCGCATTTGCTCGCCTTCGGGCATCACTTTAGTGATTCCGCCTTCAACACCGGGCACCATGTGGTTGCGCAAACGGATGTTGGCAAAGGTGGCACGCATGACCACTTCGTGGTTTGCACGACGTGTGGTGTAGTTGTTGAAATCACGCTGTTCAACGCCCTTAGACAACAGGAAGTCGGCCGCAGGTGTGCCTAAGCTGATCGCACCTGAGGGTGAGATATGGTCTGTGGTGATGGAATCACCCAGAATCGCCAGCGGACGCATGCCCTGAATATCTTTCACAGGCGCTGCTTCACGGGATAGCCCTTCAAAATAGGGCGGTTTGCGGATGTAGTTACTTTCAGGCTGCCAGTCAAAGCGGTCGCTACTGGCGGTTGCTAGTGCATCCCAAGGCTCACCACCTTCGTACAACTCAGCATAGCGTTCGATAAAGAGGTCACGGTCGCTGTAGCCACGGTCAATGGCATCGGAGACTTCTTTAGCTGTGGGCCAAATGTCGCGCAGATAAACTGGGTTGCCGTTTTGATCGGTGCCCAATGGATCGCGGGTGACATCAATGGTCAGCGAACCTGCCAGTGCATACACCACCACTAAGGCGGGTGAGGCCAAGTAGTTTGCGCGCACGTCCGGGTGAATACGACCATCAAAGTTACGGTTTCCGGACAGCACCGAGGTGGTGACCAGATCGTTGTCATTGATTGTTTTAGAAATGGCGGGTGGTAGAGGACCTGAGCCACCGTTACAGGTGGTGCAGCCAAATCCGGCAATCTGGAATCCTAATTCATCCAAGCTGTCTTGCAGACCCGCACGAACCAGAACATCGGCTGTAACTTGGCTGCCAGGTACGAGTGAAGTTTTGACCCAAGGTTTGCTGCGTAGACCCAATGCGGCGGCTTTCTGTGCCACTAAACCAGCAGCCATCATGTTGGCTGGGTTGGCGGTGTTGGTGCACGATGTAATCGCGGCAATGACAACGTCACCATCATGCAGGGGGAATTCTTCGCCCTCAACAGCATAGGATTTGCTCAGATCGACAGGGCGACCACCGATACGCTGATGATGGGTTTGGAAAGCTTGAGCGGCTTCGGTCAGATCCAAGTGATCTTCTGGATTGCTAGGTCCGGAAATACAGGGACGGATGCTGTCCAGATCAATAGTGATGACAGAATCAAACTCAGGCGTGGGTGTGTCTGCATCACGCCACAATTTCTGTTCGCGGTTGTAGGCTTCGACCATGGTGATCAGGTCTTCAGGGCGACCGGTCATGCGCATGTAGTCGATTGCGCGATCATCGATTGGGAAGAACACCGCGGTTGCGCCGTATTCAGGTGCCATGTTGGCGATCATGCCACGGTCACCCAGTGACAGTTCTTCAAGTCCGGGACCGAAAAACTCAACAAACTTGCCGACAACGCCGATTTCGCGCAATTTTTGTGTGATGACCAAGACCAGGTCAGTTGGCAGCACGCCATCGGGCAGGCGACCTTTGAGTTCAATGCCCAGCACCTCGGGTAATGAGATGGTGACAGGCAAGCCCACCATGACGGCTTCAGCTTCAATGCCACCCACACCCCAGCCCAGAATACCCAAGCCATTGATCATGGGGGTATGGCTGTCGGTTCCGACACAGGTGTCAGGATATGCAATGGTTTGACCGTTTTTGTCATCCGTCCAGACAACGCGACCGATGTTTTCTAGGTGAAGCTGGTGCATGATGCCCTTGCCGGGTGGCACAACTTTCACCCCATCAAAACTGCTGCCACACCAGCGCAAGAACGCAAAACGCTCAGCATTGCGCTGGTATTCACGGGCGAGGTTGATGTCTGCGGCTTTAATGTTGGCCCAGCTGTCAACTTGCAGTGAGTGGTCAATAATGACGTCGATCGGAACTTTGGGGCTGACTTGAGAAGGATCGCCACCTGCGTCTTCGACGGCTTCACGCATGGCAGCCATATCGAGAAGCATCACAAGTCCGAGAATGTCTTGCCCAAACACACGCGCCGGGTAAAACGTAATGCCATCGCCTGCACGACGATTAAGCAATGAATCGATTTCTTCACGGGAATCTCGACCGTGAACGGATTGTTGACGTACAAGGTTCTCAAGCAAGACACGCAATGAGAAGGGGAGTTTGTCGACACCCGGGATATCGCCAATGGGTGCGTACTTAACTGTTTTGCCTTGAATATTCAAGTCTTGCAGTGTAGAAAGACTGGTTGATTGATTGGACATGACCGCCTACATAAAAAAATGGTATTGTACGGAGTGCCATCATCATACAATATAAAACTCGAGATTCCCAAATGTCTTTTTCACGGTTGAGTGAACATAAAGTGCCTTCTGCGCCCCAAACGAACCCATTGCATCTCGCGCTGGCTAACCGCGTGATTGAATATGCGCGTACGCAACGTTTGCCCGCCGGCCATCACTTGACAGAGCAATCGTTGGAACAAGTGCTTGGCGCATCGCGCTCGCCCATTCGGGGCGCTTTGGCCTTTTTGGCTGAGCAGGGTTTGGTCGAAACAAGGCCTCCCAAACGAGGTCTGTTCTTGGCGTATGACGGTAGTGAATTGGCAGCCTTGGAAGAGACATTGCCGACTTCGGATGAGGATCAGGCTTATTTGGCATTGGCGCGTGATCGCTTAGATGGATGTCTGCCAGATGTACTCAGTGAAATTGAAGCCATGCGTCGTTATAACCTTACGCGTGAGCGTATGCGCCGTGTCTTAACCAGAGCAGCCAATGAAGGGTGGATCGAGCAACGAACCAGTAAAGGTTGGGCGTTTTTACCGATGATCGATGGGCCGCAGAGTTGCGCACAAAGCTATGATTTGCGCATTGTGCTTGAGCCATCGGCATTGCAAATGGAAAGCTTTGAGTTGGACCTGACACTTTTAGATAGAATGCGCGCCGAGCAACAAGAGTTGGTGGATGGTGGCTATGAAACAGCCACGCATGCGCAAATGGTGCAGGCGAACGCAAACTTTCATGAAGGGCTAGCCAGACTGTCGGGTAATCGCTTTGTTGAGCAAACAGTGATGCGGCATAATCAGTTGCGCAGCTTGCTGGAATACCGAGAAACGGCTGCGGATCGAGATCGTGTGCGACGACAGTGTGTCGAGCATCTGGCGATTTTGGATTGTCTGGCCAGTGGGGATCGGGTTGCCGCTGCAGCACTGTTGAAACAACATCTGGAAAAAGCCCGGGCCGGTAAAATTGCACAATTGAGTAAAGCAGCGCGCGAGCGTGCCTTGGCAAGCCATGGTCAACAAGCGCACACTAAAAATCAACGCAATGGCACAAACGCGGATATCGGTGTTTGTGAGTAAATACTTTGAATATGCTGTGAATTAATTTTTGATAAGGGGAATAAATCGTGTCACAAAAATCATTACCAGCTGTATTTATGCGGGGCGGTACCAGTAAAGCACTGATGGTTCATCCGCGCGATTTGCCTGAAAATCGTGACGATTGGGCACCGATCTTCTTGGCAGCAATGGGTTCTCCCGATCCCTATGGTCGTCAGCTCGATGGGATGGGCGGTGGGGTTTCATCGTTATCCAAAGTGTGCATTATCGGACCGTCAACACATCCGGATGCCGATGTGGATTACACATTTGCACAGGTGCAGGTCAAAGACGCCCGCGTGGATTATCGGGGCAACTGCGGCAACATGAGCTCTGCCGTGGGACCTTACGCCGTGGATCAAGGCTTGGTGAAAGCGACAGGAACCAGTACGACTGTACGTATTCACAACACCAATACCCAGAAAATCATCCACAGTACATTTGCTACGCAAGACGGTGCGACTGTTTATGGTGGTGATCTGGAAATTCCAGGTGTGGGTGGAACGGGTTCGCCGATCAAACTGGATTTTGTGGAGCCAGGTGGTGCAACAACCGGTAAGTTACTGCCAACAGGTCGAGTGCTCGATACGCTGGAGATCCCAGGTTTGGGACAACTGGAAGTGTCGATGGTTGATGCCGCCAATGCCACCGTGTTTGTGCGTGCCAAAGACATTGGACTGACCGGTCTGGAATTGCCAGACGAAGTGGAAAGTCGTCCTGAACTCTTAAAGCTACTCAACGAGATTCGTATTCGTGCATCGGTTGCGATGGGTATTGCACCTGATCTGGAGAGTGCACGCACGACAACCAGTGTGCCCTTTATTGGGTTTGTGAGTCCTGCAGCGGACAACCCAACCTTGTCGGGTGATAGCGTGCCTGCTAAAGATATTGATCTGGTTGCCCGTGTGATGTCCAATGGTCAGCCACACCGTGCGTTGCCATTGACGGTTTCATTGTGTACAGCCGTTGCAGCCCGTATGACAGGCACTGTGGTTTCACAGATGCTGTCGTCTGACACGCCAGCGCAAGGTGCATTGCGTCTGGGCATGCCTTCTGGTGTACTGACGGTAGGTGCCGATGTGGTGCAGGAAGAGGGTGAGTGGAAAGCGCTCGCAGGCTCCTTCTACCGAACTGCCCGTATGTTGTTTGATGGACGTGTCTGGGTGCCTGCAAGCACAATGCCTAAGGCCTAATTCAGTGTTTTTGTAGTTCAGCGTTTTTATAATCGGACACTTGCTTGGGGTTTCTCATGCAAGTGTCTGGTGCAAACATTTCATTTCAAATGGTTAACAATTCCAACCAATCAGTCGTCTTGGGAGAAGTCAGGTGGGTGTTGTGAAGCAAGGCGTTCTGGGTCTGCGCACAGCGTTGATTGCGCTGTTGTGTCTGGGTTTGTCGGGTTGTGGAGCCATCTGGGATTCAATTTATCCACCGGTTGAAACACGGGATCAAATGGTCTTTCATGTGGCGAAAGACACGCCCTATGCCAATTGGCAACTCAAAATGGGGCCTTTAGGTAACCCAACAGTCTATGTGCAACCCGAGCCTTTGTTTAAAGGATCTGCCATTGAAATGGTGGAGCCTATGCGTGACGCGAGTGGGACTTATTTTGTGGGGGTGATGGTCTCGCCCGATGCGGCCACACGTCTGGCACAAGCTACGCAGTCTCCTCCAGTCCTCATCACCCTGCTGTGGCAGGGTGGCTTGTTCAAAGTGCTCCCTGTTCAGGAGCCGATTACAGGGGGGACGTTTGCCATTGCGGTCAAAGATGCGGCATCAGCTGACATTTTGTCACGAGTGCTGAGCGATCGCTCGCCGTTGTGAGCGGTTGTATCTTGTGTCGCTAGACAACGGGCGACGGGCTATTTATTCTGACGGTGTGAACGTTTCAGCGCACCATTCGGGGCGTTGGTTGGTATCGTGATTACGCTGACTCAGGGGCGGTCAGCGTCACGAATTTGTCCTCGCCCTGACAGATAGCGAACTTCTCCCTTGATTTGTGTGCCCCCGCGCCAGGATACGGGTTTGTGGTTAGGAGGTAAAATGACCGGTGTAATCAGTACATGCGCGTGGCAGTCCAAAGATTTCCGTGCTGATCACGACCCGTCATCTGATTCGTGCTCACTTCGCCCGTATATTGTCGACCGTTGGCGGTGAAGGCGATATCTGCACCCTGCAAGGCTGCATGATCGATTTCGTACCGTCGCCCATCCTCCATCAGATAGCCGGTCAGTTTTTGGTAGTTTTGATCGAGGGTCAGGGAAACGCGATCGTCCAATTGCCATGTCCCTGCGACTTTGGCTGGAACGATCCACTTATACGCATAGCAGTAAGATGTGCAATCGGTGGTGGCATGGGCAGAATCGTCGACTTCCCAGTCGCCCATGTCAAAAGAGTTCGATACAATGCGTGTACCGGGTTTCATATCCAGTAGCGTCGGTCTAAGCTGTAGGTTCAGTTCTGGAAGCAGGAACAAAGTGACCACTGTCGCATCAGAGAAGTTTGTTTCAAAAATATCGCCCTGGGTGAACGTGGCTGTTTCGGACACGCCTGCTAGCTTTGCTGCCCGGCGAGAGAGCTCGACTAGATCCGGATTGAACTCAATCCCGTGAGCGCGAGTGCCACGTTGTGCCGCGGTAATCACCGTACGACCATCACCCGAGCCAAGATCCACCAGATAGTCTTCGGGTGTGATTGCTGCCATTTTTAACATTTGGTCTACCAGTGACTGGGGCGTGGGCACCCACATGACATCTTTACCGACTTGTCCGACCCTGGGCTCGTATGCCTCATTGTTCTGCACATTTGTAGCATCTTGTGCGTGAATAGTCCCCAAACTCAGCGCCAGCACAGTCGCGGCCATGAATCGATACATCGTGTGAGAATAGTTTGATAGTGTCATAGGTGTCTTGATCACTCAATGTGGGTTACAGAAAAGGTGAGCGTGTCGAAGGTATGGGCGCTTCTGTTTTTCTCAATAGTAAAATTGGCAAACCAGCGGCCAACACCGCCAGACCGATCCAGCCAGCCTGGCCGGCATACAGGATGCCTGAATACAGCATGTAGCTGCAGAACAGGACAAAAAGGATGGGTGTAAGTGGGTATAGAGGAACCTGATAAGGCCTGTCTATATGGGGGAAGCGCCAGCGGAGAACAAACAGTGCCAGCGCCACCAATAACATGAAGCCCCAAAAGACTGGTGCCGTGTAATTGACCATTGCCGCAAAACCATCCGGATGACCGGCGCCGACAGCAATCAACACCAAGGCCCAGCCGCACTGAATGATCTGTGCGTTGGCAGGCGTCTTGCCGCGCTCATCCCATGTCCCCATCCAGCCGCCTCCAATACGTAAATCTTTCGAGATCGAATAAAACACCCGCGCGCCGGTAAAAGCCGTGGCGTTTAGGGTTGAGAGGGCCGCAACAATGATGGCGACTGTGACGATTGTACTACCCTTAGGACCCGCGACCTGACGCATCATGTCGGCTGCGACTGCATCGGACGAACGCAAACCGTCCAACCCTAAAACGGACAGCAGTGCGAAATTAACCAGTAGATAGAACAGCACTAGAATACAGGTGCCTAGCACCAGAACACGGATCATATTACGTTGTGGATTTCGAAGCTCTCCGCTCAGGTAGGCTGTTTCGTTCCAACCACCATAGGTCAGCAGCACGAACACCATGGCCATGCCCAGCGTAGCAGTGTGCGGTTCGACGACGGGGGTAGGTGGTGCAGACGTCGGTGTTCCCAAGAGGCCAAATCCAATGATGGTTGTGATTGCGCCAAAGACGATGGCGGTGACTGTGATTTGGAGCTGTTTGCTTTGAACCGTGCCGACTACGTTAATGCCGCCGACCAGCAAGACAGACAGCACGGCGTAGATGGCAGGGCCGTGTGGTCCCAGTGATAGCAATTGGTTCGCATAGTCGCCAAACACAAACGCGACAGCCGCAATCGCCCCGGATTGAATCACGGTGCATCGCGCCCAACCGAACAGCATGGCTATGCGCTGACCGTAGGCACGTGAGAGAAAATGATATTCGCCGCCTGCGTCGGGATGTGTCGAGGAAAGTTCAGCATAGCATAGCGCCCCGACAAGTGTGATGACCCCTCCCATTACCCAGACCAGCAAAAACATCCATTCGGATGTTACGTGGCTGGCCACGACTGAGGGTGTACGAAAAATTCCGATACCGACGACCAACCCTACCATGATGGTGATGGCATCGAACACCGAAAGTACTGGCTGGGGTGTCACACGAGAGGATTTTGTCATTCGTCTCTTTAGTTTTTTTGTACGGTCAGAAGCCCTCGAGCATGAGGTGCACCGTGTCATTTGTGGGTTTTATGGTAGCACGTGTCAATCGCGATTGTTTCTCAGAGAATCCTATTATCCCGTTCTGCGTTGACCAGAGCCGGTTTGCGGGCCGCCCGTGGATCACCGTCAGCAGCACCGGCGGCACAAGCTTTTTGCACAATCAGAACGTCACGAAAATTCTTAGGAAAATCTGTAAGAAAGATTTCTTCTGTTCAGTTGACGTTGCCGACAATTGTGTCCCTGAAAAGAAAACTTTTCGAACAAAAATAGAACGAGAAACATACAATCAAAAACGAAAAACTGAGTACGGAGTGACGCGGTTTATAGGATCGATTTCGCCTAAAATACCGCCGATACCTTCTAGGTTGCAAGGTTGGGTCTTGTCTGTCTGCACGACCAGATTGTTCACCGTGGTCAGATGAGCAATCTGGTGTCCGTAAAACAGCGCATCAGGTCAGAATGACGAGATTGTCGCGATGAATCAGTTCGGAGCTCGTGAGCGTATCTAGAATCGATGGAATTAAATGACTGGGTTTGCCCATAATCGATCGAGTGTCGCGAGCTGAATAGTTAATTAAGCCTCGGGCACGTTCACGACCTTCGCCATCAATACAGGCCACTAGATCGCCCGGCTCAAAACTGCCCTCAACGGCTTTGACGCCGACCGATAAAAGGCTCTTGCCGTCGTGCAACAAGGCTTGAATGGCGCCATCATCCAAAATGATGCGACCACGCAGTCGCAAATGATCGGCCATCCACTGTTTGCGAGCGGAAAGCACCGACTGACTGGCGGTTAGCAAAGTACCGATGGACTCGCCTTCACACAAACGCAGCAAGACGTTTTCTTTATGGCCCGAGGCAATGACCGTATGTGCACCACTGCGTGCAGCCCGTTTGGCGGCCAAGACCTTGGTGAGCATGCCGCCTTTACCGAGGTGACTGCCTGCGCCTCCAGCCATCTGTTCAAGGGCAGAATCCCCTGCACTGGCTTGGGAGATGAATTTCGCATCTGGGTTTTTTCTGGGATCGCTGTCGTATAAACCACGCTGATCGGTCAGAATAATCAGGGCGTCTGCTTCGACGAGATTGGTAATCAACGCACCAAGTGTGTCGTTGTCCCCAAGTTTGATCTCTTCGGTGGATACCGTGTCGTTTTCATTGACGATTGGAATGACACCGAGGTGCAGCAGAGTAAAAATCGTGGAGCGAGCATTCAGATAACGCAAACGGTCTGACAAATCATCATGAGTCAACAAGATTTGTGCGGTCTGAATGTTAAAGGGGGCAAACGCGTTTTCGTAGGCTTGTGCCAGTCCCATTTGTCCCACAGCGGCTGCGGCTTGGAGTTCATGCTTTTCGGTCGGACGCTTAGACCAGCCAAGACGTGTCATACCTTCCGCAATCGCACCGCTAGAAACGAGCACAATCGATTTTCCCATGTCCCGTAAACGGGCAATTTGTGCGGCCCAATGGGCGACTGCCTTTTGATCCACACCCTGACCATTGTTTGTCACGAGGGTAGAGCCGACTTTAATGATGAGCCGATTGCTATCGGTCAAGTTTTGGACAGGGGGTGTGCTCATAAGTCACCGTCTGAACGTGAAGGATCAAATCGCGGATCGATTTCAACCGCATCCGCATCGGTTGGTGTGTCTTCGGGGTGTAACGCTTGATGCGCTGCATCAACGGCTTTTTGCAAGTCCCAGACCAACGGCTCGACATTGGCGCCGGTTAACGCAGAGATTGCGTAGACGGGACCTTGCCAACCGCTTGCTTCAATGAATTGGTTTTTAACCGCTTCGGGGTCTTGGGTCATGTCCAGCTTGTTGAGCACGAGCCAGCGCGGCTTTTGTGCGAGTTCTGCATCATAGAGTTCTAACTCGTTTTCAATCGCTTGCATTTCCTGAACGGCCATCGGGATGGGATCTTCATCCGGATCGGGGCTAGAGACATCGACCAGATGCAACAAAATGTGCGTTCTGCTCAGATGACGTAAAAATTGATGACCTAAACCGGCACCGTCTGCCGCGCCTTCGATTAACCCGGGAATGTCTGCCACCACAAAGCTGTGGTTCGGTGAGGTGCGCACAACACCCAAATTAGGGTGTAGCGTTGTAAAGGGGTAATCAGCGACTTTGGGACGTGCATTCGAGATTTGTCGAATCAACGTCGATTTGCCTGCATTGGGCATGCCCAGTAAGCCAACGTCAGCCAGAACTTTCAGTTCCATGCGAATACGGAACTCTTCACCGGGGGTGCCTTTAGTGAATTGTCGGGGTGCTCGGTTGACACTGGATTTAAAGTGCAGGTTGCCCAAACCGCCGCGTCCGCCTTTGGCGATCACACAGCTTTGATTATGGACAGCCAAGTCGTGCATCTCTTCGCCCGTCTCGACGTTATAGAACACTGTGCCAACAGGGACGCGAATTGTGAGATCTTTGCCGGACGCGCCATACATGGCAGATCCACGGCCGTTTTCACCATTACCGGCAGCATGTTTGCGCTGATAACGAAAATCGATCAGTGTGTTGATGTTGCGGTCAGCAACAGCGATGACGCTGCCACCGCGCCCACCGTCACCCCCATCGGGTCCGCCCTTAGGAATAAATTTCTCACGTCGGAAACTGGCCGAGCCGTGACCGCCTCTGCCTGCAATGACGTCAATTGTGGCTTCGTCAACGAACTTCATAATGATCTTCAAAAAAAATTGGCCCTGCCGGAACCGACAGGGCCACGCGCATTTAGTCGCGAGTTTCTATCATTCAGTCACGATAGAAACTGTGGGCTTGTTCAGTTTGCCTTTTGTGCCAAATTGAACTTTGCCATCTGCTAATGCGTAGAGAGTGTGGTCCTTGCCGATTCCAACGTTAACGCCCGGATGAAAACGGGTGCCGCGTTGGCGGACAATGATGGAACCAGCCAGAATGCTCTGACCGCCATATGCTTTGACGCCCAGTCGTTTGGCCTGGGAATCGCGGCCGTTACGCGTTGAGCCGCCGCCTTTTTTCTGTGCCATGTTTGACTCCTGCTAACAATCGAATCTGCCGAACTTAGGCAGAGATCGACTCGATAAGGATTTCCGTATAATTCTGACGATGCCCTTGCTGTTTGCGATAATGCTTACGGCGACGCATCTTGAAAATCTTGATCTTGTCGTGGCGACCGTGAGCAAGAACTTTAGCCTTCACAACAGCACCTTCAACTGTGGGCGTACCGATCTTAATTTGATCGCCTTCGCCGACAGACAGGATGTTGTCAAGGGTGATTTCTTGCCCAATGTCTGCTGGTATCTGTTCTATCTTGAGTTTTTCGCCGGCAGCAATGCGATACTGTTTGCCTCCGGTTTTTATGACCGCGTACATGGGTTAACCTCTTGGTTTGCCTGTGTTGATAAATTCGGTAAATTTCCGAACTCGCAACTATACTATTTAACCGATTGAAAGTCAAAAGAAATTGTCACAAGAACCTATGAATGATCTCCTCGCCCCGATTGCCGAGGACATGAAATCCGTTGATGCGGTGATCCGAGACCGGCTGCAATCCGACGTGGTGTTAATCCGAACCATCGGTGACTACATCATTGGCTCGGGCGGCAAGCGTCTGCGGCCTGCACTGGTATTGCTCGCTGCCAAGGTCTGCGGCTATGAAGGCACTCAGCATGCGCTGATGGGCGCTGTGGTGGAGTTTATTCACACCGCAACTCTTTTGCATGATGATGTGGTGGACGAGTCGGATTTGCGCCGTGGTCGCTCGACTGCCAATGCCGTCTTTGGCAATGCAGCTAGTGTGTTGGTTGGCGATTATCTGTACTCACGATCGTTTGAAATGATGGTCGACATTGGTCGTATGTCGATTATGCAGACCATGGCACAGGCAACAACCGTCATTGCTGAAGGCGAAGTGTTGCAATTACTCAACGTTCATGATCCGGAAGTAACCGAAGAACGATATCTGACAGTCGTGCGCTTTAAAACCGCCAAACTGTTTGAGGCGGCCGCTCGTTGTGGTGCCATTTTGGCTGATGCGCCAGAAGGCTATTGCGATGCGTTGGCAACGTATGGACGCCATTTGGGGACTGCATTTCAGCTGGTGGATGATTTGCTGGATTATTCAGGTGATGCGCAAACACTCGGTAAAAACGTCGGTGATGATCTGCGTGAAGGTAAGCCAACGTTGCCGCTACTGCGTGCGATGGAAGTTGGCACGCCTGAGCAACGAGCCTTGATTCGCAAAGCCATTGAAGAGGGTGGTGAGGGTGATTTTGAAGAGGTCGGTCATGCGATTCGAGACACTGATGCACTGGAACACACCCGCGATGCAGCGCAAGCAGAGGTCAATCTGGCACTCGATGCCCTGAAAGCTTTGCCTGACAATGCATGGACGAAACATCTCGCAAAAGTGGCACAAAGTTCGCTTGATCGAGTTTTTTGATCGATGCTTTTTTAGCGTGACTTTGGCATTTAAACTGCTAAAATCGTGCTCTTCAATTTGTGACACCGTCGGGGTGTAGCTCAGCCTGGTAGAGTACTGCGTTCGGGACGCAGGAGTCGGAGGTTCGAATCCTCTCACCCCGACCAAGTAGACGGTCCAAAAATCAAGGCGATCCAAACATCAACAAGGATCCCCAATTTAAAGCCCCTGTGATATTCATTGCACGGGCTTTTTTGCCGTCTGTACTGCGCGTTCAGTCCTTTCTTCCTTTAAATACTGACTTTATCTTGACAAATCAGGTGTGTATTGCCTAATTTGTGGTTAAGGGTTCGTCTCTTGCGGGCTTGAGCTGATCGTATGTTGGACAAGATGTCACAGAAATTAGGGTCGTTTTGACTCGATACTCACAAAATCCTACAGATATTGTGGTTAATCTTTGACAAAGCATGGTTTCATGCGTGTGAATTGATATAGATCAGCACATCGGCCTATTAAGTATGGTTTGATAGCGGTAGGCAATAAAACGGTTACAACTCGAATAAGAGGTATTTCTATGAAATTGCGCATGACAGGCTTATCCGTGGCCCTGCTTTGTGGTTACAGTGCAGCGACAATGGCTGCTTCAGACGTGAACGTGAAAGAGTTGCGCGAATTGTCGCAGCAATTGTTTGCGCCCATTCCAACAGCGGAAGTTGTGATCGCTGAAAGAAAAGTTGATCCCAATCAGATTGAACTTGGCAAGATGTTGTTCTTTGAACCACGCTTGTCCTCCAGTCATATCATTACCTGTAACACCTGTCACAGTGTGGGTACAGGTGGTGCCGATAACATTCCAGTCGCGGTTGGTCACGGCTGGCAGGCAGGTCCTCGTAACTCCCCCACAGTCCTGAATGCGGTCTTTAACATCGCTCAGTTCTGGGATGGTCGTGCAGATGACTTGGCTGAACAAGCAAAAGGTCCAATTCAGGCGAGCGTTGAAATGAACGCAACCCCTGAGCACGTCGTGACCACACTGCTGAGTATGCCTGAGTATGTGGAACACTTTAAGGCGGCGTTCCCAGGTCAGGACAACCCAGTGACGTTTGACAATATGGCCAAAGCCATTGAAGCGTTTGAAACCACATTGGTGACTCCCAACGCGAAGTTTGACCAATTCTTGGAAGGTAAAGATGCTTTGAATGACGAAGAAATCGTCGGTCTGAATCTCTTTATCACCAAAGGCTGTGTGGGTTGTCACGGTGGTGTGAACGTCGGTGGTCAGGGCTACTTCCCATTTGGTGTGGTTCAGCGTCCTGGTGGATTGCTGAAAGAAAGCGATCGCGGTCGCTTCATGGTGACCGAAACGGCCAGCGATGAGTACGTCTTCCGGGCAGGTCCACTGCGTAACATTGCTTTGACAGCACCTTACTTCCACAACGGTGAAGTGTGGGATCTGGAAGAAGCCGTGGCCATCATGGGTACCAGCCAGCTGGGTGCAGATCTGAGTAAACAAGAGATCAAGGCCATTACCGCCTTCTTGAATACGCTGACTGGTGATCAGCCTAAAGTGGAATATCCAACGTTGCCTGCAAGCACACCGGATACTCCCAAACCCGCACCTATGATGTAATTTAAGCGTGGTTTGAACGTGGCAGGTCGAAGGTTGGTCTGCTCATAAAAATGGTGGGCTATCCCACCATTTTTACATCTGCAGTTTGTGTGTATCTAAGTTTCGAATACGCGCGTTGAAGATAAGCGCGTGTTAGATAAGTAAGCTGCGGATGCGTGAGAATTCGGAATCAGTGATCGATTTAAGCGATCATCCAACGCGCAGCATTCAGATCTAAAAAGGCGAGTGTCCGTTCTGTAGCCGTTTTGGCAGCGTCTTTGGCATAAGAAGGGCGCTGATCACAATTAAAACCATGACCTGCATCGTAAAAATACGTCATGACGGTGGGGTGCTCGGCCATGACCGTGCGCACCGCATCGGCCGGTGGATTTGGATCGTGTTCACCCAAGTGCAGCATAGTGGGGCATTGTGGTTTGAGCTCTGCATTGGCAATCAGACCACCTGGATAATAGGCGACGACAGCATTCAGATAAGGCAGATGCGCTGCACTCACCCAGGCCACTGTGCCACCCCAGCAGTAGCCAATGACGGCGACTTTGGGGTGTAACTGACGTAAGTATTCGATCCCTGCGTGGGTATCATCTAAGGCATCGGCCATGACGATTTGTTGCATAATGGCGATACCTGCCTCGACATCGCTGCGTTCGTAACCTGCCTCATACTTGCGTTGAACACGATCAAACAAGGCAGGTGCACCTACGATGTAACCGGCTTTAGCGTATTCATCGGCAACGGCTCGGATGTGGCTGTTAATGCCAAAGATTTCGGGACAAATAAGGACGGCTCCTTTTGGGGTGCCTTCGGGCATGGCGAGATACATGTCCAATTGGTGACCATCAGATGCCGTCAGTTCAACGCTGCTTCCCATTGTGAAATTCCTTTTTTAAAAAAATATGGGGACATATTCGTCCCCAAATGTAATTTGATGCACCGATCACGCAAGCGTGCTTTTGCTCAGTCTATTGCGTTTTATGGCCTTGTTTTAACGACCTTTGAACTGAGGTTTGCGCTTCTCCATAAAGGCATCACGGCCTTCACGGAAATCTTCGCTGCCAAACAACAAGCCTTGCATATCGGTTTCCGCATCGAGCAGTTCTTCCAATGTCAGAGGACCGCGTGCCAGGACATTTTTTGTAAAACCATTGCTAAGGGGTGCGGTTTGGGCAATTTCCTGACCCAGTGCGATGGCTGTTTCGAGGGCTTTGCCATCTTCACAAACTTCTTCAACCAAACCGTAGGATAACGCAGTTTTGGCATCGATCATGCGTCCAGTCATCATCAACAATTTGGCGCGACCCAGTCCGACTCGCTGTGGAATGGACCAGAGGCCACCCAAGTCAGGCAGGAGCCCGATCTTGTTGAATGAGCAGGTAAATTTGGCACCTTCTGCCGCAATGGCGATGTCGCAGTTGGCGGCCACGCACATGCCAGCGCCCGCAGCGTGACCTTCAACAGCTGCAATAATGGGTTTTTCGCAGGCGATCATGGTTTCCACGATCAGATCGTGTGTTTTACGCATACGACGACGTCCTGAAATCGCAGTCAGGTTGTCAAAGCTTGAGATGTCGCCACCAGAAGAAAAGTGGGCGCCTTCACCGGTCAACACGATTGCACGGCAGTTTTCATCGGCAATGGCTGCTTTTAAGGCTTCGCTAAGAAGCTCGCGGATAGGCATTGATAGTGCGTTGCGACGCTCGGGGTAATCGAACTTAAGAACCGTCACGGGTCCATGATGTTCAGTAATGATACGACCCCCAGGTTTCTGAGTTTCTGTGTTCAAAGTTGTCTCCGTAATGATGGGTGTTGATCCAATTCTACGCAAAAAAATGACTTAGGACGTTCTGAGTGAGCTGCGCGTTTTAGGTTGGTCTCGAGGTTGGGTGGGATTAAAGCCAAGCGGCGCCCCTTACGCCACTGGAATCACCGTGCGCTGCAATCAAGATGGATGTGTCAACACGAGTGTTAAAGACAAATTGTGGTAGCCAATTTTGCACATTGGATGCCAGATCGGGTAACTGACTTAAACCGCCGCCCAGCACAATGGCATCTGGGTCTAGTAGGTTGATTATCGTGGACAATGCGCAGGCAAGCTGTTGCGCATAAAGGTCAAGCGTTTGCGAACTGGTGGGATCTCCCTGTTTGGCTTGATTAACAATCCAAGGCACACTAAGTTCTTCAGGAGCTGGGTGTTGCGACAGATGCGTCCAAGTTTGTACAAGCCCACGGCCGCATAAATGGGTTTCTACGCAATCTGTACGACCACAGTAACAAGGACGCCCTAAGCCGACCCAAGGTGCTGAATTGAGGGTGGCTGAGCCTGATGGGCTCGCGGGTGTAAAGCGCAAAGGAATCGGATTGTGGCCCCATTCGCCGGCGATGTGGTGTAAGCCTGTCCACAGTGTTTGATTGAAGGCCAAACCGCCGCCCACTCCCGTGCCTAGAATGACGCCAAACACGGTGTTGTCGTTTGCCGCTGCCCCATCGACTGCTTCAGACAGCACAAAACAGTTGGCATCGTTTTCTAGAACGACTGGACAACCGAGTTTGAGCGTCAGATCTTTTTCGAGAGGTTGACCAATCAAGCAAGTGGTATTGGCGTTTTTGATTAAACCCGTGTGCTGATCCGCCGCACCCGGCATGCCCACACCAATCTGGGGAACAGGGCCGGTGATCACTTGCGCCCGTGCGACGAGCGACTGAATCGTGTCTAGAATGGCGTAGTAGTCGTGGCTCGGTGTCGGGACGCGATCGCGTAACAAGACGTCGCCCATCGCATTCAAGACGATGACTTCGGTTTTTGTGCCGCCCAGATCAATGCCGATCCGCATTTGGGCTCGATTCGGTTTCAACAAATGGGCTCCAGATTCCAGCAGGTTTTAAGTTCGTTGTCATGCGGCTGATCACAATGCGTGATTGCACTCATGATTTGCGCCTGTGCATCTAAGTGACAGTACGTGGTTTGCGGGGCGGGTGTCAATTGTTTAGAAGCAAGGGGAGTGATGCATTGAGTAAGAAGCTCCGATGGGAACTGTGGCGGCGGAAAAACATCTGCACGGATAGTCTGAACAATACGGGCAACCGGCTGACCATAGAGTGACTGGTGTAAATCGGGTAAATGGACGCTTTGCGTGTGTAGGTGATCCACGATGGCGGCATATTCATCGCGTAAATACAAAACCGACAGTGCGTTTAACTGCGCGTTATCAACTCGTTCCTGAATGCAATAGACGTGTAACCAGTGACTTGCCGGGCAATTAAATTGTGGTCGAGTTTGTGCATCGAGTGGTTTCCATGCCTTATCTAACACCACGAGCCGTGTGCGTAGACTCTGTTGTCGGTAGCTCTGTGCGCAGTGAGGTGCGCACAAAGTTTGATTGCTAGGCTGCGTGGCAATCACAATGGTCCCTAGGCGGCGGCGACAAAGAATCAGCCCGCTTTCGCACAACAAGCGAGTGGCTGCTCGGACTGTTTGGCGACTGACTTGATACAGCTTAACGAGTTGTTCTTCGGTGGGAAATGCGCTGCCGATGGGATATTTGCCTAAGCGTAAGTCTTTGAGGAGTTCGTGATGTAACCAGCGATAACGGGGTTGTGCGCTTGGCGCATATCTGACGGATGTCATGGAAAAACAAGAGTTCCGTAAAGCATGAGGGTAAAACGTAATTTCGCTAAAAAACGCATTAAGCTAAGTAAAACCATCTTACGATAAATTGGTTTGGCGCTGATTTTACACAGTAAAAATTTTGATCCTCTCACCTAAAAAATGACCGATCGTCGCGGATTCGCAACCCGATGACGGGTGCGATTCGCTATGTGCATGGTTTTAAGGGCATAATCGACTCATCTTTGATCAAATTTGTTAAGCATGTCTGAGCCTACACCTCTGTCTGTCGTTAAAACGCTCTGGGAGCTTGGGCAGTTGCCCGAATCACAGCTACAGTATCTGCGATTCGATGATGAGCCTGGTTTGCCTTCACGGTTTTATGTCCGTGAACTGGCGGCGGGCACGATTGGTGCACAAGCCCTGATGGCCGCGTTGATCTGGGCTGACCGAACGGGTCAACACCAGACGGTGGACATTGCCGTTCGCCATGCGTTGGCAAGTTTTCGGTCAGAGCACTATGTGCGATTAAATGACCAACTTCTGAATCAAGGGCATCATGCATTGCATGGACTGTATCCGACGGTGAATCGCCAGTGGATGCATTTGCATGCCACGTTTGATCACCATCGGGAAGGGTTTCTTCGGCTGCTAGGCTGCGAGCCGACACGGGAGTCTGTCGCCCACGCCTTACAACACTGGCATGCGGATCAGTTTGAAACTCAGTTGGCGCAAGCAGGTCTAGTGGGTGCGGCTGTTCGTACCACGGATCAGTGGGCGCGTCATCCGCAGGCAGGTGCTTTGTCTCGTTTACCGATCATGGAGATCCAGCGTATTGGGGATGCGCCGGTCGAAGCCATTGGGCGAGATCAGCCTGTCGAGCGCCCATTGTCGGGTGTTCGAGTTCTGGATTTATCACGGATTATTGCGGCACCAGTGGGTGCACGCGCACTGGCTCAGCATGGTGCTGATGTTTTAGCCATTAGTGCACCGCACTTGCCTCAAGTGCACGGTCTGTTGATGGATACCGGTCGGGGCAAACGGCAAGCCCATTTGGATTTGCGTAAACCTGAAGATGCAGAGAAATTGCGTGCGCTGGTTCAGGACAGCGACGTTTTCTTGCAGGCATATCGCCCAGGTGGTTTAGCTCAAAAAGATTTCAGTCCTGAATTGCTGGCTAGAGCGCGCCCTGGGCTTGTGTATGTCACGCTGTCTGCTTATGGACATGTCGGTCCGTGGTCGACACGTCGCGGTTTTGATAGCTTGGTGCAAAGTGCAACAGGTATTGCGCACGAAGAAGGGTTGGCGGCAGGATTGGGCATGCCCGGTCAGTTGCCGTGTCAGGCATTGGATCATGCCACAGGCTATCTGGCGGCTTGGGGTGCGATGGTCGCTTTGCGTAGACGTTCTATCGAAGGTGGCAGTTGGCTCGTTCGGGTGTCACTGGCGCAAACAGCGCACTGGTTACGCAGCTTGGGTGAGCGTGAGCAAGGGTATAGCGATCCTGATTTAACCAATGAAGAAATCCGACCGTGGCTGCACGCCATGGAAACGAGTCAAGGTCGACTGACGGCGATTCGTCCAGCCGAGCAAATGAGTCTGACACCTGCACGTTTTGAGCTGCCGAGTGCACCAACAGGCACGCACGATGCGGTTTGGCTCTGAAACTGAAAAAACTTAAACCCCGAAATTCCTAAGTCTCTCAGGTTGGGCTGGCGTTATCGAAACGTCCATTTACCCCAGATAAAGACGACGTTGCCGTTGTTTTGTCCGCCAGGAACATAGGCTGCTTGCAAAGCAAGATTCTTGTAGCTTAAAGAAGCGACAGGCAAGGCGGCTGGAAACGGAATGCCACCAAAGTAGTCTTTACGAGACATCAGAAATCCAGTCAGACCGACGCCCACTCTAACTTCAGATTTCCCAAGTTCCCAGGTCGGAATCCAGCCGTAACCGATCATGAATGACGGATCACCGTGCGAGTCTCGGAAACCCATGGCATACATGCCTTCCCAGTTGCCGCTTGCGTTGTAGCGTCCTTTGCCCAAGCCAAACCCACCTGGATAGGTGGTGTAGCTGTCGCGCAGTTCTTTTCGGTAGGCAAATGGTAAATGCCAAGTGTAGAGAGGGGCGTACAGCTCAATGTCACCATCACGCCATGTGTCGCCAACATGTGTCGCGGCGGTATTCCAAGCGTCGCGCATCCATGATGAGTCGCCATCTGCTTGCGCATAGGTGGGTAGGGCAGTCGATGCGAGGGCGCAGCTGACACAAAGCGCAGGGAGGATAGTCCGTTTCATGGTGGTTATCCGAAAATGCAAATAAAGCTGAAAAAAATGAGTTGAATACGCGATTATCGCAAATTTATGCAAATTTATGTAGGGTTGGCACTTTTTAATAGTTGCAATGTTGCTGTATATCAGGTCGCGCAAGAGTATCATCGCCTTGTTGGATTATTAACCGACGTTTGTCTTGTTTCTTTAACTGATCGTTGCTTGTTCAGGCACCTTATGCACGCTTCTTCGACCCCACCGCTTGCAGATTCTTGCGATACGCAAGAACAAAACGCACCCCAATCCATTTGGGAGTTGTTTGTTTTCTTTAGCTTGCTCGCATTGCAGGGATTTGGCGGCATGATTGCCTTTGTTGAGAAAGGGCTCGTGCAACAAAAAAAATGGCTCACACGAGAAGAGTTTCTTGGTGATTGGGCCGTGGCCAGAACCATGCCAGGACCACCTGCGATCAACATGTCCATCATGATAGGTGCGCGCTATTTTGGGTGGCGAGGTGCGATTGCGTCCTTTGTGGGTGTGTTTACCTTGCCCTCGATTCTGATTCTGGCGCTGGCGATTCTCTACGATCAGTTTAATCATTTGCCGGCGGTTGCCGCAGCGCTACGAGGGATGGGTGCGGTGGCTGCAGGATTGGTGATTGCGACAGGTATTAAGCTGGTTGGATCTTTGGGTAGCAATGTGATGGGCTTGCGAGTCTGTGCAGTGCTGGTGGTGATTACGTTCGTGCTGGCAGGGTTGATGGGGGTACGCGTCGCTTACATTCTGTTCAGTTTGGGCGCCTTGGCCTGCGTGTATGCGTATATCTGTTTAAGTCGAAAGGAGTCGTCGCGATGAATCTCGTGCCTGAAATTACGCTCTCGGCTCTTGATTGGTGGGCATTGGCAGAACGGTTTTTATTGTTGTCGATTTTGTCGGTTGGCGGACCATTGATCTTGGTGCCAGAAATGCGCCGTTTTCTGGTGGTTGATCAAGGCTGGGTCAATGACAGTCAGGTGGCCGCGTCAGTGGCATTGGCTCAATCAGCACCTGGTCCCAACGTCTTGTTTGTGGCTTTGTTAGGCTGGAATGTGGGCTTAAATGCCGGGAGCTACTGGCTGGGGTTGCTGGCTGCGATGCTGACGATGGTTTGTTTGTTATTACCCAGTTCAGTGCTTTTGTATGCTGCTTCACACTGGATTCATCGCAATGGCAACCGACTAGTGGTGCGTGCTTTCAAGCATGGGATGAGTCCGGTGGTGAGCTCTATGCTAGTGGCCTCTGGCTGGATGTTGGCAACGGCTGGTACGGAAGTGACTCGCGACTGGGGCTTATGGTTACTCAGTGCGGCGACAGTGGTTCTTGTGCTCAAAACGCGCCTGCCGATGGTTGTCTTGATCCTATTTGGGGGCATCATAGGGGCTTTTAGCGTTGTGTTCGTGTCGTAAGAATCACGTCTGGCCTTCATTAGCTGGCGCTTTCCCTTAATATGGATGGGATGAACCCACAGACACAACTTTCACTGGCATTGCCTGATGACACCGCCGCCCCAAAATCTAGGCGCGGCTTGCGTGTCTTGCACACGTCGGATTGGCATTTAGGTCGCGCCTTGTATGGACGGCGGCGCGATGCCGAATTTGAAGCGTTGATGCGCTGGATGGTCCAGACGGTTCAGCGTGAATCTATTGATGTAGTGATCGTGGCTGGTGACGTGTTTGATACCACGACACCGGGTGTACGTGCCCAGACTTTGTATTACGAGTTTCTCGTGCAAATGCACCGGTCTTGCTGTCGCCATGTGGTGATTGTGGGCGGCAACCATGACTCTTCTCTATTTTTACAGGCGCCAGCCGCATTGCTCAGACCGCTAGGTGTTCACGTCGTGGGCCATGCGTGTGAGGATCTGTCTGATCAGGTTCTGCTTTTGCGTGATCATCAAGGTGAGCCAGAACTGATTGTGTGTGCTGTTCCTTATTTGCGAGATCGTGATGTTCGCGGCGCTGTACAAGGTGCCGATTTGCAAGCCCGTGAAGAGGCGCTGGTCAATGGCATTCGGCAGCATTACGCAACCCTTGCCGATCTGACGCGTTCAACGCTGCAGGGTTTGTCTCATCCTGTGCCCGTAGTGGCAACCGGTCATTTGTATGCAGCGGGTTCACAACTACGTGAAGGCGAAGGCGTGCGTGACCTATATATCGGCACACTAGGTCAGGTGCATGCGAGTGTATTTGATCCGATTTTTGATTATGTCGCTTTAGGCCATCTGCATATATCGCAGCGTGTGGGTCAGCAAGATCGAATTCGCTATAGTGGTGCGCCGTTAAGCATGGGGTTTGGTGAAGCCAATCAGCAAAAAAGTGTCTTTGTGATTCAGTTTGAAGCACAAGCGCGTAACCAGCACGAAGGGTTTGATTTTGAGATTCAAGCCGTGGTGGTGCCAGTGTTTCAGAAGCTGATGCAAGTACGGGGTGATTTGCCGCACATTCTGGAGACTTTGCGCACTTTACAAGACGATGGGACAAGCTGTTGGGTTGAGGTTTTATATGACAGCCCAGAAATCGTTGGGGATTTGCGTGAGCAAATTAATCAGCGAGTGGCCGATTCATGTGTCGATGTGTTGCGAATTCGGCTCGCACCTCGCTTTCTGGAACAAGGGCAAACCGGTGTGGTTGAGGTGGACTTACAAGATCTGACGCCAGACGAAGTGTTTGAACAATGTCTACAAGCCCATCAGATCCCATTGACACAACAGCCGATCTTGCGTGAATCATTTCAAGCCGTGATGACACGCATGCATCAGGAATCGAAGCAAGAGGAAGCGCCTCTCGCATGAAAATTCTAAAAATCAGTTTTAGCAATTTGAATTCTTTGCGGGGTGAGTGGTGCATTGATTTGCAGGACCCCGCTTATCTGCAAGAAGGCCTGTTTGCCATCACCGGACCCACTGGCGCCGGTAAAACCACCATCTTGGATGCGATTTGCCTGGCCCTCTATGCATCGACACCGCGATTAGGTCCGATTGGTGGCGCGCAAAATGACTTGATGACGCGTCAAACTGGCTCATGCCATGCCGAGGTGGTTTTCGAAACGCCTGCCGGTCGATTCGTGAGTTACTGGGGGCAACGTCGTGCGTATAACAAGCCAGACGGAAAATTGCAGCAAGCCCACCATGAAGTGAGTACCGCTGATCATGAGATTTTGACATCGCGTTTGCGCGAGTCGAGCCAAAAAGTGATTGAATTAACCGGCATGACGTTTGAGCAGTTCACCAAATCGATGTTGCTTGCGCAAGGGGAGTTTTCTGCATTTCTGGATGCGCGTGAATCAGAGCGTGCGCCGATTCTGGAACAAATTACCGGAACGGAGATTTATTCACAGATTTCGATGGCCGTACATCGCCAGCGTAACGAGCAACAGATGCATCTACAGCTTTTACAAACCGCGCTTCAAGGCACAGTTTTGTTAAGCGAAGAGGAACAAACACAAATCCAGCAAGAGGTTGCGCAGCTCACAAAACGTCTAGAGGAACTCAACACTCAAATACGGTCTATACAAGTGCGCCTTCAGCACTGGGACACTTGGGCACAGATCGAAAAAGAATTGACTGAACTACAAACGCAACAGCAGACTTTAATCCAAAAGCGCGAAGCATTTGCCTCTAAATACACACAATTAAACCAAGCACAACGTGCACAAACATTGGACGGCGCTTTTTTGCAGGTTCAGACGGCTCGCCAAGAGTTACAAGCTGATGTGGCCGAGTGTGAAAAATGCTCGACAGACATTCAAACTTTAGAAGTCACCTTGCCAACGCTTGAAACCAAACAACGGCAGACTCAGGCGGATTGGACCTCTTTGTCACAAAGGCTGGAAGTCCTCAAGCCGCGTGTCCTTCAGGTCACGGCTCTGGATGAGCAGATGGCAGACAAACGACAAAGCCTTCAACAAGCCCAAACAACGCTTGAGACTGCACGCGCCGCTTTAAATCGTGATGTTGAGCAGTTAGATGAAGTTTTTATCGCTCGGGCGCAGATGCTTGCCAAACAAACCGTGTTGATGCGTCAGGCCCAGTTTTTTGAGGCCGATGCCGTCTTGAGTACAGACTGGTCTGGTTTGCAACAGCAATTGCTGCGTTTGAAGTCTGAGACGGCTTCGCTGCAAAAACTTGCAGCACAAGCCAACGAACTCAAAGACCGTGAACAAACCCTCACAACCTGCCAGAAAGAAACGAATCAAGTGGGATTGCGCTTAGAAACGCAGTTAAATCAACACAAAACACAGGTCTCTAACTTGACCGCAACGCTAGAACAATGGTTGCAAGGTGCGAGTGTGCATGCCTTGCATCAACGATTTAATACGGTTCAAACCCATCAACAAAAACTTGAACGGGCTCAGGCGCTGTGTCAAGAAATTACCCGCCTACAGGCCCAAGATCTGACGTCAGAGACTGATATTCAGCAAGATCGTGTCCGACTTGGAGCCTTGCAAACAGAACAGGCACATGCGCAAACAGCGTATACATTGGCACAATCGCAATTACAGTTATTGCAGGATCAGCGTGCGTTTGCGCAAACTGTCTTGTCGTATGAAGAAGCGCGCCAGCATTTGCATGTGGGAGAGCCTTGTCCCTTGTGTGGATCTGAGGTGCATCCGTATGTGCATGAAACAGTTCCAAAGCTTGATGCGCTGTTAGAGCAGATTCAAACTGCACGTCAGGCGGTACAGGATCAGCATCAGACATTACGACAAGCTGAAACGGCACTGTCTGGTTTGCAGCAGAAGCTTTCGTTGAGCTTAAAAGCTCAAGAAACCAATCGGCAGACTTTGACGCAGAAATGCATGGAACTGCAACAGTCTCTAACGCAATTTGAACGGACAGCGGAACTGGCAACTGTAGAACCTAAGAGTCTTTCGGTTCTGGAATCACAGCTTTCTGAACAGTTGCAACAAACAAAGACCGCATTAGACGATCTTCGGACACGACAGGCCAAAGCCGATGAGCTGCAACAACCCCTTCAAGCTGCTCAAAATCAGTTGCAGGCAGTGCAAGAGAAACAACAAGCCCATCAACAGCAACTTCAAACGTTGGCGGTCAAGCACTCGGCCTTGGTACGAGATCTGGAGAATCATCAGCAGAATTGGGCGCAGGCTCAAGAGGCCATTACACAGTTGCGTGAAACTTTGGTGCCCGTGTTGCTGGATTTGGACATCCACAAAAGTGATTTGGATGAACCAGACCGATTGATGAACACGCTGGCACAGCGTCGAGAGGTTTGGTTGAGAATTGATACGGCGTTGACACAGACTTATCCAGACGTGGCGCAGGTTAATTATCAGCTGGAGAGACTGCTTGATCAGGTTGAACAAAACACCCATAAAGTTCAAGACTTGCAGGCTGATTGTCAGCGTATCCAGCAAGCCTACGACACGTTACTCAAACAACGTTTGGATATCTTGCCGGATGCGGATCCGCATCAACAACTGGAAATGCTACAGGCTCAATGTGACGCAGCCAGTCAGTTGGCTCAGCAAGCCCGAGATGTTTTTTTGCAGACGCAAGCCGCTTTACGGCAGCAACGTGACAACTTGGTGTCTTGGCAGGCTCGTCTCATAAAACGTCGAGAGTCGCTTGCTATCCTTGAAGAAACATTTGCGCGCCAGTGCAGTGAGCAAGGCTTTGCCGATGAAGCCGCTTATCAAGCAGCTCGATTATCTCGTGAACAGATTCAAGTGTTGCTCGATGCGCAAGCAACATTGAGTCGACAAGAAACGACACTGAGGGCTAATCAGCAGACTTTATTGTCTAAAAAACAGGCATTACAGAGCCAGTTAGCGAATGAGTCGCCAGTGGAAGTTTTACAGATTAACTTACAAGACGCGGACAAAGAGCGGGCTGATCTGCAGGGTCGTGACGGCGCACTGCGAGAACAATTGAGTCTTGATGAGAAGGCACGCGCGCAACATGCGCAACAGATCACACAAATCGAAGCGCTACAAACGGTTTGTGCCCGCTGGCAGGCATTACACGATTTGATTGGTTCGGCGGATGGGCAGAAGTTTCAGCGATTTGCGCAAGGACTCACGTTTGAACGGGTGATCCGTCATGCCAATGCGCAATTGCAAGTGATGACGGATCGCTATGTGCTCAAACAAAGTCGACTGGAGCCTTTGGCACTGGATGTGGTGGATTTGTATCAAGCCGGTGAAGTGCGCACGACCCGAAACCTGTCAGGTGGAGAGCGTTTTATCGTGAGTTTGGCTTTAGCGCTGGGTTTATCACGCATGGCCAGTCACAAAGTACGCGTGGATTCGTTGTTTTTAGATGAAGGCTTTGGGACGCTGGATGAAGAAGCGCTAGAAACGGCTTTGCAAGCATTGGCCGGCTTGCGGCAGGAGGGAAAGATGATTGGGATCATCTCGCACGTTCAAGCATTAAAAGAGCGTATCGGTGCACAAATTCTAGTGAAACCCGTGCGCGGTGGCTATAGCGTGGTGGAAGGTCCTGGCTGTAGCCGCGTGAGTGTCGAGGACCTCTGAAAGCTGTCGCTTAACCGAGTATGACAACGCCGGCCACCACTGCGGCAAGCACAATGAGCCAGAACCAAATAGGAACCGAGGTCGATTCTTTGCGGGTTGGGGTGGCTCGTGTGTAAGTGGTAGGTGTGCCGTCTTCTTGGTCATGATCTGCCATCAGCACCGCTTTAAATCGTTTGAAAAAATCATTCGCAATGGACTGTGCCGCATTGTTTAAGAGTGCGTCATCCAGTTGTGCGATGTGGCCACTGAATTGGGGTTCGACATCGTAGTGAAGCTCAACACCCTGTTGATGGTTTTTGAGGGTGACTTTGGCTGCACCCTGACAGGCGCCAGCGGTTGTGCTTTGCACATCAAAATTCAGCGTATACGAGTTGGGTGCGGCGATGTCCGTGATTTTGATTTGCCCGTCGAACTGCGCATTGACCGGTCCCACGTTGATTTCCGATGTCACCAGATAAGTGTTTTCTGCATCTGGATCTGCCTCAAACCGCTTGCAGCCTGGAATGCATTGCTGCAGGATTTCAGGGTCATTGAGTGCTTGCCAAGTTAGTTCCGGGCTGATGCTCAGTAAACGCGAGGCTTGCATATGCATGTTGTTTTCCTTCCGAAATGACAGCGAGTATTAGACAATGAGAATTATTTCGTGTGCTCGCTGACATTGTGGCATAGAGCAACGCACGCGTACACGCGCGACGAGGTATGGTTTTGATCTGTATCGAATCTTTTTAAAAGAGTTTGGCGTTTTAAACAGATCTGTGGTGTTAGCTTGGTTTTATTAAGTTTGTGCGTCTGAAGGAGATCCATGGAATGCGTCAAGATGATCAGGCGAAAATGATGCGAGAAATTTCTCTCGTTCGCGCCAAAATATCCCCAGAGGTTCAAGTGTTACGTGCTTTGCCCACCAAAGCATTGCGCATGGTTGGTCCTTGGTGTTTTGTGGATTTGATGGGACCAGGGGACTACAGCTTACACACGGAACAACACCCCCATACTGCGCTTCAGACTCTGACCTGGATGATCGAAGGTGAGATGTTGCATCAGGATAGTTTGGGCTATGAGCAGATTATTCGGCCAGGCCAAGTCAACCTGATGACCGCAGGGCACGGCATCAGTCACACGGAAGACACGATGACAGACCCTGCAAAGATTTATGCTGCCCAGTTCTGGATCGCATTGCCACCGGGATTAGAAGATGGTCCTGCCGCGTTTGAACATGTGCCTGAACCCCCTCAATGGCAAGACGGTGAAATCCAGCGCACATTGCTAGCGGGTGAGTTCGAGACCTACCGCGCGAATATTGGGACGCAATCCCCGTTGGTTGGGGTTGACCTAGCCACCACTCGGGGCGGTGCTCAGGGGCTGGCCTTAAATGCCGAGTTCGAGCATGCGGTTATTGTCTTGTCAGGGCAGGTGCAAGTGGGTGATTTGACCGCTACGCGGGATCAGTTTGTGGCTTTACTCGCGGGGCAGCAAGAAGTGGCGCTTTGTCTGAATCCAGATACTCGGTGTTTGCTGATTGGTGGGCCGCCTCGTGAACAACCATTACATATGTGGTGGAACTTTGTCGGACCATCGCGTGCGTACCTCGAAGAGGCCTATGCACAGTGGCAAGCACGTAGTGAACGTTTTGGTTCGATGATCCCCGGTATCCCCAGTTTGGATTCGCCGCGACCGGCTTGGATGAAACCCGAGTGAGTGAAACTTGATTCAGTGATACTCGATAACACGCATTTCAGCTTTCCTACTGCGATCCGTTTCATCTAACGGATCGCAGGGTAAAGCGGATGTGGTGCGTTATTTAGTTTGATCGACGATATAGTCGCGAATCACGTTGAGAAGTGTAGTCAGGTTGTTTTGTAACTCTGTAAATCCTTCATTGGGCTCACGGGTGTCTTCGTTCATGTAGAGCGGTCTGAGAATTTCGATTTGCAGACTGTGACGATTGCGCTCGGGCTGTCCAATCTGTGCAATCAACTCAACCCCTTTGTAAGGGTCGTTACAGGCGACGCTATAGCCTTTGCTGCGCAAGAACGTGGCAATGACATCGACGAACTCAGGCGAGCAGGTGGTACCATCGCGATCACCGAGCACAAAATCCGCAATTTGCTTATCGGTTTTGATGCCCATGCCTTCGTAGGCATTGTGTGGCATCGAGTGTAAGTTCAGGTGCCACAGCGCATTGAATTGTTTGTAATGCTGATCAATGGCGTCACTTAAAGCCGCGTGATAAGGCTTGTAATAGGTTTCGATGCGATCTTGTACTTCGGCAACCGGCAGCTTTCTGTCATAAATCGGCACACCGCCCGTTAACCGAGCCCAGATCAGTCCCTTACCCAGGCGGGTTTTTTCACCGGGCGACAGGGGCTCAGGCCATTGACCGTCCATCATGTCTGGATCCAGATCTTTCAGGCTACGGTTGGGGTCGATAAAAACGCGTGGAAATGTGGCTTCGATTAATGTAGCGCCGACATCGGGTGCCGCTTTCCAAAGGGTGTGAATATGGTTGTCCTCACCCATACGCATCAGGTTTTGTGGGGCAGCACACTGAAAACCATCTGGGTAGGTGATCCCGCTGTGTGGTGAGTCACAGACCAGCGCAATAGCCGGCACTTTGGGCTCATGTCGAATGACGGGGGGCAAATTGTTCTGTGCAGAGAGGGTCATAAAAGCTCCTAATCGTGGTGTCTAGCAGCATAAGTCGAAAAAGCAGTGCTGTGAAGACCTCACAGCCCGAGTTGTTAGTGCATCCATTGCCTTAAAAAGCATTGCACTTTAATTTCGTAGCAGAGTGCACTAAACGGTTATGCTAGAAAGATGTGTTGCACGCCATCGCTTTTAATGGTGCAAAATTCTGATTGATCGTTTTTAAGGAGTGTCTTGGGATGTCTTTGCCTCAAACTCGTGAGTCCATTCTGACCGTGGATGGTCGTATCGCAACCCTGACGATGGATCGTCATGATGTCCGTAATGCATTGACAGGCACTGGTTTGATTGATGACATCGTCGATGTGGCGAGCTGGGTCAATTTGTGTGATGACATCTCTGTGCTGGTGATTACGGGCGCAGGTTCGGCGTTTTCTGCGGGCGGCAATATCAAGGACATGGCCGAACGTAAAGCGGATTTTGCAGGTACGGTGGCTGAGGTTGAGGTGCGATATCGCCGAGGTATTCAACGCATCCCGCTGTCATTGCAGCAAGTCGAAGTCCCCATTATTGCCGCTGTGAATGGACCTGCCATTGGTGCCGGGTTTGATTTGGCCAATATGGCCGATGTACGCATTGCGTCCACGCGGGCCAAGTTTGGTGAGACCTTTTTGAATTTGGGTATTATTCCCGGTGATGGTGGCGCTTGGTTTATGCAACGCCTGATTGGTTATCAACAGGCTTTTGAAATGACGCTGTCAGGCCGCATCGTGGAGGCTCAAGAGGCCAAAGAGATGGGGATTGTGCTCGAAGTCGTCGAGCCTGACGCATTGATGCCCAGAGTGCAGGAAATCGCAACACGCTATGCGCAACAGCCCCCAAGAGCTTTGCGTCAAACCAAGCGCCTCATGAAAATGGCGCAACGCATGGAATTGAAAGATTTTCTGGATTTGTGTGCCACGTTCCAAGGGATGTGTCACAACGAACCAGAACACATGGAAGCCGTCCAACGTGTCATGGCGGCGACTGTGAAACATTAAGAATGGCATGACATCAAGGAAGCGACATGATGAAACGTACAGGAATTGTGCATTGGCTCATGGCTTGTAGTTTGGGCCTTTCAGTTTTACTGATGACAGGTTGTCAGGAAGAGGCGGGACCCGCAGAAAAAGCCGGACGAGAGGTTGATAAAGCGCTCGATAAGGTTAATGACGGTATTAAAGAATTGACCAAGTGAGCGTTTAAAAGATATTCATGTTTGCAAAAAATGGTGCGCTGCGAAATTCTATCTTTGTAGTTTATACGGATTGATGCGGACTTTCGTTGCGTTACCATTGGAACTAATTTTATGGTTGCGTGAAGGCGTGTGCAGTTTTAACACGCCCTTTGCGCTGGAAGCGGATTGCTTTTTTTAGAAAGCAATTGTCGTGACTTTGTTGAATAAAACTAAGGTAATCGCCCATCATGCCTGGCCATCTCGTTGAAATTATTGCAACCGTTTTATTTGTTATTGCCATCGTGCATACCTTTTCTGTGCCCGTCTTTGCGCGTCTGGCTAATAAGAATGGTCCGCACGCTGGACTTTGGCACATGCTTTCCGAAGTGGAAGCAGTGTTTGGTGTCTGGGCGTTTGTGCTGGTCATCGTGATGGCGCTGGTCGCTGGTGCTGGTGAAGCGGTTCAGTATCTGGATTCAAGAAACTTTACGGAACCGGCATTTGTGTTTGTCATTATGGTAGTTGCCGCAAGCCGCCCCATCATTGACTTGGTGACGATGATTGTCCATGCTGTTGCCAAACTATTACCAATAGATCGTGCGGTTTCGACTTTTTTTGTGATTATGGCGCTTGTGCCATTGGCGGGTTCGTTTATCACGGAGCCTGCGGCAATGACCTTGGCCGCATTGCTCTTGCGTGATGGCTACTTCCGTAAACCTGGGCAGGCAGGTTTCAAGTATCTTGCGATTGGCGTGTTGTTCGTCAATATTTCGATTGGTGGTGTGATGACGGCCTATGCAGCGCCGCCAGTGCTGATGGTGGCCAATGCGTTTGGCTGGGATAGTGGCTATATGGCGACGCATTTTGGTTGGCGTGCTGCGATTGCTGTCATTATCAATGCCAGTGTGTTGACCTTTCTTAGCCGCCAGTATCTGAAAGCTGGCATGATTGGAGCTTCGGAATCCGAACAAAAACGCGCACGGACACCATTTTCTGTGATTGGCGTGCACTTGCTCGTACTTATTGGTGTGGTTCTAGGCGCACATCACCCAGCCTTCTTCTTAGGTCTCTTTATGATGTTTGTCGGCTATACCCACGCGTATCCGCAGTATCAGGATAATTTGATGATCCGTGAAGGGTTGATGGTGGGTTTCTTTCTGGCTGGTTTGATTGTGCTGGGTGGTTTGCAACAATGGTGGTTGCAGGATCTTCTGGGTGGGCTCGCCCCCATGGTGTTGTTCTGGGGATCGGCTGCGCTGACGGCTGTTACTGATAACGCAGCGCTGACGTATCTGGGATCTTTGGTTGAGGGCACGACTGAAACTTGGCGCTATATGTTGGTTGCGGGTGCCGTGACGGGTGGCGGTCTGACAGTAATTGCCAACGCGCCAAACCCAGCTGGTTTTGCAATCCTGAAAAACTGCTTTCCAGACGGTGCGATTTCACCTGCCAAGCTGATCATGTCAGCTGCGTTGCCTACACTGGTTGCTGCAGGGATGTTCTTGCTGCCGGTCTAATGTCACTAAAACATTAAAGTGTCTATAAAGGAGCCCGATCGTTTGAGGATGGTCGGGCTTTTTTGAGGGCAGAAAATCAAGTATGCCAGCAAGCACTTTGATGCCGCACTCGACCCGTTCAACACGAGCCGAGATGTTTACGCAGACCGGGGCTACTCCTCCAAAGCACGCTCGGAATTTCTCGAGCCAAAGGGATATCGAGATCAGATTCAGAGACGCTGCGCCGGCAAAAAAGCCCTTGTCATAGACGCAACAAGGTCGCAACTATCGCATCGCTAACTCGGGCTCGGGTTAAGCATCCGTTCGCCGCGATCAGCCAGATGGGTGGCAAGTTCGTATGCACGATTGGTCAGGCACGCGCAAACTTCTCCAAGCTTTTGATGGCAGCCTGCTACAACATCAAGCGGGGTGTTTTTCTCGTGGCCACGAATGGTGGTCGTGGCGCGCACTCATAGGGGGTTGGTGCGCCGAATTGCGACTGGAAAGCGAAATTTCGGCCTTTGCGGGGCTAAATGTGTCCTGATTGACGCTAAAAATCGATTTCACCTGCTTTTTGTAAAAAACTCTTTGCGTTTCGCTTAGTGTTCCCAAAAACGAGGGATTGTTCGAGGTGCCCTTAAGTATGTCGTGAGGTGTCTTTTGACATCATGCTAGAATCTTCGAACTATGCATCGACACACGATTTTGATCATCGATGATGAAACATCGATCCGAGAAATGCTTGCGTTCTCTTTGCAAAACGCAGGCTTTGACGTGTTGCATGCACAGAATTCTTCAGAAGCTTTGGAAATTCTGCGCGATCATCAAACGGATCTGATTCTTCTGGATTGGATGATGCCAGGTCTGAGCGGTGTTGAATTAGTGAAGCGTTTAAGACAGACACCACAGACGACTCGACTCCCCATCATCATGCTGACTGCGCGAGAGCAAGAGGATGATAAGGTTCGGGGTTTAGATGCGGGTGCAGACGACTACATCACTAAACCATTTTCTGTGCGCGAATTGATTTCACGAATCAAAGCGGCGTTACGTCAAGTCCAATCGTCTGATCAAACGAAAAAAATTAAACTTGGTAATCTATGCTTAGATCAGGTGAGTCAGTGTGTGACGGCTGATGACAAAATCATGGCGCTAAGTCCCACAGAGTTCAGGTTGATGTCACTCTTTATGAATAACCTAGATAGGGCTTATTCGCGTGCACAGTTATTAGATTTGGTCTGGGGAATGGATAGTGATATTGTCGATCGTACTGTTGACGTCCATGTGCTGCGCCTAAGAAAAATCTTGGCAAAGCATGGGTATAACCATTGGCTGCAAACAGTGCGCGGCATTGGTTATCGATTTTCTGTTCCTAAGGAATAGTGTTTCATTAAGCAGAGACGGTTTCCAATGATCTTTTATAGAAAAGGCGGTAACCTACTGTGAATGAAAGCATCAAGCGTGAAATCCGTCGAGTTCTAATTGTCTTGATTGCCAGCTTGTTGATCTCATGGTGGCTCGAGAGTCTTTGGCCAGCCGTCATTGCGCCGTTCGCATGGTGGATATATAACGTTTTACAAAGTGCCCGTGTATTTCAATGGATTGATCGTTACCCGAAAGAATGGGAGCCTCCCGAAGGCAGTGGGTTGTGGTCAGACTTAATGAATGAGCTTTATCGGTTATTGCGTAAAGAAAATAGAACGCGCGATGAGTTGACGTGGTTAATTCGCCGTACGGAAAGCTCACTGTCTGCGCTACGCGATGGTGTGGTTGTGCTCGATCGCCGTCAGCGACTTGAAACTTGGAATAAAGCAGCCGCCCAGACATTGGGTTTGCGTAAGTCGACAGATTATCAGCAAACTTTTACCAATTTTATTCGTAACCCAAAAATGGCAGAGTATTTGTCGAATGAAGACTTCGAGCACGCGTTGGTGCTGTCTGGGCCAGGTCGACAGCATCATCGTATGTTGGAATATACAGTGACCCGTTTTGGAGAAGGTGAATACTTTTTGTTGATTCGCGATGTAACGCGTTTACATAAACTGGAGCAAATGCGCAATGATTTTGTAGCGAATGTGAGTCATGAGCTTAAAACACCATTGACTGTTTTTAACGGCTATCTGGAAATGTTGATAGATAACCGGGAGAGCCAGCCCGAATTGCTTGATTTAGCTGTGCGGCGTATGTCTGAGCAAACTCAAAAAATGACGGAGCTTATCGTTGATTTACTGTTTCTGGCTCGATTGGAAAATACCCAGGTGCAGTCTGATCAGAAGCCAGTTGAGGTGCTTGAACTCATAGAAAATTTAGTGCGAGATGGGGCGATTATTGCTGAACAAAAAAACCATCATATTCACGTCGAAATTCCCAAAAACATTGGCTTGATTGGAGATCAAACTGAATTGCAGTGTGCGTTTACGAATTTGTTGGTGAATGCGGTTAAGTACACCCCAGAAGACGGAAAAATTGAGATTGTTTGGACGTTCAACGAGGAAGGTGGCGTTTTAGAATTTCGAGATAATGGCCCAGGGATTGCGACACATCATTTGCCTCGTCTCACAGAACGTTTCTATAGACCGAATGCTGGGCCAAGCTCGCAAGCGAAAGGAACAGGACTAGGACTGGCTATTGTTAAACATGTGTTGCTGCGACATGATGCGCATTTAGGCATTGAAAGCATCGTGGGTCAAGGGAGTGTGTTTCAATGCCAGTTCCCGCAATCTCGGGTTTACGATGAAAGTCGTCCACCCGAAATCATCGAACACGTTTAAGAGCTCACTCTAGATTAGATTGAAGCGGATCGTTTTGGCTTATGGTTTTTTGTTGACGATCTCTTTCATTTCTTCAATCGGAAGGTGACGTACGTCAGTGCCTTTCACCAGATAAACGACTTGTTCGCAAACGTTACGTGCGTGGTCGCCAATACGTTCTAGTGCGCGCAACGCCGACATGACCTTAAGGACGCGAATGATCAGATGCGGGTCGTCAATCATAAAGGTAATCAAAGAGCGAATGGCAATTTGATAGGCGGAATCGACCTCTGCGTCTGAAGCGACAATCTCGATCGCTTTGTCGGCATCAAATCGAGCAAACGCATCGAGTGATGCATTGAGCATGTTTTTGACATGTGTTCCGATGTGTTGCGCTTCCATATATCCGATTGATAAAGGTTCTTGCGCTGTTAACTTTAGAGCGAGATCCGCGATCTTAGCGGCTTTGTCACCAATTCGCTCAAGCTCTGATACACATTTAGACACCGCAATGATTGTGCGCAGATCGATTGCTGCGGGTTGACGCAATGCGAGTACTCTGGCGCATTCTTCGTCCAGTCGTTTTTCTAATAAGTCGACTTGAAGTTCTGAGGTGAGTACTTGCTGCGCCAGCTCCACATCTTGTTGAAGAAATGATTCCAAAGCATCATGGACTTGTTTTTCGACTAAGCCGCCCATGCGCAAAAGATCATTGCGAATATTGTCCATTTCCTGCGCAAATTGTGAAGAACTATGTTTTTTTAAGTTGAAAAGCATGAGGTTTGACTCCAATTGGCGATGGTTAAGGCGTTCAGACTCCTCTTAACCAAACCTTCCGGTGATATAGGCTTCAGTGAGTTGATTGTCGGGTTGTGTGAATACTTTATCGGTCGCATTAATTTCAATTAACTCGCCCATGTGGAAGTACGCAACACGATCCGAGACGCGGGCGGCTTGTTGCATTGAGTGCGTCACCATCACAATAGTGAATTGACGAGACAGCTCATCAATGAGCTCTTCAATCCGGGCTGTCGCAATGGGATCCAGTGCTGAGCAGGGTTCATCCATCAGAATCACTTCGGGACTGACTGCGATGGCACGAGCTATGCAAAGACGCTGTTGTTGTCCGCCGGATAAGCCTGTTGCTCGAGCGTTAAGACGATCTTTGACTTCATCCCACAAGCCTGCACGCAGAAGACTCTCTTCTACAATGTCATTTAGGTCACTACGCCCTCTTGCGAGGCCGTGTATTTTAGGTCCATACGCGACGTTCTCATAAATCGATTTGGGAAAGGGGTTGGGTTTTTGAAAAACCATCCCGACACGCGCCCGTAACATGACAACGTCAATCTTGTCATCATAAATATCCTCTCCATCCAGATATACTCCTCCTTCGACGCGACAGCCAGGGATCGTGTCGTTCATACGGTTAAGGGTTCGCAAGAAAGTTGATTTTCCACACCCGGATGGTCCGATGAAAGCGACGATCTCGTTTTTATATAGATCTAGACTGACACCTTTGATCGCAGGTCGGTTGTCGTAGAAAACATCGACGTCTTTTGTTCGAATTTTGATGGTCGAAGTTGTAGGCTGCGCATGTAGTGCATCAATGCTCAAGCCCATTTGTTGTTGAGATACTGACATCATTGGTTTGATCCTTTCCATTGTTTATTCAGTTGATTTCTCAAGAATATTGCGAATGCTTTTAATCCTAAAACCAACGTCATCAATAAGATAATGGCGCTTGCTGTGCGGCCTTCAAAAAAGTTTCGTAACTCTTGCCCCTGCCAGAGAAATATTTGTACGGATAATGCCGTTGACTGATCTAAAGGTGTGCTCGGGACATGCGCGACAAATGCATTCATGCCAATTAATAGCAGTGGGGCGGTTTCACCTAAAGCTTGGGCCAATGCAAGTACGGTACCTGTCAAAACGCCGGGTGCAGCCAGAGGTAGCACATGGTGAAAGACGACTTGCATTGGGGAGGCGCCTATGCCTTGGGCTGCTTGACGCACCGAGGAAGGAACAGCTTGTAACGCGGCACGGGTTGTGATGATGACGGTTGGCAATGACATCAGACTGAGCACTAAGCCAGCGACCAGTGGGGCTGAAAGTGGCATGCCCATCCAATTAATAAAAACGGCTGCACCTAAGAGGCCGAACACAATTGATGGGACTGCGGCGAGGTTATTAATATTGACTTCAATTAAGTCAGTCCAACGGTTTTTGGGTGCAAACTCTTCAAGATAGATCGCGGATGCAACACCGATTGGTACAGAGACGATGACAACAATGATCAGGATGAAGATTGAACCCATTAGCGCACCGAGCAATCCCGCAGAGGCTGGTGAGCTTCGTGAATCCGTATTCGAAAACAATGAATGGCTAAATTTTTTCTGAATGTGACCATCATGGCTTAAACGGTCAGCCAGCTCACGGACGCTTTTACTGACTTGTTGATCACGGTCGCTCAGTGTCCGATTAATATTGCCACTGAGCCAGACGTCTACATTGGCGTCGGTCAGTAAATCCATGAAAGCGGTTTGTCCGATTAGATCAGGGTTTTTTATAAAGGCTTCACGTAAATCATGTGCTGCTGATCTCGTGAATAATGAACGGACATCCCGCGCGCTAATGTGTTGTTGTGGATAGATGTTCTGTATGGTTTGTGTCAGTAAACCCTGCCAGTTTTGAGTGATCAATCGTTTTTGCCAATCGAGCAATCTGATGTTGAAATCATTCGTGTTTTCGTCGATGCGTTGCTCTGGTTTGGCCTCTATTTCGATGATTTCTGGGTCAAAGTAGACCGGAACGTGAACCACGGATTGCCACATCGCCGGTAATCCGCGATAGAGAATGCTACCAAATAGTAGAATCACTAAGCTGAGTCCGGCAATAATGGCAATCCTTCCGTACCAGCGAAAACGCCTGTCCCTTGCATGACGTTTGCGCAAGCCTTTGCTGAGTCGGGATTGCAAACGCTCCTGAGCCGAAACGTAGGCTGATGAATTGGGTGACTGGTTTGAATTATTCATAAACTTCCCGGTATTTCCGCACAACAAAGAGCGCAACAATGTTTAAGCACAGCGTAATCACAAGCAGTGTTAAACCGAGTGCAAATGCAACTAAAGACTGTGGTCCCGCAAAATCTGTATCGCCGGTAAGCTGATTGACAATACTCACGGTGACTGTGGAGATTGCATCTAGTGGGTTTGTATGGAATTTCGGACTATTGCCTGCAGCTAAGACGACAATCATGGTTTCACCAATGGCACGACTAATCGCTAATAAAAACGCTGCAACAATGCCTGGCATCGCGGCTGGTAGGACGACTCGACAAATGGTTTCTCGGGATGTGGCACCTAGTCCGGAAGATGCGTCACGCAAGGCGCGTGGCACTTGACTAATCACGTCATCAGACAGTGATGAAACAAAAGGAATGATCATGATTCCCATGACTAGACCTGCCGTCAGTGCACTGGCTGCGCGGACTTGTAGGCCGAGCAACATTCCAAGTTCGTGTAGCCACGGACCAATGAATGTGATCGCAAAGACGCCATACACAATGGTTGGGATGCCTGCGAGGACTTCGATGACTGATTTACTCGTCGTTCTGAACCAGTCAGGTGCATATTCAGTCAGATAAACAGCGATCAATAATCCCAGTGGCACTGCCACAAGCATGGCAATGATGCTGACCATAAAAGTCCCCCAGAGCAGGGGTAACAAACCGTATTCGCCATGTCCGGCATCTGAACTGTTGAAAGCAGGATTCCAGCGTGTGCCAAAGAAGAAATCAGTTGGGCTGACAAATGTGAAAAACTTTAAAGTTTCACTCAGCATAGAGAACACAATGCCAACCGTGGTTAGAATCGCGATCCCACTGCAGACCATAAGACCGATGCGTGCGATTTTCTCGACATAGACACGTGCCTTGAATTGCGCAGACATACGCCGCATGACAGCAAACCCACCGATTGCAACCAAGCTCATCATGAGTACGACTTTGATGATCGTGGCCCAGTGTTGCAATTTGCTGATGTGTGCGGCGGCAGATGTATACCCTTCTGGTGGTGTGCCGTGCAATGATTGGCCATTGACTAACGCATAAGCAAACTGTCGGTAGCGAATTTGGTCGATTTCCGACAGTATCTTTGCGTGGCCTGCGAGTTCGGCATAAGCAATTTCCTCAAGTATGGATGGCTCAATAATGCCCCACAATACAACGACAAATAAAGCCGGAACCACGCACCAAAAGGCCAACAAAAGCGCGTGATACTGTGGACGTGAATGCATTCGCCCCTGTTTTGGATGGGTGCTGTATCGTCGGCTTTTGAACAGACCAACTTGATAGGCAAGCGCCATCAGGACTAGGAGTCCGATGATCAAAACGGAGTTGCTCATAGTCTTAAAACGCCAAGTTCAAATGGTTTCATGATCTCTGTATCACCGCAATCAGCTTTTATTGTTTGGCGAGCGCTTGAGTTTTAAAGCGTGTTTGAATGGTGTGTCGCTCATCGTCACTCAGTGGAATTAAACCAATTTCTTCCAGAGGTCCACCTAAGCCTGAGACTTCGGGGGTTAGGAAGAAGTCCACATACTCTGTTAAGCCTGGAATGATTTCCAGATGTTCACCTTTGACGTAAAAGTACAAAGGACGAGATACAGGGTAGGCACCCGAGGCAATTGTTTCGAGCGATGGGGCGATATTTTCGATTGTGGCAACTTGAAGACGATCACGGTTTTGCTCATAAAAACCCAAACCGAACACACCAATGGCTTCAGGCTGAACATTGAGGCGAGTTAACGTTTCGGTGTAGTCGCCTGCGACCTCAATCACACGGCCATCAGAACGTAACGTGGTGCAGTAGGAGATTTTTTCTTCTTTCGGTAAAGCCTTTACTGGTTCAAACGAATCGCAGCCAGGCACTAACAGTTTTTCTTCAAATACCTCACGAGTGCCATGGTTTGATGCGGGAACAACCAGCATGATTTCTTGTTGAGGTAAGTTCTGATTGATTTGCGACCATTCGGTATAGGGGTTGGTAACCCATTGTCCATCGATCAGGACTTTGGCGGCTGAGGCGCTGTAAATATCGGCAGCAGTGAGCGCAAACTCAGGTTGTCCTTTCGGTGAGGCAAAGACGATGCCGTCGTAACCAAACTGTATTTCAATGACATTTTTTACACCTTGGTTGTGACATGCCTCGAGCTCTTTTTGGCTGATTGATCGGGATGCATTTGCAATGTCAGTGGTGTTAAAGCCAATGCCCTGACAAAACTGACGCAAACCACCACCAGTCCCACCAGAACCCACAACAGGGGTTTTGAATTCAGGATGTGCGTGATTGAACTCTTCCGCTACGATGCTGGCAAAAGGTAAAACCGTGGATGAACCTGCCAGTTGTATGACATCACGTGCGTGCGCCGCACCCGCTGCGGTCATGCTGCTGAAAATCACAGTGGCGACGAACAGTTGTTTTCTTAACATCATCAAAAATATCCTTATGTGCTTGTTCATAAAGTTAGATCCCCGTTGTTTAAAACTTCTAACCAAACGGATCTAGGGTCACTAGATTGCTCCTTATTGGGATCGACAATCTAGGGATAATTGGATTATGTGGAAACTTTGTGACAGTTTTATGACAGGCTATGTAATTCGATTCTTAGACCGAACTTATCTTCTGGACAGCATATTGAATCAGTGTCTTGCTGATGAGAGATTTAAAAGTTTTGAAAAATATATGAATAACTCTGAATAGAACCGTATTCACAGAGTTTGTCTAACGAACTAACTTGTGACCTGAAAGGGTTCTTGGGCGAACGAAATTTTTATGCGCAGTCAGCATGAATTGGTCAGTTTGTGTTGTGACTGACAGTTAAGTTACAAATGTTATAAAAACAATACAGCAAACGTGCTGTGATAGAAGACGTTTGCGATTAAACTGAGTACACTACCAGCTAGACGGTCATGTCTAAATATGCACTGAGGTCGGGTGTCAGCATTTGGATATCCACAAAACGACGAGTTGATCGATGCCATGAGTCAAACACTATTTCAAAAAATCTGGAATCCGCACGTTGTTGTGCGTAAAGAAACGGGCCCTTCATTGCTATATATAGACCGCCATATTGTGCATGAAGGTTCGTTTCATGCATTCAATCAGTTGCGCGCGCGTGAGCTGCCGATTCGACATCCTTCACAGGTATTTGGGGTGCCGGATCATTATGTGCCGACATGGGGTCGTCGTGCCGAAGATGCGGCAACGCCTGAAATCGCCCATATGATCACTTTGTTTGATGACAACATGAAATGGGGTCAGATTCCTCACTTCGAGTTGGCTGATCAGCGTCAAGGCATTGTTCATGTGGTTGGACCCGAGCAAGGGATCACGTTGCCCGGCATGACGGTGGTTTGTAGTGATAGCCATACGTCTACGCATGGCGCGCTTGGCGCCATTGCGTTTGGAATCGGACAGTCAGAAAGTATGCACGTGATGGCAACGCAAACACTTTGGCAAATCGCACCGAAAGTGATGCGAATTCGCGTCGATGGTGTGTTACAGCCAGGTGTGTTTGCAAAAGATATTATTTTGGCGATTATTGCTCGTATAGGTGCATCTGGCGCGGTTGGTCATGCGATTGAGTATGCGGGGTCTGCGATTTCGTCACTGAATATGGATGGTCGTTTAACGATTTGTAATATGTCGATTGAAGCAGGTGCCCGCTTGGGGAGCATTGCACCTGATGACACGACTTTTGAGTTTCTCGCAGACAAGCCACAAGTGCCACGTGGTGCCGCTTGGGATGAAGCCCTCGCTTACTGGAAAACGTTACGCTCGGACGATGATGCTGTGTTTGATCGGGACATTGTGATGAATGCAAGCGAAATCAGACCGATGGTCACATGGGGCACCAGTCCAGACGCAGGCTGTGCGATTGATGAGGTTGTACCTGATCCTGAAGGGTTTGCGGATATACAGACCCGTGAGGGCGCCAGGCAGGCTTTGACTTATATGGATCTGCAGCCAGGTATGAAAATGTCGGACGTGTCCATTGATCGTGTTTTTATTGGTTCCTGTACCAATAGTCGTTTGAGCGATCTGCAAGAGGCGGCTCGCGTATTGAAAGGTCGTAAAGTCAAAGTGTCCGGTCTGGTGGTGCCTGGTTCAGGTCTTGTCAAAGCACAGGCCGAAGCATTAGGACTTGACCAGATCTTTATGGATGCCGGATTGGAATGGCGTTCATCGGGTTGCTCCATGTGTGCTGCCATGAATGGCGATATTGGACAACCCGGGGAAAGAATTGCATCGACTTCAAATCGAAACTTCGTCGGTCGACAAGGACCCGGTGCGCGCACTCATCTGATGAGTCCGGCCATGGCTGCTGCCGCAGCCGTGACGGGCAAACTAACGGATGTACGCACGCTCATCGCTGAGTAGTTTTGGCTGACAGATGCTTCTGAATCAGGCTATCACTGGAGTTGTTCCACTATGAAATCGCAGTCCACCATTTTTGAGCCACTGTCAGTTTTGACGGCACGCGCAATCGCGCTACGTGGTCCCAATATTGATACTGACCAAATTATTCCTGCTCGTTTTTTGAAGAAAGATCGTGCATTGGGTTACGGTCAGTACTTATTTTACGACGCCCGTTTTGATGAGCAGGGTGAATTAAAAAACCATGTTCTGAATCAACCGGACGACAAACGTCCTGAGATTCTTGTGGTGGAAGAGAATTTTGGTTGTGGATCCTCTCGCGAAGGAGCCGTTTATGCTCTTGCCGATTACGGGGTGCGTGCGGTGATTGGTACCACGTTTGGCGATATTTTCCATAACAATTGTTTTAAAAATGGCGTGCTTCCGATTCGACTGAGTGCGCAGGATCATGCCCGTGTCATGGATGCGTTGGCAACACAATCAACAGACGGTGTTTCTGAGCTAACTGTCGATCTGGAATCATGTGAAGTACGTTGGGCTAATGGTCAGATTTCGTTTGAGGTGGATGCATTTTGGCGTGAATGTTTGCTTAAAGGACTAGATGAGCTGTCTTTGACCTTGTCTTATCAGCCGCAAATCGATGCGTTTGAGACTCAGTATCACAAGAGTTTTCCGTGGCTTAAAACGCCGATCTGAACGAGAAATGAACTCTATGCTCACGCCATGTTGAGCACATCTTTTGCTGCATTTTCACCGGCTGTCGCGCCGAGCATCACAGCGGCTAATAACCCATTGCCTGAGAGATAGCCTGTGTCGCCTGCCCCTGATACACCTCGCGCAGCACCTCCGCCTGCATATAAACCTGGGATTGGATTGCCTTTGGTGTCGAGCACTTGAGCGTGTGTGTTGACGACCAGTCCGCCTTGGGTATGAAACAAAGCGCCGGTGACCTTAACCGCATAAAACGGTGGGCGTAAAATTTGTTCGGTTGTGAATTGACGGCCTGTTTGATCCATTGCGTTCTGTTCACAGAGAGACTGGGTTTGCGTCAAGGTTTGTTGCAAGGCATCTGCATCAAGCTTTGTGAGTCTTGCTAATTCTGAGACGGAGTCGGCTTGGATCACAGCCCCGGCTTGCCAGGCTTGCCGATAGTCATCGAATGCCAATGTTGCATCATGAATTCTCTGATCAAAAATATTCCAAGCAAGACCGTCGGGCTGTTGAAGGACGCGACGTGCTTGCTCAGAATAGCCATCATGTTCATTCGAAAAACGCTGTGCGTTTAGATTGACTTGCACGCCGCCCATCATCATGACGGACCAGGTGATCAGGGTCTGAAGGGGCCACGCGACTGATCCATGGCCCTGATAAGCCCCTAGGTCTGCAGTCTGTGCATTTAGTTCATTTCCCCACAGAATCGCGTCGCCTTGATTCCCTGTGTGTCCGTGATAAACGGCGTTCATCATGTCTGGTATAAATTGCTGCACGAGGTCTGCATTGCCCCCAAATCCACTGCTAGCAAGGATGAGTGCCTTGCATCCAATGTCTTCGGTACTGCCATCAGGACGTTGAATCCGTACACCACAAAGACGACCTGCGTCAGAAACCAAGAGTTGCTGGGCGCGTGCGTCACACAAAAGATCAATGCCCGCATTCTCGACGGCATTTGTTAAGGCCCCCATCAACTCTTCCCCAGTGCGACTCGGCGTGCCGTGCATGCGCATAACGGAGTGTCCAGGATAGAGAAATCCTGTTACCAAGCTGAAGGTTAAGCCGTGCTGATCGGCAAGCCAGTGCAAAGTTTTTGCGGAACGTTGCGCACAAAGTTCAACGATCTCAGGATCCGCTTGATGGTGATTTTTATGTTGAATGTCACTGACCATCAGGCTGGCAGAATCGGCAATGTCGAGTGATTGTTGCCAGCGACTTCCTGCTGCTGGAATTAATCCAGAGGACATCGCTGTGCTGCCGCGAGGAACAGGATCGCGTTCCAAAACTAACACATCAGCACCCGTATCTCGTGCGGCTAACGCCGCAGTCAAACCACAAGCGCCTGCCCCGACGATGACGATCGGGAGACACACTTCAGGCGCGTCGCGTAGGGTCAATATGTGAGAGTCTGGATTGGTTGTCATGGGTGACGCGCGTCCTATGTTTGCTGGGTGTTAAAAGCCTGAACGATTTGGTTGGCGGTTGTGAGCCAAATCTGGTCTTGTCGTGCCAAGAGATGGTTGAGCACACGCTCTGCTAGTGCGATACGGTGTGGTTGACCGGTGAGCCATGGGTGCAAACTAATACCGAGCATGCGCCCCGCGTTGGTAGATTGCGCTTCGCGTAACAAGAAATCAATCGCATCCGTGACTTGGTCAGCCCATTCATCTTCGCTGTGAAGATTGCTGCCCATCACAAAGCTGTCCTCGATTTCAGCGTTCAGGGGCAGCATTGTGAGCGATCCCGTATCAAGCGTGACCGGATAAGGGAGGTCATCATTGACCCAGTCCATGCAGTAGGTGAGTCCATGTTCGGCCAGCAAAGACAGGGTGTTCCAGCTTTGGTGGCGAGCAGGACTAAGCCAGCCGTTGATCTGCTTGCCTGTAGCTGCGCGTAGGGCGCTAAGTGTTCTGACGATAGATTCAGATTCTTGCTCGCGCGTCAATTCACTCGTGTGCTGGTGATCCATATCCCAGCCATGAGCCACGATTTCACAATCTGTTTGACTGATACGCTTAATCAATTGCGGTGAATATTGTGTGAGTCGCCCGTTGACGGCATAAGTGACCGGAATTTGATTGGTTTCAAAAAACTTTAAAAACCGATAGATTCCCACGCGATTGCCATAGTCTCGTAATGAGAAATGGCGCAAATCGGGATAAGGCATCGTCATTCCGAACGGTGGCTTGAATGGTTGACCCTTTTGGTTGAGAGGGAAATGTTGGAGGCTGACATTGATCCAGACTGCGAGCGGCTTGTGATCGGGCCAGACTAAGGCGGGGCGTTGCCCCATCATGGACCATTGAAACCAATCATGATCATGACCATATTGACGTTTGTCGTACTGGAGATGGCTCGGATCGAGTTGACTCATGAGAGGCCTCCATTGTTTGTTCCGGTGTGAATGTCTTGAGCGGCTTGATCGTAGTTGTGCTGCAGGTAATGCTGCGCGATTTCGCGCCCAGTCGTGATCCAGACATCACTGTGACTTGTGATGTAGTCCAAGGCTTCTTCAAAGGCGGCTAGCCGATGGGGGCAGCTGACTTGATAGTTGTGGGTTGGAATGCACATGACGGTTCCTGAGGTCGCGCCTTCTTGGTACAAACGATCGAAATGCCGTTTAAGCATCGTCAGATAGTGCCGAGGCGTTACCTTGTTGACCGCATAGACAATCGTGTCGTTCATTTCTAAAGAGTATGGAACAGAAATGAAGCGGCGTTGGCTGCGCAGTTTGATCGGTGTGGGCTGATCGTCGTGAAACAAGTCGCAGGTGTAGATGCCTGCCATACTGTCTGCCCCGAAAAGATCAGCGCCAACTTCGCTAAACAAATCAAGCGTATGATCTGAATGGGAGAGCGCAGGTGCTAGATAGCCAGAACATTCTTGACCTGTATGGCGATAGATGGTTTCCATCGAATCACGGATCATGGTGCGTTCTTGATCCTCAGACATGCCATAGGTATAGCGCGTGTTATAGATGCCGTGACTGAAAAACTCCCAGTTGCGTTCTTTGCAGGCGGCAATGATTTCTGGGTGATGTTCGCACAACGCGGTTGACAGCGAAATAGAACCCCGAATGCCATAGCGATCCAGAACTTGCATTTGACGTTCATGGCCGACGCGGTTTCCGTAGTCGCGAATGGCGTAGCCAGGAATGCTGGGGTGTGGTGTAGGCCACGCTTTACGATACGGATTGATAGGTGGATCAAGTTCGTAGAATTCGATGTTTGGAGCCACCCAGAACGCAACGCGTGCACCACCGGGCCAGGTGATTTTAGGTCGGTTCTCGTAAGGCCATTCGTCGTAATAACCAGGATCGGGCTTCATTTCGCTATTACCTCCGAACTCAAGCTTGTTTTTGTTGTTGCAACCAAGTCAAAATGTCTTGAACGTTCATCACGTCGGCGTATTTGAGAACCATGTCAGTGAGGTTCGCAAAATGATAGCTTTCGTGTTTGTCAGCCACACACTCTATGGGCACAATGGTGCGGTAGCCACGTGAGAGGCTTTCGACGACCGTGGCACGCACACAACCGGATGTTGAGCCGCCTGTCACAATGACCGTATCTGCCTGATGCCAAACCATGAGCGATTGAAGGTTGGTTTCAAAAAACGCAGAGGGCATGCGTTTGTTCATGAAGCTGTCGCGCACGAGATCAATTTCTAAACGATCATCGAGCTCGGAGCGTTCGGAGCCAACTTTAATATTTTGCAGGGAATCAACCGTATCAGTGCGCGTACCCCAGACCCCAGCATCTTCACCCGACTCCATGTAGGCCACATTCGTCCAAACAATTGGCCAATTCAATGCGCGAAATGCCCGCACCAACTCATTAACGTATTCGAGTTGTTTCGGGTCGGTCTCGTAGGCCGTCTTAAAAAGGTCTGTGCGCGTATAAGACTTTTGTAGATCAACGTTGACCAGAATAGCTTTTTTGCCAAATCCGAATGGGACGCGTTGCGGATTTGCCATGACTTCATGGAAGATCTCACGGGCAGTTTTGTTAGATTCAATCATGAAAACTCCTTGCTGGGTTGATGTAAACAGAGGGTTAGGATGGGTGTCTGACTCAGGGTTCGTATTGCTGACCGAGTTCCAGAACAGCCGGCGTTTGTATCACTTCATTGAGCTCAGTAAAGTTAAGCATCTTGTCGCGCCAGGCATCGGTCGTTCCTGTTCGTTTGAGCGATTCAAAGTAGCCCTGCATGGCAAATGTCAGTGCACGGACAAGACCGCCTGGAAAAATGACGAGTGAATAGCCTTTTTTCCTCAACGTTTGTGCGTCATCAATCGGGGTGTCACCTCCTTCGACCATATTGGCCATTAAAGGGACTTTGCCATGCAACGCCCGCATGATTTGATCGATATGGGACTGGTCACGATAGCCTTCCACAAAAATAATGTCGGCCCCCGCCTCCTGATAGGCAACTGCTCGTTCAATCGCGTCGCCGATACCGTTGACTGCAATGGCATCGGTGCGTCCGATGATGAGGGTGTCGTCCGAACGACGTGCGTCTACAGCTGCTTTGAGTTTGCCAACCATTTCAGCTTTAGATACCAAGGTTTTACCTCGGAGATGGCCACATCTTTTTGGGAAACCTTGGTCTTCTAGCTGAATCGCGTGGGCACCTTCGCGCTCGAGTAATCGAACGGTACGCATGACGTTAATCGCATTACCAAAACCTGTGTCCGCATCCACAATGACGTTGACATCGGTTTGCTCACTGATATAGCGCAATACGTCGGCAACTTCAGTTAAGCCTAATAAACCAATGTCGGGTCCGCCCAGGCGTGTATAGGCCACGCTTGCACCTGACAAGTAAACGGTTTCGAATCCGGCCTGCTGTGCCATGCGCGCAGAAAGTGCATCGTAAACACCGGGGGCGAGACACAAATCGGTTTGTATTTGTTCCTGAATGGTGGGCATTTTTTTTGTTTCAAGGATCATGGTGGGCTGCCTTTTTTTATGAGGTACTGATGTAATCGTCGTTCAACTGAACGTGATGGTTATTTTGTTTTGGGAGAGTCGAGAAAGAGGGCGAGATCGTTCCAGACTTGTTGTTTGGTGAGTTGCGAACCGCGCACCTCAAAACGATCCATGAAACGAATACCCTCAAAAGAAGAGCCGTCTAATGCTTCGCCATAAAGCGTGCCGTGGCAGTAGACAATGGCTAAATCGTCTTGCCAAGCGGTGTCAAACGATTCGAAATTCTTTTTAACAAAACGGTAGCGATCCTTTGAGAACTCGACAAGTTCAGCCAGTGTTGTCATGGGTTCGCTGCCAGGGAAGGTCATGGTGAATCCTGACGCCAAATACGTGTTGGCTTTTTGGAGATCGCGTGCTTGCATGGCCAGAAGGAAATCTTTCACGATGTCGGCGGGTGCCGTTCGGGCTGCACCTGCTCGACGGCTTTGACCGCCCCGATAGTAATTGTGTTCGCCAATTTCATTGAAGCAGACTACGATAGCGTCAGGATGGGCATCAATGACTTGCTGCACCGCTTTGGTTAATGCTTGGCCAAGGGCTTGTCGTGTATGTGGTGCATAGCCTTCTAGTAAGGAAACATTGAGAATAGGCATTGAAAAGACTCCTTTTGAATCAGGTCGATCAATATTTGTGGCGCATTGCAAGCATTTAAATGTAGTATTTATAGTACAAACTATAGCAGAACAATTAACCTTAACCACGTAGAAATGAAATTGTGATCAGTACTAAATATCATCGTGTTTACTTGCTCTTGAAAGATGCGATTGAACGGGGATTATTGGCACCGGGTGCGCGATTGCCTGGCGAGTTGGCTCTCGCGCAAACGCATCAGGTTTCAAGAATCACTGTGCGCCGAGCGTTGGCGGAATTGGCGCAGGAAGGTTTAGTGAGTCGCCGCCCCGGGGTGGGGACCGTGGTGCGAGAGCGATTGCCAGAGGCGTCCCGAATTACGGCTGATGTCTCCAACCTGCTGCCAAACTTTGTGCGTATGAGCGAAGAGTCCAGCATTGAACTGTTGGAGTTTGCCTATCGACCCGCTTCAGCGGCCATCGCAAAACGGATGAATTTATCGGTTGGCGAAAGGGTGCAATATTCGGTTCGTGTACGTAGTATGCAAGGCCTAGCATTCTCTTACCTCATGACGCATGTGCCTGCCAATATTGCAAAAAATTATGATGAGCAGGCGCTTGCAACAACGTCTTTATTCATGTTGTTAGAGCGCAGCGGTGTCAAAGTGGATCACGCAACGCAGACGATTTCTGCCACCTTGGCAACAGAAGAAGTTGCCAGAGCTTTGGATGTTCCAGTTGGTGCGCCCTTGATCGCCTTGCAACGAGTTGTGTATGACAAAGAAGGTCGAGGTGTTGAGCATTTAGATGCGTTATATCGTCCAGATCGATATCAGATCCATGTTGACCTAGGCCGAGCCGGCGCATCCGACTCTCGATATTGGCAACCTAAAGTTGAAGGGGTGGACGAAGTTTCGTTGTAAAAGAAAGTGCCGTACAGGCATATATTTATGCTGATAGTCTGTTATAAAAGAAGTACATTTAAATAATATTCAGTTTGTCAATATTTCAGTGTTAGTCTGACGTATGATCAGTCACGATCTAGGTGAGAGCTGTATCAATTATCTTAGGCCGAAAGTGCCAATTTGCGAAGTGAGGAGAACACAATGAAAAAATCTTTGTTCAGTGCAATGACGGTGATGGCAGCACTGGTGTCATCACCAGTTTTGGCGGTTGAAACGGTGACGGCCGTGCATGCTTTCCCACCGAACCTTGTGTATACACAGAGTTTTTTAGAATTTGTTGACAAGGTCAATAAGCGCGGTGAGGGTGTGGTTCAGATTCAGGTTCGCGGCGGCCCAGAAGTAATTGGTTTACCACAACAACCCGATGCGGTTCGTAATGGTGTGGTCGATATGGCGTACACGGCCGCGAGCTTTTATGGTGGTACGGTTCCAGAGCGTGACGTCATGGTGGCTTCCAATACAGATGCGCGTTATGCTCGAGAAAATGGTGGCATGGATCTGATGAACAAGATTCACCAGGACAAAATGGGTGTCTATCATTTGGGCTGGTTTGACAGCGGCGTGAAATACAACCTTTACACCATCAACGAACCCAAGTTGGATGCTGAAGGGAACTTGTTGATTGACGGTGTGCGTCTGCGTAGTAATCCGGTTTATGACGCGTTTTTCCGGGACGTGCTGGGTGCGGAGCCAATCAGCATACCGACGCCTGAAGTTTATGCAGCGCTGGAGCGTGGCGTTGTGAATGCAACCGGCTGGACCCAGATCGGATTGAAAGATCTGAATTGGGATCGGTTTGTGAAATATCGGATCAATCCAGCGTTTTTCTCCACCGACATGGGCGTGATTGTGAACCTTGATCGCTGGAACAAGCTGAGTGAACCCGCCAAGAAAATTTTGCAAGAAGTGGCCATTGAACACGAACGTGATAGTGCTGCGAAATTTGCGGAACAATCCAAGGAAGAGCTGGCAGCTTTAGATGCAAACGGCATGAAAGTGATTGATTTGCAGGGTCCAGCCGCGGAGAAATATGCCAAGGGTGCGCGCGAAGCAACGTGGAATCGGATGCGCCCTCTCATGGAAAAGCAACCAGGCGGACTAGAAAACTACGACATCCTGATTGAGAAATTTAATCGCCCATAAATTGTTTTAAGTTGTACGACTTCGGCATTTTTGATGGAGGTTTGTCAGAAATGCCGAGGCTCGTGTCATGAATCTTTGGCTGCTTTTTCAGGAAATTGCGCATGCATGCAGTCGTGAAAGCCTATAACGTTCTAGTGACAGGTCTAGCTGTTATATCCGGCGCATTACTTGTCTGGCTGGGAATCGCCGTCATCATTTCAGTTATGCAGAGAAACTTGGGTTTTCAGCCGACTGCTTGGCTGTTCTTGTCGACTGAGTATGGCATGTTTTATTTGACTTTGTTGGGCGCGCCGTGGCTTGTTCGTAAGCGCGGTCATGTCTATATTGAGTTGCTGACAGCCGCTTTGCCCAAACCGATTCTGAATATCTTTAGCCGCTTTGTAAGCCTCTTGTGTGTGATTGTCTGTTTGGTTATGGCCATGAAAGGGTTTGACCTAGTGCAGATGAACCTTACTCGCAACGATTTGGATGTGCGGGCTTATTTTTTTCCGACCTGGTTATTGACCATCACATTCCCAGTGTGCTTTGGGTTGATGGCTATCGAATTTATGAAGTTTGTGGTTGGACGTGAAATTCTACACACAGGTGAAGTGGGGCTCGCAGAATGATGGAATGGTACTTTGCTCTAGGCTTTCTGCTTGGGCTCATCATTATTTTTATGCTGATCGGAATGCCGATTGCATTTTCGTTTTTATCCGCAAATCTAATCGGTGCCTGGGTTTTTATGGGAGGCTCCAATGGCATTATTCAGGTACTCAACAACGGCTTTGGAGCTTTATCAAGTTTTAGTCTAGTACCGATCCCTTTGTTTTTGCTGATGGGAGAGTTGTTCTTCCGTACGGGATTGGGCATGCGCATGTTTGGTGCAGTTGATGTCTTGATGGGGCAAGTTCCCGGACGACTTTCCTATGTCACCGTCGTCGGCGGGACTGGGTTTGCCACGGTCAGTGGTTCGTCCATGGGATCGACCGCTTTACTCGGTTCAGTGCTGGTGCCAGAAATGGTTAAGCGCGGCTATAAAAAGCATATGTCAATTGGTCCCATCATGGGGACGGGTGGTTTGGCGATCATTATCCCGCCATCTGCGCTGGCAGTACTTTTGGCGACGTTGGCCAAAATTGATGTGGGGGCATTGTTGGTGGCAGGGGTGGTGCCTGGTTTTGTATTGGCCGGGCTCTACATTGTCTTGATTTGGGTGCAGACTCGCCTTGATCCTCAAGCGGCGCCTGTCTATGGAGTCCCTAGGGTTGCATCTCTCAAAAAAGTCTTTATTTTTTTGAGAGATGTGCTGCCGATGGTTGCCGTGATGGCGGTGGTCGTGGTGATGTTGATGTTTGGTTGGGCCACACCTTCAGAATCAGCCGCATTCGGCGCGTTAGGTGTCGTTAGTTTGGCTTTTTTATATCGCTGCATGACATGGAAAGCTTTTTTCGCATCGATTGAAGGTGCGTTGAAAGTGACGTTGATGGCGTTCATGATCGTCCTGGGATCGGCCACTTTTAGTCAGTTGTTAGCGTTTTCGGGCGGCTCAAGTGGATTAATTAGCTGGGCGACTAGTTTTGATTTATCCCCCGTTTTGATGCTATTGGCCATCTTTGCTGTACTGATCGTGCTGGGAACGTTCATGGAACAGATTTCCATCATGATGTTGACTGTGCCATTTTTCTTCCCATTAGCAGCCAAACTGGGGTTTGATCCTATCTGGTTTGGTGTGGTTGTGTTGTTATCACTTGAAATTAGCTTCACCACGCCACCATTTGGCTTACTGTTGTTTGTGATGAAAGGTGTTGCGCCTGCAGGCACGTCGATGAAAGAAATCTATATTGCTGCGATTCCATACATTCTTTGCAGTATGTTTATGGTGGCGTTACTAATTATGTTTCCTTCTTTGGCGACGTGGTTGCCGAATATGCTTCAGTAGTCAGTTCCGTAGCTTGGCTGTTTTAAATAAAGAAACAAGCCGTCACCTGGGCTAAGGGCTGATCAGTTGAGCTGACAGCTCTTGCGCAACTTTGATTAAAAGCTGCTGCACTGAAGGATTTGAAGGCTCAAATCGAATGGGTGGACCCGAAATTGTCAGTGCACCTGCAAATGATCCATCACGATAACAGAGTGGTGCAGAGACAGACACAGTCGGTAGTAATTTTTTTGTGATGTCGTTCAGTGCGAACGAAGACACAAAAATGCAAGACTGTATATCCCATGATGTCACAGATTGGGTTTTAAAAGTACGTAAAACCTGAGCTGTGGCGCTGTCATCCAGAGGCATCCGAGTTCCGGGTGCGATGCTTGCCTTGATCGGATGCGGTGAGTCTTTTCGAAATAGACAGATTCTTGATTCGCCATCACGAATATAAAAACTTGCACTCTCTTGGGTTTGATCCACTAGTGCCTCAAGAGTGGGCAATATGAGCTGGCTTAAGTCCTGGTTGTTAGCGAAACGACAGCCCAGTTCATACAGTTTTGGGCCAGGCTCATAGCGCCCGTCAGAACGTATATTGATATAGCCTCTAGGAACTAGAGTGAGTAGATAACGAGAAACGACACTTTTAAATAATTTGCTTTGCTCTGCCAACTCGCCGAGCGATAAAGGGCTTTCGGTTTTGAGAAATGCATCGAGTATTGCGACAGTCCGTTCAACGGCTTGAACGGATCGGTCAGCTTTATTTGAGTTTGGCGCGACCATATCAGACAGTATCCTACATTGTCACTGAATTAGGTCAGAAAAGCTTTCATACGCAGCCGTGCTTGACTCGCATCCATATTTCGTTTGAATATGGGAGGCTCGGTTGGACGAACCCGCACAAGCACAAAACTCACATCATCTTTGTCATGTAAGACTGCTTGTCCATGTGACATTTCTGACTGTTTGGAAACCACTGCAGTTTTATTGAATCCCGCTCCACGGGCAATCATTTCCAGATCGGTTCCTCGCCCAGTGTGTGCGACTTGACCGCCTGTCTCAAGATAATGACCATTATCAACGCAGAGAACACTCAGGTTGGGTGGATTTAGAACGGCGATTGTTGCCAGTGTCCCCATGCCCATTAACAGTTCTCCATCGCCGGTGACAACCATGACTTGTCGTGTGGGTTGGGCTAGAGCAAGTCCAAGACCTGTGGAAAGTGCAGCGCCCATGGCGCCACCTAAAGCATATAGGTTTGGTCCATCTTTAGTGAGTGCGCTAATGTCTCGAGATGTACCACCCAAGCCAGTTATAAACAGAAAATCATCGGGATTTCCAATTAAAGCAGGCACAATCTCACGACGGTCTAATTCGTATTTAATTGTCATCATGATCTCTTTTCGTTATTTAAAAAGCTTATTTAAAAAGCTTTGGCGCCCAACAGTCGTTGTGTCAGTAAAACAGCGGTAGGGCAGCCACCCTGAAATGCTTGAGTGATGGCTGCATCGACAATGCTGGAGACTTCATTCTCACAATCTGCGCGAATAGTTTTAACGCCCATCGCATGAAAAATCGGTTCAACGGCCTTTCCAGCTGGGTATTGCCATGGGTTACCTTCGCCAAAGTCGCCCCGCATGCTGACTAAGGTCAGAAATGGAAATCGACCTAGTGAAACTAAAGATAAGAGATTGGCACAATTGCCTACGCCACTGCTTTGCATGAGTAACACGCCTCGCGTACCGCCCAGATCTGCACCTGCCAGTAAGCCTATGCCTTCTTCTTCCGTGGTGAGTGATACAGCATGAGCATGCTCGTCATTTAGGGCACTATTAATGAGTCCGATGTGCCCTGCGTCAGGGACATAGGCAAACTGTGTAACTCCGTTTGAGCGAAGTAAATCATACACATCACGCTGCCATTGCCTTTCTACAATTACATCCATCGTTTTACCTCTTGTGAGATTGTTTCTTCAGCGCATTGATCTTTAGCATAAGCTGATGCTTTGTTGCGTTTGGGGATGTTTGGTTTCGTTATCAAAAAATCATAATGCCGATATGAATTTGTTTGAATATACATGAAATTCTCTCTGAAAGGTGTTTCTTTACAGTATGCTGAGCGAACAATAATTAAAAATTGGCTTTGTTATGAAAGAAAATTATTCAGATTTTGATGTTGGGTTTCTGGTGCAGAAGTCGAGTGCTGAAGAGTTCAGAATGATTTAAACGTCCAATCATGGAGGGAGACAATAATGAATCACAAACAAAAAACTAAACAGATTGCAGCAACCTTAAGTTTGATCGGCATGGTGATGGTAGTGCCTGCGTCAGCTTATGCACAGGCGGAATTTCCCAATCGGCCGATCAATTTGCTTGTAGGCTATTCAGCGGGAGGACCAACAGATAATGCTGCACGGGTCATTGCCGAAGAAATGGGTAAAGAGCTTGGGCAACCCGTTGTTGTCGTGAATAAACCAGGTGCAAGTGGCCTTGTTGCAGCCAAAGATATGATGGCAGCACAGCCTGATGGCTATACAATTTTGCTCGCTGCAAATGCATTTTTTACATTAGGTCCAGCTCGGTATACATTGGTCGATTATGACTTTGACAAAGATTTTGTACCGATCGGTGGCTTGTCTGGCTACCCGCACCTGCTGACAGTCGCCATGGATAGTCCAATTAAATCGATGGAAGATCTGATTGATTATTCTCGAAAAAACCCAGGTAAGCTGAATGCAGCTCGAGTCGGTTTTTCAAATGAGATTGCAGTGGAATGGCTGAATCTGCTTGGAAAGATGGATATCACCCAGATCCCCTATAAGGGGGCAGCAACTGTCGTGAGTGATCTCAGTTCCGGACGTATCGATCTTGCACTGATCGCACCTTCTGTGACATATCCATTACAAGATGGTGACAAGGCGCGTGCAATCGCGACAACGCGCGAAACACCGATTACGAAGTCTCGCCAAATCCCTGCCGTCTCCAAAACAGCAGGGATGGAAGAGTTTGACATGTATATCTGGAATGGTTTGTTTGCACCGGCTGGTATTCCGGCACCAGTTGTACAAAAACTGGCAGCTGCATTGAATCAATCATTAGCTCAACCCAAAGTTCAGAAACAGTTTGAAACCGCATTTCTAGATGCAGCACCAATGACAGCAGAAGAATTGACCAAAGCGGTCCATGAGGAGCTTAGTATTGCAAAACATGTCGTGAAAGAGGCCAAACTGCCGTTGCTGACTCATCAGTGATTCAGGTTTGACCAAGACGACATTGCCGTTGTGGAGACGTTTGTGAATGACAATCAAGCTTCAGAGGGTTAGTAACTGTTAGCTTAAATCTACCCGAATCTACGCATACGTACTCAGATGAATAGATTCATAGACAACCATGTAACGACAAGATCACCCTAATATGGTCGCCGTTACGTGTTAACTCTGCTCTTACAAGGAGAGTTTCACGTGATTCTACATGCATCACAGCGCTATGCGTCCAGTTCTCACAGAGCAGAGCTTTTGTAGGTAGCAGTCAACTTGGCAACCTTCGCAGATAGAATGATTTTCATATGCAATAAAGTATTATTTAGTTTACGGTAATTGAACTCATCAAGATTGATTAAAAGACCTAGGGAATCGTTGGAGCAGGATGGGTTGGGAATTTCGACTGTGTTTCTCCTTCAGCTGTCCGACAGTCCTTGCAAGAAAGGCCCAAAATGAATGTAGGTAGGCATTGACACGTCATGAGCCGAACGATACGAGGACACACAATTGAACTACGTCCAAACAACGTACAGGCCACCCACTTCTCCAAAGCATGTGGCATTGCTCGTTTATCGTACAACTGGGCACTCTCGGAATGGCAAAGGCAATTTCAAGCGGACAAAGACTATCGAAATGAATGTCTAGCGCAAGACATTCAAGTCGATCAAAAGAAACTCAATGCGCCTTCGCAGGGGAAATTACGCAGGCAGCTCAATGCAATTAAGCGTGAACAGTTTCCATTCATGCTCGAGGTCACAAAATGTGCTCCACAACTTGCGATCATACAGCTGGGGGTGCCTTTAAGCGTTTCTTTGCCGGACAGGGCAAATATCCAAGATTTAGAAAGAAAGGTGTCGATGATCGATTCTCGTTGTCCAACGATTAATTTCACGTGGAAGAAAAACGAATCAAGATTCCCAAGCTTGGCTTTGTTAGCATGCGAGAGAGATTGCGTTTTAACGGCAAGATCTTATCCGCCAAAGTGTTTAGGCGAGGTGTCAAATGGTTCGTGAGCATTTCGGTTGAATTGTCAGAGCCCCTACCGATTTCGCCTAAGACAGGTCAATCCATCGGAATTGATTTAGGGATTTTGAATCTAGCCACGTTATCCAATGGTGAGGTCAAAGCGCCACTCAAAGCTTTGCAAAATAAATTGTCCCGATTAAGGAGAGCGAATCAAGCATTGAGCCGTCAACAAATCGGTAGTCGTCATCGTGCCAAAGCGAAAACCAAGTTAGGTACGTTACACAACCAAGTTTCCAACGCTCGTCAGGATTTCTTGCATCAAATCACGACCGATTTGGTGCGCAAGTATGATGAAATTTGCATTGAGGATTTAAACGTCCAAGGCATGATGAAAAATCGCAAATTGGCCAGAGCGATTGCTGATGTCGGCTTTCATGAATTTAAACGCCAACTCCTCTACAAAGCCGACCAATCCGGCAAAGTCGTGAAGTCCGTGGGCCGATTCTTCCCCAGTAGCAAAACATGCTCAGGATGTGGAGAAATCTGCCATGACTTGACTTTAAAGATACGTAGTTGGCAATGTCAGGCTTGCGGTGTGATGCATGACCGTGACCTCAATGCCGCAAAAAATATTCTGCGCTATGCAGAGACAGTGTTGACGACAATTTAATGCGTCAATAGGCGGAAAGTTATTCCGTGTCAGCCTATGGAGTTGAAGTAAATCCTAGCGGTTGTATACCGCTAGGTGTTGACGATGAAGTAGGAAGAGAACATCAAATGTACGGTGAGTAGATTTGAGTAAGTTTTTTGTAACGGTTTTTGTGTGTTCAGCTGAGGTTGTTCAGAGACCGAGGTGCGACATGATTTCTTGAGTAGATGCGACCAAAAACCTGTTTCTCATCAGCGCCAGTGATGCATCGTGATAGGCAACATTGCTACTGGCCACGCCATCTTCTGCAACAACTGTGTAGTAGTCATGGTGAGCACTGCTTCGAACGGTTGATTCTACGCAGCCTTCGGTGTTGACCCCAACATAAACAACCGTTTCAATGTTGTTGGACGATAAAACCAAATTCAGGTTGGTTTGATGAAAAGCATCTGGCCGAAATTTATTGATCACAGGGTCATGTGGAGCTGGTTTGAGTCCAGCGCAAAATTCTGCACCCCAAGTGCCAGGCAGGGTGTAATCAGGACTTTTGCCGTCCCGAACTTTGAGTCGCAACCACGCTGGACTGTCTCCGATACCGTTGGGCATCGTGAGTTGGCGCACAAAAATCGTCAGCATGTTTGCTTTTTGTGCGGCATTAATCAGTTTGACCATATTCGGTAGATTGGCCTTCGCTAAACTGATATCACGACCGGCTTGGGCGAAGACGCCGTCAGGTTCAATAAAATCATTTTGAATATCGATTGCAACAATAGCTGTTGTTTTTGGATCGAGGATCTCGTCTAACGTCTGACGTACTTGTTTACCGTGAATTTCAATCATTTTAAATACCGTAGAGTGTTATTGTAAAAATCGCTGAGTCTCAATAGGAGACTGAGGCAGTTTCTCGAAGAGACTTACGTTTGATCCATAGAAAACTAAAAACCAAGAGAACTGCACCGATTAATGGTATTTGAAAGCCAGGCCCAACCAGTGCAGCGGCTGAAATACCCAGAATCAGACGTTCTGATTTATTGAGGTTAGTGATAAAAAATCCAGCCATCGAACCCGCGATTGCAATCACAGATAATGTCACAGCACAGGAGTAGAGGATGATGTGCCATGTATCGCCGATCAAAAGGATTTCTGGGTGATAGATAAAGGCGTACGGTACGAGAAAAGCGACGAGCGCTAATCTCATCGCGACCAGACTGGTATCGAACCATTTTGCCTGCGCCATGGATGCACCGATAAATACAGTTGCGCATAAAGGTGGTGTAAGTCCAGCCATGATGCTGAAATAAAAAATAAACATATGAGCACTGATAGGCTCAACACCTAATTTGATCAATGCCGGTGCGACAACAGCTGCAGCGAGCAAATAGGCAGCTGCAGTCGGCAGTCCGGTACCAAGAATCATGGCAACCAGCATGGCTAGTAAGAGTGACATCAGAAGATGACTTTCACCCAAAGAAATGATTCCAGATGTGAATGTGACCCCCAGACCGGTCGTGCTGATCATGGCAAGCAAGATTTGTGCGCCAGCGATCAAAACTGAAATAGCCACAAGTCCTATACCCGCATCAATGAATCCCAGATAGAGGTTATGCATACGATCTTTAAAATCGGATAGGCTGCGCGTGCCTAAGACGTATAAAACGATCAGAACCATGGTTGCCCAGAAGGCTGCCATGCCTGCGGAGTAACCATTGATAAGCAGAGCAACCAGTAAAAACATGGATGTAAAAACAGGTCCTGCCCGTCTGATCGTCAGTACTTCCCGAATCTTTGGTAGTAATTCTGATGCGACAGGTTTGTAGCCTAGGCGGCTTGCCTCAAAATGTATGCCTGCTAGGCACCCTAGAAAATACAAGAGAGCTGGAATGATGGCGGCAATCATGATGCTGAAATACGAAATGCCCAAAAGCTCTGCCATGATAAATGCGCCTGCGCCCATGACAGGTGGCATGATTTGTCCACCTGTTGATGCCACAGATTCAACAGCTGCGGCAAACTCAGGCCGATATCCGAGCCGCTTCATAAGTGGAATGGTGAAAGCACCGGTGGTTGCAACGTTTGCAGCCGCAGAACCTGAGACACTGCCGAATAGGGCGCTAGAAATAGTGGCAACTTTGGCTCCGCCGCCGACAGAACGGCCGCCCAACACAGTGGCCAGATCCATGAAGGTTTGTCCGGCACCCGTGCGTAGCAACATGGCGCCAAAAATAACAAAAATTGAAATGACAGTTGCAGAAATTCCAGTCACCATGCCATAAAGGCCGCGCGTTGACATATATAAAACTTCAATCGCAAACCTTGGGTCTAGCCCTCGGTGTGCAAGAGAATCTGGCAAATAGGGTCCACCGAGCGCATAACCTAATCCCAACAGACCTAGGATTGGAATTGTCCAGCCAATAACGCGTCGACAGCCCTCAAGAATCAGCGCGACAGCAAGGATCCCAAAAATGAAATCTAAGTCTGTCATTTCAAAGACAAAATCCATGATTCTGTCGTAACCGATTAGGATATTTGCTGTAAATGCAAATACAATTGCGATGGAGATCAGGTCATACCAGGCCATAGGCTCATCACGTGTCATGGGTCTACGCAGTCCATACAGACAAAATGCCAGCATGAGTGTGCCACCGACATGTAGGGAACGTTGTATTAAATCAGGGAGTGATCCGAATGCACTGGTGTAAAGGTGAAAGAACACCAGAATGATGCTCAGACTCACAATGAGGGTAGTTCGAATGCGTCCACCATGTTTTTTGTCATGGGTCGAAGATTCAGTGATTGTCACTTGCTGATCCTTGGAGAATAGTTGGCAAGGGATAGTAAAAACGAGGTACACAGTCAGCCTGTGATGGATTGCAGGCTGACTGTGTGCAAGTAGAAAGAATTTTGAATGTTGACAGAGTTATTTTTTGAGCTCTGGAGGCATCAGACGATCTGGAATTTCTTTGCCTTGTTCTTTCAAGTATTTAACAACACCAGGGTGTAGTGGTGTTTGCGCTCGTTCAAGTGTCTGTGCCACGATATCCAAACCTTTTACAGCAGGATAGGATTCAGCCACTTTGTCCACGTTTTCAACGACAGTTTTAAAAATATCGTATGCATCGTTCTCGGACATGTCCGTTGTCGCGCCCCAGGTCAGAAATACGACTCGCAATGTCATTGGTCCGGTGCCATAAGGCGTGTCTTTGACTTTCATGAAATCGAAATGCGGATATTCTTGTTGTACTTTGGCGATCTCTTCATCGGTCCAGTCTAGGATTTTGACGGGTCTGGCTGTTTGAGCATCAAGAATCGCGCTGTCCGGAGAGTCTGGCGGGCCTGCCTTCGAAAAACCAACAACTCGTCGGTCTTTAAACGCTGTGACAGCGTCCCCCATGCCTGTGCGAAACCAATCAGGCTTCACGCCTAAGGCACCAAATGCTTCGAATGTTGCACGCTCAGTGCCTGAGCCGCGACCCCCGCCATTGAACTCTTTGCCATTGAGATCGGAAATTGATTCGATGCCCGTGTCAGCGCCGACAACAGACAAGTAGGCTAGTGGCGTTGTGAGCCAGAGTGTACGGAGATCTGGGTTTGCTTTCCCTTCAAAGGGGCCGAGTCCTTTGTAATATTCATAGACATCAGGCTCTGCCATCATGCCAAGGTCGACCTGTTTTTGTTGCAAACGACGTGAGTTGTCCAAGCCACCTCCAGTTTCTACGACACTGAAGTTTATATTAGGTAGTTTCTCATTTAACACTTGCGCAAGTGCAACGTGGTAGGCATATAAGGATGAAGCCTGGCTTGTTGCACCAATGGCAAGCTGTTTGTCTTGTGCGTGTGCATTACTGAATGAAAGCGTTAGGCTGATAGCTGCAGCGGTTCCTAGCACACCAGTGAAACTCATTAGGTTTTTGACCAGACTTTGTGTCTTCATATCTCCAGTTCCTTTGTTTAAATGTGGATCTCTTCGTATCCTGTTTGATTGAAATTATTGACTGACGTATTTTTCCTCCAGTGCGACCCATTCTGGGTAATCAAAAAGATCCCATAGTTCGCGATGGTTTAGCATTTGATCTGCCATATTTTTTGTTGTGCCGTTCTCTTGGAGCGCGCGCAGCATAGCGAGCGACTGAAAAGCAATTAAACGAGTTAAAGAGTTTGGGTAAATTGCCAGACGGTATCCAATTTCTTCGAGTCTTTTGGCATTAAGAATTGGCGTGCGTCCTCCTTCCACCAAGTTAGCCAAAGTGGGAGTTGCCAACATCTTATTAATTTGTTGCATTTCTATCTCACTTTCTGGCGATTCAACAAATAAAACGTCTGCGCCCGCTTCGGAATAGAGTTGTGCTCTTTCAATGGCGGCTTCAAGTCCTAAAGATGTTCGTGCATCGGTTCGGGCGATAATTAAAAAATTATCATCTAAGCGAGTATCCACTGCGGCTTTAATTCGATTGATCATTTCATCGGGCTCAACCAGTTTGCGTCCTGGTTCATGTCCACACTTTTTAGGCCATGCTTGATCTTCAATTTGAATAGCACTCACACCAGCCCGCTCAAACTCTCGGACTGTTCGAATAATATTGATTGGGCCGCCATAACCGGTATCTGCATCACAAATGACAGGAATGCTGACCGAATCGGCAATTCGGTATGCCCGTTCAACGACTTCAGAAAATGAAATGACGCCCATGTCAGGCGCACCCAACGCACTCATCGAAACGCCAGATCCTGTGATGTACGCAATGTTAAAACCGGACTTTTCAATCAGTTTGGCTGTCAAACAATCAAAGCAACCTGGTGCCATAACCAGTTTCTTGCCAGTGATGAAATTGGCGAGCTGTGCATTACGATTTGTTTTGTGTGATAAACCGATTGGCTGTCGCATGTCTCTCTCCCTACAGTTTTTTATCTGTTTTTAACAGAAGGCATTTGTGAGCGCCGTCTGCGTTCTACTAAATCGATGTTTGTTCTTGTATTCGTATAAAAAAGAATTAAAGCTGCGCTTCTTTCACCTCTTCAGGTTTTAGTTTTGTGAGTTTGAAAATCTCCGGGAAATCCAAATCCCAGCAAGCTTTTGCAATGTTATTGACGCGCTCTTGACCAATTAAGGTGTCGCAAATAGCGTGGAATTTGCTCGTTAAAGCTGAGTCGTCGAGTGGGTGATCAGGTTCGCCGTAAGGCTGTGGCACGAGCTTCGTCAAACGACTTCCATCCTTGAATTCAATAATGATGTTCGCCGGCCGCTGTTTCGGATAGGCGCGCTGCATGTCATCTGTAATTTCGACCTCGACTTTAGAAATCAGATCAGCCATGTTTGGATGGTGTCTTGCCGCATGACTGAATGCTTCCAGTCCGACTTGATCGTGAAGCAGGGCGGTTGCCACGGCAAATGGAATCGACATTTGCGCATCCAGTATTGTTTCATGTGTGGTATGTGCGTGACGCGCCGCAACTTGATGCGTTTCGATGAGAATCCGAGTGATATTCGCCAGATCGATTGTGTCCTGAGTCTTGAGCGCCAAAATGCCATCAATCGGTGCATGCAAATGGCGACAGCATGGATAGGGTTTGACGTAGGTTTGTAAAAGCTCCCATGTTGAACCCAGTCCATCCATCACAGAAGCCATATCGGCCTTCGCATTTGCATAAGCCTTGAAGTAACCATTGCGACCTTCCAATCCTGTTCTTGGGCCATCGATGCCTCGTTTGGCTAGTTCAGCAACGATGACGCCATCGCGCGCGGTTTTTCCAGGATGGATACGTTTAATTTCTGCGCCTTCGCCCAAAAATTCGAACAATCCGCTGGAGAATGAACCAGCCATGCCTAAAGCCCAAGTCATTTTTTTTGTATCTAATTGAAGTAATTTCCCCACGCCGGCTGCTGCACCCAAGACGCCATTAATGCCAGTGTTATGAAAACCGTTCTTCCAGGTATGTGGATGGCCGGCTCTGGCAAGGCGACAACTGATCTCGTACGAAACAACAATTGCAAGAACAACATCCTGATAGTCAGACTGATAGGTCTCTGCGACGGCCATAATGGCCGGAATACAAGCCGCACCGGGATGGTAAGACCCTGGCGTGTATCCATCATCAAGCTCCATGCCGTGGGCGGCTGTCCCGTTGACGAAAGCTGCATTTGCGGCAGAAATGCCAAAAGGTGTGCCCACGATACTTGCTATGCCGGATGCTTCTGATTCACAGAAATATTCCCGAACCACTCGGCTTGTGGATGTGGTAGATCCTGCAATGACTGCGCAGTAATAGTCTAGAACGAGCCGTTTGACTTGATGGATGACATCGTCTGGCAAGTCTTTGAACTGTAACTCACTGGCCCAACGTGCAAGGTCTTGAGTGAGTGAGATTTTTAAGGGTTGCGTGACTTCAGACTGAGTGTCGAGCTGTCCCATTTTTGTCTCCTGGCAGTGATTGATCACGATCTTCGGGTTTAAGGATGTTGTGTTTGTTTGGCGAAGCTTTGTGTTCTGAATCTGAGGTGTTCGTGTACACATCGCGGTACGCCAAACGGACTTACGCTGCATTTGAATTTAATTATGAGCATAGTCTACATCTAAAATAGACATCGTGTCTATTTTAGATGTAGACTACAGTCTTAATGCTTGAGTTAGCTGGGTTAAGCGCCCTATAAATAAGATAATTATGCGGCCGGTCGGTGCCTTAGAACCGATATAAAACAAGACAACTCGCAAGGAGAACTTCATGCAGACGCAGGACGCAACAGAGGATTTGACGCAAGAATATCGAATGATCCACGAATTGGTGACTAAGTTTGTGGATCAAGAATTGATGCCGCTGGAGACGGCTGTTCTTGAGCGTGAAATACGTGGTGAACCATTAAGGCTTCTTCCGGAAGAAGAAAAGTCATTGTTCGATAAATGTAAAGAGCTTGGGCTTTGGGCACTGGATGCACCGGAAGAGCTTGGTGGCGTGAATTTGCCGGCAGTCCCTCTGGTTGCCATTAATGAAGAGCTGGGTCGTACAGTGACACCGTTCACATTTCCACCCGATTCACCCAATATGCATATGATGCTTGCAATTGCCACACCAGAGCAGCGCAAAAAATATTTGGAACCCTATGCAGCGGGAACTGCAAAGTCTGCGATTGCAATTTCAGAGCCCAATGCAGGTGGTGATCCAACTGGAATGCTGACTCGTGCTGAAAAAGATGGTGATGAATGGGTCATTAACGGCCGTAAGATTTGGATTAGCCGAGTTTCATATGCCAATTTCACGATTGTGATGGCACGTGTTGGTAACGGAAAGCGACACGAAGGCATTACAGCATTTATCGTTGAAAACGGCACGCCCGGTTTTGAGATTTTGCGGGAAATTCCAATGTTGGCAGGGCACCGCACATACGAGGTGGCTTTTGAGAACTGCAGAATTCCAGCAGAAAACATTCTTGGTGAGGTTGGGTCTGGCTTTGCACCTATGCAGTTGCGTTTGAATGTCAGACGTCTTCAAATTGGAGCTTGGTGCCTCGGAATGTCACGCCGTGCTCTAGAAATGTTTGCAGAACATGCGAAACAACGTGTCACTTTTGGTGAAACACTGGCAAACCGCCAGGCTGTGCAATGGTGGATTGCCGATGCACGGATCAAAATGCATGCTTGTCGTCTCATGGTTGAAGATGCAGCGCGTAAACAGGATGCTGGTGAAGATATTCGTAACGAGGCTTCCATGATCAAGGTGTTTGCAACTGAAATGGCTAGTGAAATTCTGGATCATGCGATGCAAGCTTTTGGAGCAATGGGCGTGACAAAAGAATTGCCACTCCATCTGATGGCGCAACGAGTCCGAGTCATGCGAGTTTACGAAGGCCCATCCGAAGTACACCGAATGACGTTGGCAAGACGGTATCTGAAAACACTCGGATAACAAAACATAAAAAAACTGTGTGAGGAGACATGATGTGGCTGAGATAGATCACCGACGGGCCTCTGATAATAAGCCCTTAGCGAATGTGGTGGTTCTCGATTTGACGCAGGTCTATCAGGGACCTTATGCGACATTCCTAATGGCCAAGGCCGGTGCGGAAGTGATTAAGATTGAACCGGTGGGTGGTGAGCCGACACGTTTGCGCGCAAAAGTCAGCGGTGGTGCATCCATTCCCATGGCGATGCTTAACGTCAATAAAAAAGGTCTCACTTTAAATCTGAAGACCGAGAAAGGGAAAGCCATGTTTTTGGACATGGTTAAAAAGGCTGATGTGGTTGTTGAGAACTTTTCGCCTGGCGTCATGGATCGTCTAGGTGTTGGTTGGTCTGTTTTGCGCGAGATCAATCCACGCCTGATTTATGGCACTGGGACGGGGTTTGGGATTAGTGGACCGGACAAAGATAATTTGGCGATGGATGTCACCATTCAAGCCAGTTCGGGCATTATGAGTGTCACCGGCACGCCAGACGGTCCGCCTCTAAGAAGTGGTGCGTCTCTGGTGGACTTTTTGAGTGGAACTCACCTGTACGCTGGGATAGTGACTGCTTTATTTGAGCGCTGCCACACCAATCGCGGACGTTTGGTGGAGGTCTCTATGCAGGAAACGGCTTATCCATCGTTGGCTTCTAATCTTGGTTTGCTGTATCGCCAACAGGGTAAACCTTCTGGGCGAGTGGGGAATCGACATGGTGGCCTAGCGCTGGCACCCTATACCGTGTACGAAGCCTCTGATGGTCACTTGGCGATTGTGTGTGCGACCGAGCATCACTGGCAAAATATATTAAAAGCGATGGATCGAGAAGATTTAGCCGATGATCCGCGTCTTTCGACCAATAAAGCCAGAGTTGAAAACATTGATTTCACAGATGAGATTGTCGAAGAGTGGACACGCCGAAATACTCGTGAGGTGCTGTTTGGTTTGAGCAAAAAGTTTGGTTTTCCGGCTGCACCTGTTCGAACCTTGGATGAGGTGGTGTCGGATCCCCATATGCATGAGCGGGGCGCGCTCGAATGGTTTGATGAGCCGCTTCTGGGGCGAATTGTTTTACCGACTAGCCCGATCAGAATTCATGGCGCGGACAAGGTCGATACGGTTGCCAGTCCTCAGCTTGGGGAACACAATTCAGAAATATACAAACGTCTATTGAATTTGGATGAAAATCAGTTGGCAGAACTTAAAAAAGAAGGTGTGATTTAAAACATTTAGTTATGCGATTTCATCGCGGGTAGAGCATCTCTATTCATAAGGAGACTGATATGAAAAAAACATGGATGAACCTCAAAAGCATTGGCATTGTGTCGATTGCATCAGCAGGAATGCTGGCATCGGTGCCTGCGTTTGCGCAAAGTACACCACATCTACCAGAAACTATTCGTATTGTGGTGCCTTTTACACCGGGCGGCAGTAATGACGTTTTTGCACGTTCGATCGCAGAGCAATTGAGCAAAAAAATTAATCGCTCTGTGATTGTCGAAAACAAACCAGGTGCAGGTGGCAGTATTGGATCCAACGACGTTGCGCGCGCAAAACCTGATGGTGGAACCTTGTTGCTCAGCTCAAGTTCTTTTGTGACACGTGCCGCGGTCGATAGCAAGTTGCCCTATGACGCAAGAACTTCGTTTGAACCAGTTGCCATGGTTGCACGTGGTCCGATGCTGTTGGTGACCAGCACAGAGGTGCCGTACAAGACGGTTCCTGAATTGATTGAAGCCGCCAAAAAAGGCGTTGTCAATTACGCGTCTTCTGGCATTGGTTCCGTTGGTCAGTTGAGTGCTGAGCTACTCAGCTATATGGCAGACATCCCCTTGACACATATTCCGTATAAAGGAATGTCGGGTGCTGTGACTGATTTGATGGGCGGTCGTATCGATATCATCATTACGACACCCGCATCGCTCGGTGGCGCAATGGAGTCAGGACGGATCCGTCAGATGGCCGCTACGACGCTGGAAACAAGTTCTTTCTTCCCTGATTTGCCTACAGTCGCACAGACGGTTCCTGACTATTCAGTTGAGATTTTCTGGGGAATATACGCACCAGCCAATACACCCAAAGAGATTGTTGATTATTTCAACAAAGAAATTGTGGAGATTACACATACTGATCACATGAAGAAAGTGTTCGCAAATGAAGCATCAGAAGCCAGTGCAATGACGGCCGATGAATACAAATCATTTGTGGATGCAGAAATTACGAAGTGGTCAAAAGTTGCTGAAGTCAAAAGCATTAGCTTGGATTAAAGTAAACCGCTATAGCCTGCGTTTTTAGGGATTGTTCGTTTTTTCTGGGAGCGTCACGCCCTCAAGTGGTGTGTAGGGTGGTTCAAAGACGGTTGCGTCACCACCGAGCTGTTGAGTGAGCGTTGCTGCAGCCTGCATGACGAGTGGTAATGACGCTTCAAAAATCTGACGATTCATGCGAAATATAGGCATGCCGAGTGAAATGCTACAAAGGACTTTTTGTTGGATACCAAAAACGGGGCATGCAAGGCCTATGCTTTCTCCGCCCCGTTCTCCCATAGAGAGAGCGTAGTGAGCGTTTCTGATTTTGTCGTAAATTTCGCCTGGTTGACCAGAGAAGGCGAGCAGAACTTTTCCGGCAGCCCCTTTGTCCAGTTCGACTCGTTCGCCTTCGCGCACATGCATTAAGACACCGCGGGGTTGTGTCATGCGATGCAAACAGACACGACTGTCGCCATCGCGAATATAAATAGCCGCAGTTTCGCGCGTGTCATTAACGAGTTTGCGTAAAACCGGCGCCGCGTAATCCCAGAGACGAAAAGAGGATTGATACAGCATACCGAGAAACATGGGAGTGGAACCCAACCGAAACCGACCGTCATCAAGGCGAACCAGAAAGCCGTAGTTCAAGAGCGATTCACTCAGACGCAAGATCGTGCTGTGATAAAGCCCGGTGATTTGACTGATTTCAGCGACTGTGAGCCCTTCAATACTATGTTCAAAGGCCATCAAAATGGATAAAGCTCGGTTCACGGCAGCAACACCGGGGGCCGATTTGGGAGTCATGGACATTCTCTAATGAAATTACGGTGGATTGAATTGGCTCGGTGGACATTGTACGAGACTATGCACGCCGAATGTCAGACTCGTTTGGGAATCTTAGGTGTGACAAAAGGATAGACAGAATATTGATAGAAAATGTAATTGTAAAAATAGAAGTTCTTTGAAAAATTAAATTAACGAGGGAGTAAATAAACCATGACCGATCAATTAGTTTTTGAAGTCAAAGACCGTATCGCGACGATTCGTCTCAATCGACCAGACCGTTATAACGCGTTTACACATGAAATGCTTAAGGCTTGGGCTGACGCGCTGCGTGAATGCAGAGATCGTGACGATATTTACGTCATTGTGCTAACGGGTACTGGCAAAGGGTTTTGTTCTGGTGGTGACGTTGGAAATATGAAAAACCGCTCAGAAGAAAGTGCCTACCAACGCCGCTCATTCTTGACTGATTTTGTGCATCAGATTCCGCTTTTGCTTGAAGAGATTGATAAGCCAGTCATCGTAGCCGTCAATGGTGTGGCGACTGGGGCCGGCATGGATATGGCCTTGATGGGCGATCTTCGAGTTGCAGCTCGTAGTGCGAAGTTTGCAGAAACTTATGTCAAGGTCGGTTTGTTTGCCGGTGATGGTGGTTCTTGGTATCTGCCCCGATTGGTGGGAAAACCAAAAGCGTTAGAGCTGCTGTGGACGGCTCGCTGGGTGAGTGCTGAAGAAGCCGAGCGCATTGGCATTGTGAACCGTGTGGTCGATGATGAAGATTTGATGGCAGCAACTTACGAGCTTGCACAGCAGATTGCCGCACAGCCGCCTATTGCCATCAGATTGATCAAGCGGGCAGTACGTCAAGGTGAGCGTATCGACATCCGTACCCACTTGGATATGGCCGGATCGCACATGGCCGCGATGTACAGCACCAAAGATCACAAAGAAGCGGTCAGCGCTTTTGTAGAAAAACGTACCCCCACGTTTAAGGGCGAGTGACGCGTATCGTGCCACTGTGATTTGTTGAGTCTTTCAGAGTGCTCAAGTGACGGCAAGCGATCTTGAGACTCTGAATAGACTTTTGGTTGCGCATTTTGAGAGTCTTCGTCTGATGCGCAAAATTTACTTTTTATTGCTACGCATTCGTCATCATGTCAACAAAAAATACTGAGACTGATTTGTCTCGTGCCATCTTTAATCCACAATCGGTCGCCTTGATTGGTGCCTCGGGCAATATCGCTAAAAACACCGCCAGACCCATGCGTTTTATGCAAAAGCATGGTTGCCAAACAAAGATCTACCCCATTAACAAGACACAAAACGAGGTGTTGGGTCACAAAGCCTATGCCAGTATTGCCGATGTCAATGAGCCCATTGATCATGCCTTTGTCATGGTTCCCAAAGCTCACGTTGCAGAGCAAATTGAGTTGTGTGCGCAAGCCGATGTGAAGGTCATGACGATTTACTCAGATGGGTTTGCAGAAAGCGGCCCTGAAGGGATGGTTCTTCAGAATGAGTTGGTAGCCAAAGCTAGACAGCACGGTATTCGGCTCATCGGACCCAATAGTATTGGTTTGGCCAATCTGAATACCGGCATGATCTTGTCGGTCAATGCTGTGTTTGAAGCAGAAAGCTTGATTTCTGGGCCTTTAAGTCTGGTCTCGCAAAGTGGTTCGATGATGGGTTCTTTACTGGCTCGGGCAGCAGCCCGCGGTTTTGGTTTTAGTAAATCCATTTCGGTTGGGAACGAAAGTGATCTGTCAGTTGGCGAAATCGTTGATGTGTTAGTGGATGATCCTGACACACGCTGTATTTTGTTGTTTTTGGAAACAATTCGACATGCACCCGTGTTGTCTAAGGCGCTCGAACGGGCGCGTGAAGCGGGCAAACCTGTGATCGCATATAAGCTTGGTCGTTCAGAGCAGGGCGATGCGCTGGCTCAGTCGCATACGGGCGCATTGGCCGGTAATGATCAGGCGGTGGATGTTTTCCTTCGTGCTCATCATGTGATGCGTGTCCATAATCTTGAAACGCTGTTTGAATTGACACCTTTGGCCATCGGTTACTCGCGTCCAACCGTGATTAAAGAACGTTCAGCGCGGGTTGCGGTCATTACAACAACCGGTGGTGGTGCAGCGACTGTGGTTGATAATCTGGGCTTGTATGGCGTACAAGCTGTGGCGCCCACTGCAGCGTTCGTTGAAAGTATGGCTCAACAGGGTTTAAAGATTCAGGAGTCTGCCGTCATTGATCTGACTTTGGCAGCGACAAGCGAGCAGTACAAAATGCTGCTTGAAGCGTTGTTGCGAGCTGATTGGTGTGATGGTGTTTTGAGTGTGGTTGGATCTTCTGCTCAATTTCATCCGGAATTGGCTGTTAAACCTTTGATTGAATGCGATAAGCCGAATGACAAGCCTATGGTGGCTTTTTTGGCACCGGATGCAATGGAATCGCTGGCTTTATTGCAAAAAGCTGGCATCGCGGCGTTCCGCACACCTGAGTCTTGTGCGGATGCTTTGTCCGTGTTTTTTAAGACAGAGCCGAAATACGAAGCGCAGACTCAACTCGAATTCGTGTGGCCACGAGGCTTGCCCGTGACGGGTAATCTGACAGAGCAGCAAGCGTGCACAGTGTTTAGCGCACTGGGTGTGAGAGTGGCGCCAAGCACGATTGTGAATCCTGATCAGTTGACACACAACATTCCCTATCCAGTGGTCGCTAAGGCCTCTTCACCTGACTTGTTACACAAAACACAAGCGAAAGCTGTCAAAGTCAATATTTCAAATGATGAAGAACTCGCCACTGCTGCGGCTGAAATCGTGACGAACGTCAAAGCCTATATGCCTGAGGCGCGCATTGATGGGATTCTGGTGCAGCAGATGGAATCTGGGTTGTTGGAGTTGATTCTGGGATATCGATTAGATCCGCTGGTAGGACCCACGGTTTTATTGGGTGCGGGTGGTATTGCTGCGGAATTACATCGGGATGTGACTTTGCGATTGGCGCCTGTGACGCTGGAGCAAGCGCATGACATGATCCGTGAAGTGAAGTCGACCCAACTGGTGCGTGGCTATCGTGGCCTGCCCAAAGGAGATTGCGACGCCTTGGCACAAAGTATTGTGGCGTTTTCTCAGTTGGCACTCATCCAGTCCCCGAAAGTGTCAGAAGCTGAAATTAACCCATTGTTTGTAAAGCGTGATGGCGTGGTGGCCGTTGACGGACTGATTGTGTTGGATGCTTAATCGGCTGAAATGCATGGACAGAGTAAGGTCATGGTGTTGTCACTTTCCGTGCCATGCCCTGTCCCTGCGGCTTTTTCTGACTGTTGTTATCCGGTGTGGTTAACTAGCGCTTGAAACTTGGTGTCGTAATTGGGGGTTTGATGTGAACGGTTTAAAGCGAGGATTTCAATGATTCGGGAAAAACAAACAAAAGCTGATCGATCTATTCGTCTTTTTTCACAATTTCAGGAGAACTTCTGACATGGAAGAAGTCGACTGCGTTGTCATTGGTGCGGGTGTTATTGGCTTAGCGATTGCGCGAGCGCTCGCACTCTCAGGACGTGAGGTTGTCATACTCGAGGCTGAAGATGAGTTTGGGACACAGACAAGTTCACGCAATTCCGAAGTCATTCACGCTGGTATTTCATACCGTCCCGGTTCTCTCAAAGCAACGCTTTGTCGACAAGGACGAGATCGACTGTACGAATATGCGCGCGAACGAAACATCAATCATCAACGCATCGGAAAACTTATCGTTGCGGCCACTGAGGAAGAAACCTCGGAGTTGCAAACGTATCTGACGCTTGCACAAAGCAATCAAGTCGATGATCTACAGTGGTTAGACCAAAAACAAGTCGTTATGTTGGAGCCACAAGTTCAGGCTGTTGCCGGCGTTTTTTCACCGTCGACAGGTATCATCGACAGTCATGGTTACATGCTGAGTTTACTTGGTGACGCCGAGAACGCAGGAGCAACCATTGTTTATCGTTCTAAAGTTCAGTCAGGTGAGATCCTTCAGGACGGTATCTTGCTTGTCGTGGGTGGAGACTTCCCCATCACGATTAAAGCACGTCAGGTTATCAACAGTGCCGGTTTATATGCGCATGAAGTAGCGCATCGGATTATTGGGATGCCTGCAGAACATATCCCAGAAGTTTTTTATGCGATTGGCCATTACTACACTTTATCTGGCCGTTCACCGTTTACGCACCTTGTGTACCCCGTTGCACGCCAAGCCGCTCTTCGAGTGCACGTCACACTTGATCTTGTAGGCGAATGTAAATTTGGACCTGACATTGATTGGCGAACGTCTGTCGATTACACATTTGATCAGTCCAAAGAACAAGGGTTTTATGAGGGGATCCGCCGTTTTTGGCCTGCTTTGCCTGATCATTCACTGGTTCCAGGCTACACAGGCATACGGCCAAGACTGGTTGGTGCCAATGCACTCAAAAACCGAGATACAGATTTTGTGATTCAAGATCAATCTGTGCACGGTGTCAAAGGTCTGATTAACCTGTTTGGTATGGAGTCCCCAGGTCTCACCTCCAGCCTTGCAATAGGTGACTATGTCCGAGATATGGTTGTGAAATGATGAGGCTCAAGGTTGTGTGACTCCGAGAAACGCCTCATTTGACACGTCAAATAATGCTCTGATTACCAAGGTGATCAGAGCATTAAGGAAAATCCCTGTAACCGGGTTTGTTGAATAAATTCGATTCGGCGACGGCCTACGCGTAACGCTTTTTAAGTTCAGCGATCACATAGTCGAGTGATTCGACATCGCCCGCCTTCATATCAATGTCGAACAGATTGGCCTGATGGGCTTTTAGGCTTCGATCGCCAATGGCTTCTTCAACCAAAATAGTTCGAAAATTATGAGAAAAAGCATCGACTGCGGCAGCGCGCACGCAGCCCGAGGTACTAACACCGCAAATGATGACAGTATCGACATCGTCATAGCGCAGAAAACTCTCTAACGGCGTTGCAAAAAAACAAGACGGCTTGTTTTTTAGAATGATGCGATCCTGTTGGCGAGGTCCGTATGAGGTAGGCCATTCATCTGCCTTTGGATTGCTGGTGTATTGCGTGTTTTCGGCGCTGCTCAGTGTGTAGTTCCAAGCGCCCCGATAGACTGGGTGGCTACGATCATCACGGCGACTATAGTAAATAGGCAAGTCAAGCTCCCGAAATGTTTCGGTTAGCGTTTCGATGGCCTCAATCATTTCTGTCATTGGCTTGCCACACATCATGAATTCGGGATCGACAAACATGAACGTGGTGTCAATGTTGATCAGCGCTGCTTTGCGCCCAAAACCAACCCGTGCTCCAAATCCTGCTTTTTTATACGTTTCGAGTTCGGTGTCGCCAATGTAACTACGCCATTTTTCCAGTTTGGTACTCATAGTTTTCTCCTGTGTTCTTGTGCCATAACAGATCAGCCGTCTGGTGGCGCATGGTGTATACGCTCAGACGGCTGATCTTAGGTAAGAAATTGTTCTAATAAAATCATCGACCTATCGGTTCAGGTGACTATTTCAATCAACATGAACAATCCAGACTGTTACTCTGAATTAGTTGATGCGAACATTCGCTGCATCGGCGACTTCTTTCCAAGTGGATAATTGTTTTTCCAGAAATGCGCGGAATTCCTCAGGCGATTCACCGCCGACCGTGGCTGCACGTGATTCAAACTGTTCAACAATTTCAGGATCTTTCAGCGCGATGATTGCCGCTTCGGTGATTTTGTCCATAATGGGTTGTGGAGTACCTTTTGGCACCATCAAGCCATTCCATGAAGCAACTTGGAAATCCTGAATGCCAGCTTCTTGCATAGTGGGCACATCGGGCAAGTCTTTGAGACGCTCAGCGGATGCAACGGCTAAAGGACGTACCATGCCAGCTTTGATTTGTGGCAATGCGGCTGTCGCTGTTTTAAATCCACCCATCACAACACCTGCCAATACGTCGTTCATGGCGGGTCCTGCGCCCTTGTATGGGACGTGCAAATATTCAACGCCTGTACGCAGTTTGAAGAGTTCAGCTGCGAGGTGTGGTGAACCGCCTGCACCGGATGACGCCAATGTCAATTCACCTGGGTGCGCTTTAGCCCACTCAACGAGCTCTGCGACCGTTTTGGCAGGAAAGTCATTGTTGACGACCAAAATACTGGGTGAGGTCATCGTTTGCGTGATGGGCTCAAAGTCTTTCAGGGTGTCATAGGTCAGATTGCTGTAGACCGCGGGGTTAATCGCTTGTGCGATCGTTGCCATGAAAAGCGTGTAGCCATCTGGCTTGGCTCTGGCCGCTTCGGATGCTGCAATGTTGGAGCCACCGCCTGGTTTGTTGTCGATCACGATGGGTTGACCAAGGTGTTTTTCCATTTTGGCTCCCACCAAACGGGCAACAATGTCAGTTGCACCACTAGGTGGATATCCGACGATCATGTGGATAGGTTTTGCTGGGTAATTGTCGGCTTGAGCGACAGCACTCAGTGGTGTGAGTGCAAAAGTCATTGTGACTGCACTAGCTGCAATACCTAAAACGCTGCTTTTGGTGAGAGTTTTTCTCATAATAATTGCTCCAATTTTTAGAATAATATGGATGTTTTTCACATAAAGGGATCGCTCGTTAATGCTTGAGTTTTGTGTGCTCAGAACCTTCTATGTAGAGCATACCTTCCGTGATTTTTATCAGATTGTCCTGTGACGCAAGCGTATTTACATGGAGCAAATACTGCTGGTCGCACGACCGATTCAGATTAAGTATTTGACGACTGACTGTCAAGTTGTTTTAAGACCTTTGTTGGTAAAAATTCCTTATGAATCAATGATGTTTGCCTTCAGCTACAGCATACTTTTCAAGGTGCGCACGTAAGCGCGGATAAACAGTTAAAGCATTGCCACCCATGATCTGTTGGCGGGTTTTTTCGTCTAAATGACTGACAGCGTCCAGATACCGCTTTGTGTCGTCGTAATCAAAGCCTGTTGTGGGATCGATCCCTTTGACGGCTCCAACGATTTCTGAAGCAAACAAAATATTTTTTGCAGGAATGACATCCAGTAACAGATCAATGCCAGGCTGATGATAGACGCAGGTATCAAAGAAGACATTATTCATCAGCAATTCATCGAGCGGCGGACGGTTGAGATTTTGTGCCAGTCCTCTGTAACGTCCCCAGTGATAGGGGGCCGCGCCACCGCCGTGCGGGATGATGAGTCTGAGGTTGGGGAAGTCTTTAAACAGATCACCCTGAATCAATTGCATAAACGCAGTCGTGTCACCATTGATGTAGTGTGCACCGGTGGTATGAAAGTTTGGGTTGCATGAGCCACTGACATGAATCATGGCGGGCACATCCAGTTCAGCCATTTTTTCGTAAAGCGGATACCAACTCTTGTCGGTGATGGGCAAACCGCTCCAGTGACCGTCGGATGGATCGGGGTTGAGATTGCAACCCACAAAACCGAGCTCTTCGACACAGCGGGTCAATTCGTCAATGCAAGATGCTGGATCTACACCGGGTGATTGCGGTAGCTGACACACGCCGGCAATGCGTGTTGGAAAGAGCGAGACTGCCCGATAAATCATGTCGTTACATAAACGAGACCAGTCAGCACTGATTCGTGCATCTCCATGGTGATGTGCCATGGCACTGGCGCGTGGTGAAAAGAGGGTGAAATCAACGCCACGTTTTTCTTGAATTTGAAGCTGATTGTTTTCCAAGCTTGCGCGGATCTCATCGTCCGTCACGTTAATTTCGGGCGGTAAGTATTCGCCGGTTTTTTGAAAGGTGTCTAACTGTTTTTGACGCCACTCGGTTAATTGTTGAGGTGCTGTCGTGTAGTGACCGTGACAATCGATGATCAGATTCTCAATAGATTGCATTGGAAAATACCCTTTTTTTTCTGAATCGTTATACACATTGAAGCATAACGATTCTTTGTTTAAACATGACAAACTTGTTACGCACCGTCTTTGAGGAGACGGGCTTGCGCGTGTTCGAGGACTTCTGGGTTAATGGCTCGGGGCGGTGTTTGACCACGGCAAATCGCAATGATCTGTTCGGCACCGATACGAGCAACATTTTCTCGCCCCTCATGCGTCACACCTGCCGTGTGGTAGCTTGAAAGCACGTTGGGCAATGACAATAACGGATGATCTAATGGTGGAGGCTCATGAACCCAAACGTCAAGTCCAGCACCACTTAAATGCTTGGAGTCCAAGGTATCGTAGAGTGCCGCTTCATCGTGGATACCACCCCGAGCGGTGGAGATGAAAATAGCACCTTGCTTCATCGCAGCAAAGGCTTGCGCATCAAATAGATTGACTGTCTCTTGAGTACGAGGGCAATGCACACTGATGATGTCGCTGCGATTGAGGAGTTCCTCAAAAGAAACGGATTGACCGCCACGACGTTCGATTTCTTGCGGATCAACGTAAGGGTCACTCACCAGAATGGTCATGCCCAGTGCTTGGGCAATTTGCGCTACTCGTGTACCGATATGTCCAATACCAATTAATCCGATGGTCTTGCCCTTAACTTCATTTCCCATCAGGGTTTCGCGAGGCAATGCGACACCACGATCATGGATACGCAGTACGTGATCGCACTCACTGATTCGGTGTGCAAGGGTTAGCATCATGCCAATAGTGTGTTCGGCCACTGAGTTGGCATTGCCACCTGCTTGGTTGACCACCAAAACCCCTGCACGCGTGCAGGCATCGACATCCAGAATGTCATAACCAGCACCCATGCTAGAGAGAACTTTAAGGCGCGGCCACTTCGCAAGTAACTCTTCAGTGATATGCCATTGTTCTGGAGTTTCTGAGCGTGATGCACCCAAGTGATAAACATCGATGGTTTCGAGTAATGGTGCGGCTTCAGCTAAAGACAGGTTTGTGTCAAGGATGGACAAAGTCAGATTTGTCTCATTACGGATCATGTCATCAAAACACGGATCGATCCAGCGGTTTTGGCGAGCAACGTTAATGGTCATGGCGTGCTTCTTCGTTCGTAAAAGGTTGGTGATAGTTGATGAACTGCTTCTGGCATGGATGAAATGATTATCGTCCCCATTCGCCCTTTACGCCTAAACCCCGCATAAATCGGTCACGTATTTGTGGTGGATCACGATCTGTCGCAACAGCCGGTTTTTCGTTGTCAGTGTGCGCTACGATGAACCAAGGGCCTGGTTCTGTTCGGGTGCGTGCAATGAGTGCCTCAAAATCCTGCTCATCTTTGGCCCAGAAAGCCTGTTGAATACCAAGCCCTCGGGCGACTTCGGCCAGATCAACTTGCGAGCTTGTGGCCGTGGGTTGGCCGCCTGTAATTTGGTAGCAACCGTTGTCCCAGATGATCACGACTAGATTGGTGACGTTGGTCGATGCGATGGTACCCAAGGTACCTAGCTGCATCAAAATAGAGCCGTCGCCGTCAAGGGCGTAGACAATGCGATTGGGTTGCCCTAAAGCCACGCCAAGGCCAATGGCACTGGCTGAGCCCATGCTGCCGAGCATGTAAAAGTTTTTGGGACGATGTCCCGCACCCCACAGATCAAAATTGGTGTGGCCAATACCACCAATAATAATTTCTTCGTCGGTAATGGCGGCTTTCAAACGTCGCGTCAAATCGGCGCGATTCATGATTTTTGCGTTTGCTTGATCGGTATTACTCATTCTAAATTCCTGATTTGGATGATCCATTGGGTTTTCAGCGGCCATACAATTTGGGCGAGATAATCAATGTGGCAGGCGCTTGTGTAGAAAACGCCTGACGGATGGTTCGGCTCGTGATGAATGACACGTCTTCAACGGTTTCAAGTGTATGGTTTTCGATATTCAAACAATCCAGAATCGGACGCAGTGTTCGGCAAACGATGACTTGACCCAGTTGGTGATCCCCTAAAGTGCCGCGTTCAGACACAAGCATCAGGACGGGAATTTGAAATGGAATCGCCAAAGACGCTAAAACATTTGGCAATGTGGCGAATCCGCTGGTTTGCATTAAGGTGATGCCGCGCAGTCCTGCCATCCATCCGCCCGCAATAATTGCAACCGCTTCTTCTTCACGGCTGGCGTTGATGACTGTGAAATAGTCGTCTTGATGGACGAGTCGAATCAGACGTGACAGAACGTTATCGGGCACGTAAGTGATTAAACGGACTTGTTGGTCTTTTAATGTGGCGATGAAATGCTCTTCCCAGCCCCAGTTTGTTTTGTCCGTCTCGTTATCGATATTTGATTGGTTGGACATGAAGTATGCCGCTCCTTGCTTAGTGTTTTGGATTGAACGTAATAAGTCTTTCTTCTGACATTTCGACTGCTGCATAGTCAGGGCCTTCTCGACCAAAGCCGCTCTCTTTCACGCCACCAAATGGCATGACATCGGCGCGGGCACTAGACGCTTCGTTAATGTGGATGCCACCGAATCTGAGTTGTTGTGCCATTTTCAGAGCTTGATCAATATCTTGAGTAAAGACACCCGCTGATAAACCAAAAGGCGTATTGTTTGCGTTGATAATCACCTCATCAATCGTGTCAAAAGCACGAATTGACAGCATGGGTGCAAACGCCTCCTGACACCACACGGCAGTTGTTTCTGGGACATCGGTCAGCACAGTGGGTGTAAAGACGGAGCCTTCTCGTGTGCCACCGCACTGTAGGATTGCACCGTTTTGAACGGCCTCTTTGACCCATTTTTCGCTACGTTCGGCGGCGTCACGACTAATGAGGGGGCCCACGTGCGTACTCGCAAGCTGGGGGTCACCAGCAATTAATGACTGGGCTGCTTGGATGAGTCGTTCCTGTACGGCGGCGACCACATCGCGCTGCACGTAGAGTCTTTGAACTGAAGTGCAAACCTGACCTGCTTTACGAAACCCAGCATTGACGATTTTGGGCAGTGCGTGATCTAGGTCGGCATCTGCACACACAATCGTGCTTGCGATGCTGCCAAGTTCCATCTGTGTTTTTCGTAAACCCGCTGCTGCCTGAATGAGGCGTCCAACGCGTGTGCTACCGGTGAATGTGTAAAAACCAATGGCTGGGTTGTGCAATAGAGTCGCGCCGAGCGAGTCGTCAGATCCATGAACCACCGCTAAAAATTCAGGCGGCATCCCTGCCTCAAGGAGAATTTCTCCCAGGATGTTGGCCGTTAATGGTGTAAACGGTGAGGGCTTGAGAATGACGGCGTTGCCTGCGGCATATGCAGGTGCAACTTTATGTAATACGACATTGAGCGGCGAGTTAAACGGTGTGATTGCGCACACAATGCCGATTGGGAATCGTTGTGTGAAGCCGATGCGACGGTGTGCACCCGGACTTGCTGCAAACGGCACCATCTCACCATGCAAACGCAGTGCGGTCTGTGCAGACAATTGCAATGTCACTTTGGCTCGATCGATTTCATTGTTTGCATCGACTGCGGTGAAACCAGCTTCTGCGATCAGAACCGTGACCAAGCGCTCACGATGGTTCTCCAGTAAAAGCGCCGCTTTGTTTAAGCAGTTCGATCGTGCTTGTGGGTCTGGAATCGAACCTGCGGCTGCTTTTTGCAAAATGGAAATGGCGCGATTGGCTGCATCACCATCGAGTTTGGCAACCTGAGCGATGGGTTGCGATGTGAATTTATCCAGCACTTCAAATTGAGTGTGACCGGAAATCCACTGTCCATTGACCAGTGCGCCGGTCGGCACGTTGGACAAATCAGGTATAGCTCGATGTTGCCTGCTCATTGGGTCTCTCCACGTATAGTCTTGTTAAAAAGATTATCACGCGCAGATGGTCACAGGATTGCCCTGTTGGTATGTTGGCATTGCCGTGTAGGGAACGGTCGAGTGTAATCGGAGTGAAGATTGTGTCAGATCTTCTTGTTGCTGGTTCTAGTTGCAAAAAATTCGAACAGCGCTCGACTGGTATCGCGTTGCGTCTCGGGGTCACGTACGCACAAATAAAACTGACGTTTGGCCCAGCTGTCTTCGAGCGCAATTTTGGTTAATCCAAATTGCTGGAGATAGGTGTTTGCAATGCCTTCGGGCATGATGCCAATCCCCAAACCTTCGCGAATCATTCGACAGCGTGCTTCGTAGTTAGAGACTTGGATTCTGACGTTTAGAGGACCTGTCAGACTGTGCCCCGCTAGTTGCATGAAGGATTCATAAGAATGTCTCGGGAAATACCCCAAAAAATCATATTTTCGGACATCATCGAGACGCACCGATTCACGCGCTTGTAACGGATGTCCATTGGGTACGACTAGCGTCACATTGTCTTGGTAGTAAGGTAAAGAGTAGACACCCGGTGCGGGTCCAGTTGCGTGATAGATTCCGATGTCGAGGTTTTTTTCAACCACTAGACGCGGAATATCACCGCTGTACGCTTCCAATAAATCAATACGAACTTTATGAGATTGCTGAGACTGAAACAGCGCAATGTCTTTGGGTAGAAATAAAATAATGGCAGAACGATTGGCCACTAACTGGATTTTAGATCGACCATCTGAAGCGTAATCTTCGGTGATACTCGTCAATGAATCCATTTGACGCAAAATTGACAGGGCGCGGTGGTACAAATCCAGACCGGCTGCTGTTGGTTCTACGCCGCGGTTATGACGTGTTAGAACTGTGATGCCCAGCGTACGTTCCAACTCAGCAATTCGCTTGCTGACGGCAGACGTGACAAGCCCTTCTCTGGCCGCCGCTTGGGCCAGACTGCGTCCTTCGACGGCTGCGATAAACGTTCTTAACGTTGTTGGATCAATACTCAAAGTCTGAACCCCGATTCCTCGTGTAAGCCTCACACATCATAGAGCAACTCGAGTCTACCGGGGTTAGTAACTGCCGTTATTAAGCGAGTTTTAGATCGCGAATCCGCATGGTATCCAACGCCCAGATCTGTTCGCGCAGTAGATCTGCTTGTTCCAATCCCAATACAGGGCGCACTAATTCATCAAATTTATCGTTCAGTTCCGCATCTGACAAGGGTGCATCAGGATCGCCTTTGCGTGTTGGTGCAAAAAAGGCAACTTCTCGCCCGTCTTTTAATGTCAAAACAAGGTTAGCCGCCCGTTGCTTAGGGAAACGAGCGCTGATTTCAGGATCTGCCTCAAGTGTGGTGTTGGCCATTAATGTACGAATGGTTTTGTCCTGCAAACGGTCAGGTTCGAAAGCGTCCAGACGAACAGAGCCGTATACGAGCGCATGTGCGATCACGTAAGCCAGACTGAATTTGCCTTCATAAGGTGTGGCAGGGTTCGTGATGCCGGCGACATTGATGGCGGTTTGATAGGTGGATACATGGATAGACTGAATATCTTGCGGCTCGATATTGTGTTGAGCGCGCAGATACAGGGCAGCATCAATCGCGGCGAAAGTGTGCCCGCAGCAACCATGATTTTTTTGTGTGATTTGTGTGATGTTGTAGTGCGTGCCCAAACCGTCCGTGGTGTGGGACCAGTCAACGTTTTCTGAGAGTGCCGCGCCCAGACCTGCCTGCCCCTCCAGAATATCGGTCACACCGGTGACACCCGCGGCGGCGGCCTGAGCGGCTCTAACACCAATGGCGGCTGCATGTCCGGCATGAAGCGCTTTGGTCATGGCGTCCGAACGGAACGCTTGTTGTAAGCCTGAAGCAAAGGTCGCGGCAGTTGCAATGGCGTGCGCCATCACTTGAGCGTCTCCCGGGGCCTGAAGCGCTGCAGCCGCGGCCGCAGCACCTAAACAACCAACCGTGCCAGTAGTATGGAAAAAGCGATAGTGCGCAGGCTGAATCGTTGCCGCAATACGGGTCGATATTTCATAGCCGACAACAATAGCATTTAGAAAATCACGGCCACTGGCGTTCAGATCTTCTGCAATGGCGAGTGCTGCGGAAATGGTTGGGCATCCAGGGTGATAGGCGCCATCACGAAAAATGTCATCAAATTCGACCGCGTGCGATGCGCTTCCATTGATCCAGGCCGCGGTGGCGGCAAATGTGGTTGTGTGATTGCCTGGCAAGCTGCAGTGGCCGAGTCCGAGCTCTTGCGCGTAAGCCTTCATTAATTGGTTGCAAGGGGCGACGTGAGTGCCGGGGTAGAGTGCGCTGAACCAGTCAAGGACCGCGCGTTTGGCATGGTGCATCACTTCAGCTGGTTTTTGATCGATCGCTTCGCTAGCGCCGTATTGAGACAGTTTTTCAAGCAACATGGTCGCCCTCAAGAGTGAATTGAACACAATTCCATCATGCTATCAGTCATTTATACCCCTAGTGTTGCTCAAAGGTGTAAGCGGAAATGATTCATTGGCATAGGTCGATTTTGTGGATTGAGTAGGGGATGGCTTTTCCGGTTTGGCAACGCCGCATTGCTTACAGGAACAAAATCTTTACACCCGTTCTTTCATGTTCCTATGATGGAGAGTCAAAATAATTTTTTGACATATAAAAGCGATTTTAAGGGGGCACTGATGAAAACAAATTTTTTGAAACGTTGGGTTGTATCAGTTTGTGTTGGGTTGTCGTTTGGGTGTGCTGTTTCAGTTGCGAATGCAAAAGACGCAGATAATTATCCCGAACGGCCTGTCAAGATTTTGGTTGGCTTCTCAGCAGGCGGTACGACTGACATTATTGCGCGTGCCATGGCGGGGGAACTTGTGAATGTGATGCCGGGCGCTCATTTTGTAGTCGACAATAAGCCAGGCGCAGGTGGCGATATTGGCACGGCTGATGTGGTACGAAGCAATCCAGATGGGTATACCTTGCTGATGGCTTCAGTCGGGCCCTTGGCCATTAATCCGTCGCTTAAAACCCTGAAGCATGATCCTCGGACAGATCTCGCGCCCATTATTTTGGTTGCAGACGTTCCGAACGTGTTAGTGGTTCATCCAGATCGCAATATCAAAACTTTTGAAGAGTTTCTGGCATGGGCTAAAGAGCGTCGAGGTAATTTGCACTACGCATCAACAGGCACGGGCACTTCGTCACACCTGTCGAGCCATATGTTGTCAGACATGATGGATCTGGATGCAACGCACGTTCCTTATAAAGGCGCCGAAGCGTTAAATGACCTGGTCGCAGGTCGCACGGATTTCATGTTTGCGACGATTCCATCTGTCATGGGACAGATTAAGTCTGGCAAGTTGGTGCCGATTGCCGTCTCCAGCGCAAAACGTTCGCGATCTTTGCCAGATATCCCAGCGGTTGCTGAAAAAGGGTTTCCAGACTTTTCTGCAGGTTCTTGGTTTGGTTTGCTCGCACCCGCAGACACACCGCCAGCGGTTGTCAACTTGGTGAATGAGAAAGTGAATCAAGTGCTGCCGACATTGGAAGAGCGACTGATCTCTGCGGGCGCAGACCCAGCAGGTGGCTCACCAGAAGATTTTGGAAAATTCATCTCGGCTGAGCACGACAAGTGGGCCAAAGCCTTGACCTCTGCGGGCATTGAAAAACAGTAGTTTCGTTTTAATTCTGAAAATAGCATCCGACCTCAGTTGTTTGTCCAGTTTATATGGGCGAGTGACTGAGGTCTTTTTTGAACAGGATGGCATGGCAAAGATTGCCAAAAACCTCTTTCCAAATGCCGCGCCGGCTTGGTATTTTGCGTGTTTAAAGAGGATTTATATAAAAGAAAAGGGGGATACAAGATGAAATTAGTCGTTATTCCAGGAGATGGCATCGGTCCGGAAACGGTCTCAGTTGCAGTCTCTGTATTACAAGCAGCTACAAAGAAAATAGATGTACCACTGAGTCTGACGTATGACTTAGCGGGCATGGCCAGTTATGAGAAACATGGAACAACGGTTAGACCTGGCTTGACGGATTTGATTCGTGATGCAGATGGTTTGATTATGGGACCCACCACGACGCATGCGGCAGTGGAGGGTGAACCCAAACAGCCTAGTCCGTCGGGCGTTGTGCGTAAAGAACTGGATTTGTATGCCAATATCCGCCCGGCACGTACCTATGAGGGCATGCCTACGCGCAGTCAACCGTTTGATCTCGTGATTGTTCGAGAAAACACAGAAGGTTTTTACGCGGACCGTAATATGGTCCAAGGCAATGCGGAAATACAGGTCACAGATGATGTGGTTGTCTCGATGCGACGTATTACGCGCAAGTGTTGTTTTCGGATTGCGAAAAAAGCGTTTGAATTGGCGATGACGAGGCGCAAAAAAGTCACAATCGTGCACAAAGCCAATGTGCTGTCACTGGGTGACGGTATGTTTATGGATGCCTGCCACGAAGTTGCAAAATCGTATCCTGAAGTGTCTGTGGATGCGGTGATTGTGGACGCGATGATGGCACTCGCAATCCGAAACCCTGAACGTTTTGATGTGATTGTGACTACCAATATGTTCGGTGACATCTTGTCGGATCTCACAGCAGAACTGGCGGGCAGTTTAGGGATGGCAGCGTCCTTAAATGCGGGCGATGATCATGCCATGGCTCAGGCTGCCCATGGTTCGGCGCCCGATTTGGCGGGCTTGGATGTTGCCAATCCACTTAGCCAAGTGTCGTCGGTCGCGATGTTGATGCGGTGGTACGCGCATAAAACACAACAAGCGCAGTATGAACAGATTGGCAATCTGATGGAAACAGCGGTGACTCAGGTGATTGCGAATGGTCAAGTGACCCGCGACATTGGGGGTAATCTGGGGACCCAGGCGGTTGGTGATGCCTTATTAAATTGTCTTTAAGTGGTTTTTGGGGCTCAAGTGATGAGCCCCAAAAGCTTTCAATCAAAGTGTTGGATGCATGTCCGACCACTGGGTCTGCGCCTCATAGGCAGCCGCAATATTGAGGACACGGTGTTCGTGATCATAAGGTCCCACGATTTGCATAGAAATGGGCAAACCATCTCCTGAAAGCCCGCACATCATGGACATGGCGGGATGCCCGCTGAGGTTAAAGGGCGCGCGTGCATGTTGAAAATAACTCTGAACGATCATGGCTTCATCATCGATCTCGCAGCTCGGATTCATTGAGTTCACAAGGATCAGCGCATCGACTTGCTCAAACACTTGATTGACTTCGTCGCGCAGAGTAAGTCCCATCATGCGGGCTTGCAAGTGAGCCTCGGCAGTGACAAAAGCGCCAACCATAATGCGCTGGCGACTGAGCTTACAGTACTTTTCAGGGTGTGCACGTATGAATTCACTGTGGGTTGCCCAAGCCTCAGGGGTCAGGATGGCGCGGTTAATATCAATAAATTCTCGAAGTGGTGGGAGTTCAACATCGATGATGGTGGCGCCCGCGTTTTGTAGCGTGTCTACAGCAGTTTGGAGTGCTGCGGCCGTGTCCGGGCCTGCTTGCATGTCTTTTTCGTGATAGTGCCGTACAAATCCAATGCGTAAGCCTTGGATGTCAGGGTTAATTTTGGGACCGCGTACGCTGGTCATGATGTTGAGCATACTGGCAAGGTCTTCGACTTTACGTGCGAGTGGTCCGACGTAATCAAGTGTCCATGAGAGCGGAAAAACCCCATTTCTGGAGACTTTGTCGTAACCTGGCTTAAACCCCATGACGCCGCAGGTGCCAGCTGGATTGCGCACCGATCCACCCGTATCGGTGCCTAGTGCCACAGGAAAAAATCCTGCACCCACACCGGCACCCGAACCTGAGGAGGATCCGCCAGGATGGTGACTTGTTTTCCAGGGGTTGCGGGCAGGAGGGAAGGGCAAATCAAACGCAGGACCGCCGATTGCGAACTCATGTGTTGCGATCTTACCCAAAGCGATGGCACCCGCTTGACGTAAGTGACTAACAACGGTTGCATCTTGCGTTGCGATGTTTTCCTTAAAAAGCTCAGAGTGACAGGTGGTCGGTAGTCCTTGAACATCAATAATGTCTTTGACACCGTAGGGAATGCCATGCAAAGGGCCTAAATCTTTGCCTGCATTGAGCTCTTCTGTTGCACGCTGGGCGCTGTGTAGAGCGCCTTGAGCGTCGAGATGAGTGAACACATTGATTTTGGAGTCATATTTTTGAATGCGATCGATCAAGTGCTTCACTACATTGAGTGGCGTGAGCTCGCGCTTTCTGTAAGCCGCAGCAAGTTCAGAGGCTGAAAGCCAGCAAATATCACTCATGATATCGCCCCTGGTGTATAGGTTGTGCCGGGTACCTGTTTTTTGATTTTCAAAGACTTGATTGTTTGGTTGTATTGTTGGGCCTGTTTAAACGCTATCAAAACGTCTTCAGGATATAAGGCAAAAACTTCTTCAAGGCCTGCTTGCTCAATGAGCGCTTTGACTTTGGTGTCTTGGTTTGTATTCATTCTGTGGTTTCCCTGTCGTGTCGCTGTGTTGATTACTTGTTCAAAGTAGACGATCCGTCTGAAATGTTTCTTTCAGTAACTTTCGTTCATAATATGACTCGCAGTCAAGTGGCTTTGTGCCAAGGCTTGCATTATGGATCCGCGATTGGGTTGTTGATATCAACAATAAAGACTTAGTTTCTTTTGGGGCTTTAAACGTTGGTTTTTACGCTTTAAATAGATGCGCTATTTGCTTGCAAGTGTAAAAGGTGTCAATGATAGAAAGTCACCGTGTTTTTTTGACAACACGATCGGAAAAGCGATTGATGAGTTCGTAGAAGTTAAATCTTGATCAAGACAGACAAAATAAAAAAACAAAAAGTTATGCGTTTTTAAACACAGATCGTTAAAAATCACGTAAAGTCTGACAAAACCAAATAAAAACACATCGCAAACAAGAGGTTTGGAATGTGACAGATCTGCTGTGCATTAAGTAGATCGATGAAATAAAGGGGAGCTGTGAGTGTCATGACGATAGTTGTGGTGTCGGCTCTATCGTCAATCAAAATCTGAGGACTCCACAGTTTATGTATAGCCATCCGATTGAACTGATCGCAACAATCCTATTTGTGATTGCCATTGCGCATACTTTTTCTGTACCGTTTTTTGCACGTCTAGCCAATAAAAAAGGAACCCATGCCGGGTTGTGGCATCTGTTATCAGAAGTGGAGGCGGTTTTTGGCGTTTGGGCATTTGTTCTGATTGTCGTATTTGCTCTGACTGCCGGCGCAGGTGAAGCCGTCAGTTATCTGGATTCACGCAATTTCACGGAACCCGCGTTTGTGTTTGTGGTGATGGTGGTTGCGGCGAGTCGTCCGATTATTGACCTAGTGACAATGATTGTGCATGCTATTGCCAGAATTTTGCCCATGGATCGGTCTGTCTCGACCTTTTTTGTCATTATGGCTATCGTGCCATTGGCAGGTTCTTTCATTACGGAACCCGCTGCAATGACACTGGCTGCTTTGCTGTTGCGTGACGGTTACTTTCGTAAGCCCGGACAAGCTGGCTTTAAATATCTGACGATTGGTGTGCTCTTCGTGAATATTTCGATCGGGGGTGTATTGACTGCTTATGCGGCACCTCCAGTCTTGATGGTCGCCAATGCGTTTGGCTGGGATTCTATGCATATGCTGATGAATTTTGGCTGGCGTGCCGCTATCGCTGTATTGATCAACGCCAGTATTCTGACGTTGGTGAGCCGTTCATTCTTGAAGTCAGGTGCGATTGGCAGCTCAGAAACCAAACGTGACCGAGTGCCTTTTTCTGTGATTTTTGTGCACGTATTGGTACTTATTGGCGTGGTGTTGGGTGCGCACTATCCAGCTGTGTTTCTGGGTCTGTTCTTGATGTTCATTGGCTATACCCACGCCTATCCTGAGCATCAGGACCCTCTGATGGTTCGTGAAGGTCTGATGGTTGGTTTCTTCTTGGCAGGGCTGATCGTGTTGGGTGGTCTACAACAGTGGTGGTTACAGGATCTGTTGGGTGGCTTGTCTCCCACGGTGCTGTTCTGGGGCACGCTGGTGTTGTCTGCCTTTACGGATAATGCTGCCATTACTTATTTGGGCTCGCTGGTTGAAGGGGCATCAGATGCGTGGCGCTACATGCTGGTGGCGGGCGCCGTGGTGGGTGGCGGAACGACCGTGATTGCCAACGCACCAAACCCAGCAGGTTTTGCAATCCTTAAGAGTTACTTTCCAGATGGTGCCATTTCTCCGGCTAAACTGGTGGTGTCGGCTGCAGTGCCCACCCTGATTGCGGCCGGTATGTTTTTGTTGCCGGTCTAGCCTATGACTTGAACTCAACCAGCCAACGGGAGGCGTTTTGTGATGAAACCAGAAGTTTTTTTACCGTTGGCTGGTATTCGGGTGATTGAGTTCTCATATTTGGTGATGGGTCCTGTTTGCGGCATGATCTTGGCCGACTTTGGCGCTGAAGTCATTAAGGTCGAATCCGTGAGTGGCGACAATACCCGACGACTGACTGGGGCAGCTGCGGGCTTTTTTGGAAGCTTTAACCGTAACAAAAAAAGCTTTGCTGTCGATATGGACGACAAGCGTGGTCGTGAAGCCGTGCTGCGTTTGTTGGCGGGTGCCGATGTCTTAGTTGAAAACTTCGGTCCCAAGCGCATGAAAAAAATGGGTCTGACGAAAGAACTCTTATCACGGATTAATCCGAGACTGATTACGGCTTCGCATCAGAGCTTTTTGCCCGGACCATACGCCAACAGACACGCTTTGGATGAAGTGGTGCAGATGATGGCGGGATTGGCATATGTCGATAAAGAGAATGGGCATTCGCATTATGCGGGCTCCAACGTCAATGACATCATGAGTGGACTATTTGGAGCGCTTGGTGTTTTAGCCGCTTTGACGCAACGTCAGCGCACAGGTCAGGGTCATGCTGTCCAAACTGGCTTATTTGAGAACAACGTGTTTCTGGTGCTGCAGCACATGATGCAAGCCGCGATTAGTGGTCAGAAAACAGCTGAGCAACCGGATCCAACTACCGTCTGGGCGGTCTACGATGTGTTTGTGAGCAGTGATGGCGAGCAAGTTTTTCTAGGCGCTATCAATGATGAGCAATGGTTTTTATTGTGCCAGACCTTTGATTTTGATGATTTGAGCGCGGATTTACGCTTAAAGAGTAATCAGGCTAGAGTGCGAGCCCGTTCGTGGTTGATTCCGATTTTGCGTGAACGATTTGCAACGTATTCGACACAGGAGCTGGAGCAACGATTCGAGCAGATGGGATTGCCGTTTGCCCGAGTGGGTCGTCCTGAAGATCTTTTTGAAGATACACACCTGAAACAAACGGGTGGCTTAGTGCCCATGATTTTGCCCGAAGATGGCAGCCACATTGGTCGTCCGATTCAGACACAAACGGCCTTGATGCCACTCTCGATGGATGGGCAACGTTTAAGCGTTCGAGACAATCCACCGCATTTAGGACAACATACGATCTCACTTTTAAAAGAGTTGGGCTATTCAGAATCAGAGATTCAGACCTTGATCTCCGATAATGTCATTCGAGCCAGTTCTGTGCATCGTTGATCGGTGCGTCGGTCATCCAGCGTCTGTTTTCTATATAAGTCTACGCTATAAGAAAATCCTTTCTGTCAGCACGGATTGTGCCGGCTTAAATCAGGCGGTGGTACATTGTGACTTTTTAATCGTAGACCTGATTGGGCGTGTGCATGTTGTGTCAGAAACTGTGTTTGTGGGTATTTGGTTGTGATCACATTGGATCGGATTCGTAAGACCTATGGGTCTGTTGGTCAGGAAACTGTGGCGCTGGATGATGTCAGTTTAACGATTGAGCAAGGCGAAATCTTTGGCATGATCGGTCGTTCGGGTGCCGGCAAGAGCACGTTGATTCGTTTACTGAATCTACTGGAGCGCCCGACGGCTGGGCAGGTTGTGCTGGATGGTCAGTGCATTTCTGAGCTCGATGAGTCGTCATTGCGTCGAGTGCGCCACAAAATTGGCATGGTGTTTCAGCACTTCAATTTACTGCAATCGCGCACCGTACTGGACAACGTCTGCTTCCCATTAAAACTCGCTGGTCAGCCACGCGCCAAGCAAGTTGAACGAGCGATGGAAGTTCTGACGCTGGTGGGACTACAAGCCCATGCGAACAAATATCCCAGACAGCTTTCAGGCGGACAGCAGCAACGGGTTGGCATTGCGCGGGCATTGGCTAACGAGCCTCGTTTATTACTGTGTGATGAGGCGACATCGGCCCTTGATCCGGAAACCACGCAATCTATCCTCGAGCTGTTGGTTCAAATTAATCAGAAATTGGGTCTGACGATTGTGCTGATTACCCACAGCATGGATGTGATTCGTCAAATCTGCCATCGTGTGGCTGTCATTGAATATGGTGTGTTGGTTGAGCAAGGCGCTGTTTTAGATGTGTTGTTGCGTCCGGCGCACCCCGTGACCCAGAGTTTGTTGTCACAGAGTTCGACAGAAGAACAGACGTGGCGTCAGCTGATCGAATTACAAGACAGTGGTGTGGCACTGCGTTTGCGTTATCAAGGGCAAACGGCGACGATGCCGTTGATTAGCCAATTAAGCCGAGATCTGGGTGTGGATATCAGTATTTTGCAAGGGGCGGTGGGCATGATGGGGACGACACCCTATGGCCATTTGATTGTCTATGCTACGGGTACTAGTGAACAGTTGACGCAACTTAAGGCCACACTCAAAACGCTAGAGATTGATTTTGAGGAATTGCAACCATGAACTGGATGGCAATGGACTGGCTATTAATTCTGGAAGCTACATTCGACACGTTGCTGATGACAGGGGTTTCACTGTTATTTGCAGTGTTGATAGGTTTACCAGTGGGGGTTGCGCTGTTTATGACTGGGCCGGGTCAGTTTCGGGGATATCCAGCGGTTTATCAGACCTTGTCTCTCATTGTAAACGTTTTACGCTCTGTTCCGTTTTTGATTTTGCTCATTGTCATGATTCCGCTGACGAGAGTTTTAGCGGGAACTTCATTGGGCGTGGCTGGGTCGATTCCACCCTTGGTCGCCAGTGCAGCACCGTTTTTTGCGCGGTTGGTGGAAACTTCTTTGAAGGAACTGAACCCAGGCGTGAGTGAAGCCTGCCGCGCGATGGGTGCAACACCCGTACAGACGGTTTGGCTGGCTTTGCTACCTGAGGCTCGCACAGGTATTTTGGCGGGTGTGGTGGTGACGGCCATCATGTTGGTGGGTTATTCAGCCATGTCCGGTGTGATTGGCGGCGGTGGTTTGGGTGATCTGGCGGTACGGTTTGGTTACCAGCGCTATCAGACTGATGTCATGGTGGTCACGGTTTTGATACTGGTGGTTATGGTGCAGTTGATGCAGCTGATTGGTGATCGGCTGGTGGATATGCTGAACCGGCGAATTAGTTGATGTTTGAAAATAGTTGTTGAATTGATTTTAAAAGGATTGAAGATGTACAAAAAAACATTGTTGTCAGCCTTGTTAGCGAGTGCATTGGGCTTGTCTGCTGGTCTGGCCCATGCGGGTCAATTGAGTGTGGCGGCCACACCCGTGCCGCACGCAGAACTGTTGGAGTTTGTGAAGCCGATCTTAGAAAAAGAAGGTGTGGAACTCGACATTAAAGTGTTCACTGATTACGTCCAGCCCAACCGCCAGGTTGCGGATGGCGTGATTAATGCCAACTACTTTCAGCACAAACCGTATCTGGATAGTTTCAATAAAGAGCATGGGACTGAGTTGGTGTCAGTGGGTTTGATCCACGTCGAGCCGTTTGGTGCGTATTCCAGCAAAGTGAAGTCACTGGAAGATTTGAAAGAAGGTGCACAAGTTGCCCTACCTAATGACCCAACCAACGGTGCACGTGCCTTGTTGTTGCTACAAAATGCAGGTTTGATTCAATTGAAAGACCCAGACAACATTCTGGCCACTGCACGTGACATTGCAGATAACCCTAAAAAACTGAAGTTTCGGGAAATTGAGGCCGCGAACGTGGCACGTGTGATGCCTGATGTGGACCTGGCGTTAATCAATACCAACTACGCCCTTGAAGCCGGTTTAAATCCACTGACCGACGCGCTGGTGCTTGAGGGTGAAGAGTCCCCTTATGCCAACCTCGTAGCCGTGCGTGTGCAGGATGCGGATAACGAAGATGTGGCAAAGCTTGTGAAAGCACTGCAAAGTGATGCAGTGCGTGAGCAGATTAAAACGAAGTATCAAGGCAGTATTGTGCCGTCCTTCTAAAGGCACAGATAGCGATCTGAGGCACGCCTAGGTTTCTCAAAAAAGCCTAGGCGTGTTTGCATTGACAGTGGCGGTTTGCCATGAGATACCGTGAGTCTTGTGCGCTTTGCGGTTATTCTTCAATGGAATATGTCAGGATACGGGGTTTGGGTTTTAGCGCAGACGCCGTTGATTCGGATTTGTTTGCTAATCAAGGAGCCTCGAATGAGCACATCCACCGAAAACTACTCTCCAAAAACCGTCATCGATTTTTGGAAACAAGCGGGACCCGCGAAATGGTTTGCCAAAGACGATGCCTTTGATACGTTGTTTCGAGACACGTTTTTGGATTGGCACATGGCAGCTGCCCGGCGCGAACTGGATCATTGGATGGCAGATGCTCAGGGCTGTCTGGCGTTACTGATTTTGCTCGATCAGTTACCACGTAATGCGTTTCGCGGTACCGCTCATATGTTTGCGACGGATTCGCTGGCGTGCATGATTGCTCGCCACAGTATTGATCGGGGTGACTTAGAACGTATTGAGCCCGAACTGCGGTCATTCCTAATTTTGCCTTTTGAGCATGCTGAAGATTTGGCGTTGCAGAATGAGGCGGTTCGCTTATGTGAAGCTTTGGGATCTGAAACGTTGAAGTGGGCCAAGATTCATCGCGATATCATCGCTGATTTTGGGCGATTCCCACATCGCAATGCTTCTTTGGGACGTGAGACGACTGAAGCCGAGGCGGCCTTTTTGAAGGCAGGTGGTTTTAGCGGCTGAGCAACCGCGCAGAATTGTCAATACGTGCTCAACCCCGTGTGTTTCTTTACAGCACAATGAGTTAAGGCACTTGTTGACGGGTTGTCCAGTGACTTGTCCACAAAAACTGTGTATAAGTTTCGGTTTTTACGGTTGAGAAAGGATGATGGTGTGATGCCATCTGCACAGTGCGCATGAGTGAGAAGGCGAAACAAGAAGAAACTCAGGTTCCTGAGTCGCTTTGGTCATTGTTTGTGGCATTTAATGTGCTGGCTGCCCAAGGGTTTGGGGCGGCAGCGCCGGTTGCTTACCGGGAACTGGTTGAACGGCGTCGCTGGTTGACACCGCAATCTTTTGCGGAAGACTGGGCGGTTGCACAGCTGATGCCAGGGCCCAATGTCGTGAATCTGTCACTCATGCTGGGTGATCGGTATTTTGGTTGGCGCGGTGCGCTTACTGGTATTACGGGTTTGATGCTCTTGCCGATTGTGATTGCGCTCACACTCACGGTTCTTTACGACAAGTTTTCACATTATCCGGTGGTGAACGGGGCATTGCAGGCAATGGGTGCAGTGGCAGCGGGTTTGATCATGGGCACTGCGTTGAAACTCCTCACTTCAATTCAAAAAACTGTGCTATCTGGCGGAGTGACTGTGATCGTGGCATTGGTCACATTCCTAGCGGTGGCGGTCTTTCGTTGGCCATTGTTGTGGGTGTTGCTGACGATGGCAGGGGTGGGGACTTGGTGGGTTCACCGACAGATGAGTAAGCTCGCTAGGAGAGCGTCGTAATGGCTTGGGCATTGAATTGGTCAGACTGGTTTGACTTGATGTGGCTTTTTGTCTCCTTGTCATTACTGACAGTGGGTGCGGGCGCGATGATGACGGCGCCACAGATGTATCAATACTTGGTGGTTCAGAAGGCTTGGTTAAGCGCTTCGGCGTTTTCTGCATCGATTGCCATTGCGCAGGCGACACCTGGGCCTAATGCAACCTTTGTGCCCTTGTTTGGATGGCAGGTTGGGATTGAACAAGGTCCGTGGACCTGGGCCATGATCGCCATGCTAACGGCATTGATTGCGTCACTTTTGCCAAGCTCGATCGTGACGATTTATGGGGCGCGCTGGGTTAGACGCAATCAGAACTGGTCTTGGGTCAAGGCTTTTAAAATTGCACTTGCGCCCGTGTCTGCCGGTTTGCTGGCGACAACGGGTTGGTTCATTTTGCTCCCCAGAGATGGCGAGCCGATCCAATGGCATCTCTGGGGGATGGCCGCAGTGACAACCTTAATGGTCTGGAAAACCCGTTTGCACCTGCTTTGGTTCTTATCGGCAGGTGCAATCGTTGGGGTTGTGATGAACTTGTAGATCCGTCGCGTGTAGTCTGTTGTCCGTTTTAAGTGTCGAGTAACCGTAAACGTGCTCGCAAGGCTTGAATCTCTTCAGACAGATCAGCGACCAGAGCCGCGAGTTGTGGGTCGGCATCGTAATGGACTTCCAGATCTGCCACTTGGCAGGCGCGCCAAATGGTTGCACTCGAGAAGTAATACGTCCCATCCCGATACTGTCCCTCTAGAACCTCTTCTTGCACACGCGCCAGAACCCAGTCTGGGCTCATGCGGCAAAGACGTGAGATTTCTTCCAAGCGCAGCATCTCGCCTTCTAGCACCTGAAGCTGAGTTGTGACGGTTACCTGGTTTTGGCGTTGAGTCGGATTGGTCACGATCGTCGCCTCCTTATGATTTCGGTCTTGGATCAAAACCGGGGTAAGCGCTTGCCAATGCTTCCCAAGCCGCTTTCTGTTCAGGCGTAATCGCCCCCGGAATTGCGATATCGATTTCCAGCATCAGATCGCCTGCCTGACGTCCTGGAATACCTTTGCCTTTCAGACGTAATTTGCGTCGTGCCACCGATCCCGCTGGGACGGTGACGTGTAAAGTGCCCAGAGGGGTGTGCACTGGCACTTGTGCGCCTAATGCCGCTTCCCATGGCGTGACGACTAAGGGCATGTGGACGTTTCGGCCTTCAACGCGGGTGCGATCGCCAGTCTGGATGTCGACTTTGAGATAAAGGTCGCCTGCGGGTGCGCCCATGCCGGGCTCACCTTGACCGGCCAAGCGGATCATTTGATCTTGAGCAACGCCTGCTGGCACTTTAACGTCGAGTGTGCGCAGTTCGGGGATCAGTCGTCCCTGACCATCGGGAACATGGCCCTGAAGCTGGATCTGGCGCGAAGTGCCATGATAAGCCTCGTGCAAACTGATGGTGATCGTGGCGTGGGTGTCTTGCCCTGGCCAGCCCCGTGGGCCGCCTCTTGAACCGCGCTCATTGAACATGTCACGGAACAAATCGCTAAAATCAGCCTGATCGCCGTAATGCCCGCCTTGAGCGGACTGCCAGCCTGGTGGGGGTCGCATGTCATCTGCGCTACGGGCGCCTTGAGCCCAAGCCTGATGACCGACCTGGTCATAGGCTTTGCGTTTGTCTGGATCGGACAGCACATCGTTGGCTTCGTTGAGTTTGGCCATTTTTTCACCGGCATCGTCGTCTTTACTGACGTCTGGGTGATATTTTCGGGCAAGCTTACGATATGCTTTTTTGATGTCGTCCTGGGTCGCACCTTTGGTCAGACCCATGGTGGAATAGTAGTCAGCCTGTGTCATATCAACATTTGAGTGGAATCTTACTCATTAAGATAAGGGCGGCTGTCTGTTATTTCAAGTCCTGACCGGGTGGATTGAAGTATTTATGTCAAAAAATCTTTAAATCAACACAATTCAATTTATTTTTGGGTAGAGATCACATGTTTGCATGGACTGTTAAAAGTGACAAAGCGCTCGAATGGGGCGGTGTGATTGGGCCAGACGAACGTCTGCCTTGGCCTCAGACAACCGTCATGGGGGTTCAACATTTGATCGCCATGTTTGGTTCGACCGTATTGGCGCCGTTGCTGATGGGCTTTGATCCAAACGTTGCCGTGCTGATGAGTGGCGTGGGAACCTTGATTTTCTTTTTGATGACCGCTGGCAAAGTGCCGAGCTATCTCGGATCGAGTTTTGCGTTTATCGGGGTTGTGATTGCTGCGACTGGCTACGGTGGTTCCGGGTTTAACGCCAATATCGGTGTGGCACTTGGTGGCATTGTGGTGTGTGGTGCGATCTATTTCCTAGTGGGGGCAATTGTTCAGATCATTGGTGTGGGCTGGATTGAGCGCATGATGCCGCCCGTGGTGACGGGTTCAGTGGTGGCGGTGATCGGACTAAATCTGGCACAAATTCCAATTAAAAACATGTCGCCCACGCCTTTTGATGCTTGGGCACAGGCGCTGACATTTGTGTGTGTCGGCTTGATAGCCGTATTGACGCGTGGCATGTTGCAGCGTCTTCTGATTCTGATGGGTCTGATTTTGGCCAGTCTGCTGTATGCCATTCTGACCAATGGCATGGGACTGGGCGCGCCGATTGATTTAAGTGGGGTGGCCGCCGCCGCTTGGTTTGGACTGCCACAGTTCAGCGCACCGGAGTTTTCGATGAATGCGACCCTGCTGATAGCACCCGTTGTTGTGATTCTCGTCGCAGAAAACCTAGGGCACTTGAAAGCAGTGACTGCCATGACTGGTAAGAATCTGGATGGATACCTCGGTCGAGCTTTTATGGGCGATGGCGTGGCGACGATGGTCGCAGGATCCGTGGGAGGTACAGGGGTTACGACGTATGCGGAGAATATCGGTGTGATGGCAGCGACCAAGATTTATTCCACCGCGATTTTTGTGACAGCCGGGGTCATGGCCATTGTATTGGGATTTAGCCCTAAATTCGGTGCATTGATTCAGGCCATTCCACTGGCGGTAATGGGTGGTGTGTCGATTGTGGTGTTTGGTTTGATTGCTGTAGCTGGGGCACGAATTTGGGTTGAGAATCAAGTTGATTTCTCAGACAATCGAAATCTGTTGGTGGCAGCAGTTACACTTATTCTCGGAACCGGTGATTTCACACTGAGTTTTGGTGACTTTACGTTGGGTGGCATTGGCACTTCGACGTTTGGCGCCATTTTTCTGTATGCCTTGCTCGGTGGAGCACGGCGTTCGAACACTATTTAATTAGTCGCACAGCGTGACGCTGTTTTTCGTGGCTTGTTGCGACAACTGAAATTTGATCTGGAGACTGTGTATGTTGACTGTCTATAAATCGCTAGCGGGAGCGCCTGGATGATCGATGCGATTTCTTTGTCTGTTGCTATCGGTTCACTACTGATATTGATCTCGATTCTGAGTAGCGTGATCTCGTTTCGGGTCGGTGTGCCGTTATTGCTGGTGTTTTTAATTGTTGGCTTGCTAGCAGGTGAAGACGGTATTGGGGGAATCCAGTTTCGTGATGCCTCTGCTGCTTATTTTATCGGTAGCGTGGCATTGGCCATTATTTTGTATGACAGTGGTTACACGACACAATGGCGCTCGTTTCGACTAGCCGCAGCGCCTGCGGTCACGTTAGCAACGTTTGGGGTGGTGATGACCGCCATGTTGCTGGCAATTCCTGCGCATTATTTGCTGGGATTCACTTGGTTTGAGGCCATGTTGTTGGGTTCCATCGTGGGTTCAACGGATGCGGCGGCCGTGTTTTTTCTGTTGCGTGTTGGCAATATCGGTATTCGAGATCGAGTCCAGGCCACGCTGGAAATTGAGTCGGGTTCGAACGATCCGATGGCTATTTTTCTGGTGATTACGCTTTTAGAAATTCTCTCAAGCGGGACGGCTTCGGTATCGGATATTACGCAGACATTTCTGGCAGCCATTTTTCAGCAGTTGGTGTTGGGCGCTGTGGTTGGTGTGATTGCAGGTTACGGCTTAGCAATGGTCTTGAATCGAGTGTCGTTTGATCCGGGCTTGTTTCCTATTCTGGTGTTGTCGCTGATTTTGTTTTTGTTTGGCGTGTCATCGGCTTTTGGAATCAGTGGGTTCCTCGCGGTTTACATGGCCGGCATCATCATGGGGAACGTGCGGTTTAAGGGATCAGTTTTGATTGGACGTTTCCAAGAAGGGCTGACTTGGCTGGCACAAATTACGATGTTCTTGATGCTGGGGTTGTTGGCCACACCTTCCGAATTTCCAAAGATTGCACTAGGTGCCACACTAGTGGGTTTGTTACTCGTCGTGTTGGTGCGCCCTATCGCTGTTTTTCTGTGTTTGATTCCGTTTGATTTCACACGTGCAGAAAAATCCTTTGTAGCCTGGGTCGGGCTGCGAGGTGCTGTGTCGATTTTATTGGCGATTTTGCCGATTGTGGCCAATCTGGAAAATGGCCAGGCACTGTTTAATAGTGCGTTCATTATTGTGTTGGTCTCCTTGATTGTGCAGGGCTGGACCATCCGACCGATGGCGAGCAAACTCGACTTGATTGTGCCGCCTCCACTGGGGGCCGTCGAGAAAGTTGAGCTCGAGTTGCCAGGCAATGCCAAGCATGAATTGTTGGTGTACCGTGTGGCCAAAGGAAGTCCGGTTGCGCAAGGGGAACGTATCCCGCGTTGGGCGCGACCTGCGTTGGCTGTGCGTGATGGTAAGTCGATTCCGAGTCATGAGCTAGGTCGACCGACTGTGGGTGATTACGTCTACATCTTTACGGCACCACGCCATATTCATTTGCTGGATCGTCTGTTTGCACAACCTGTGGAACTGACGGGTCGAGAAAAACGCTATTTTGGTGATTTTTCGGTGGATCCCGACAAATTTGTCGAGGAGTTGGCGCTGACCTATGGTGCGACCTTACAGCCTGGTGAAGAAATGTTGACGATTGCCGAATACCTCAAGAAACAGCTCGGTGGGACGGTGGTTCGTGGCGATCGAGTCTTGCTGGGACCGGTTGAGCTGGTTGTGCGTGAATCCCAAGATGACTTGGAAGCAACCAGTGTGGGTTTGGCGCTAGAACCTCGTATTGTGACGGGGTTGCGATTGCCGAAACTTCGGGATTACTGGGATTTAAAACGAGTGATACGGCAATGGTGGCATGATCGTGGCAAACACGATCATCACCAGTGAATGGATTTTGAGAGGCAAAGTAGTGATGACACAACGTGATACGTCGCTGACAACGGATCAGAAAGCGCTGCGAATTAACTTGGATCGGTATAAGTACGGTTCGATCGTGGAGATTGGCGCTGGTCAAGAAGTTGCTCGACGGTTTTTTCAGGTGGGTGCTGCTGCCGGCACGATTGCTAAAACCATGTCTGCCTATGACATGTCGGTGAGTGATGACATTTACGGCCATGTGGATCGCTATGTCAGTCGTGCCAGATTGCTACAAATGCTGGACAAAGAATACACGCAGGTGGTGGAGCGTTTAACCGATGTGCGCCCACGCAATACGACTTTCTTTGCCTATGCGGCGACCGTAACGGCGCGCAGCTTTAAGCAAAAAAACGAATGTCATGGCTGGATTGGTGTGCGCCTACAGTTGCACCCTGGCGCGCAGCCGAGCGACATTATTTTGCATGTGCGGATGTTGGATCAAGACAATGCGCAACAGTCTGAGGCGTTGGGCATTTTAGGGGTCAATCTGATCTACGGTGCTTTCTTTAATTACGCTAGGCCCGAATGGATTGTGGAAGGTCTGTCTGATGAGCTCGGATCAGACCGCATTGAGGTGGATTTGATTCATTTCAGCGGTCCGTATTTTGATGAAGTTGAAAATCGACTGATGAACCTGCATCTGATTCGCAGTTGGTTAACACGCGCCATTGTGTTTAACCCTGAGGGTGAGGTTGTGGTGCCCGGTGAGCTGTTGTATCGTAAACCCGTTTTAGTGATGCGAGGCAGCTTTAATCCGGTCACGCTAGTCAACACCGACATGATGCAAGCAGGTTTATCGCAGTATAGTCAGGTGTCGGCAGTGGACGAGAATGAGGTGGTTGCGTTGGCAGAAATCACCATGAACTCTCTGGTCACGGGCGACAACGTCGATGATGCGGATTTTCTGGCGCGGATGGATTTGCTTGCTTCACAAGGCTACACCGTCATGATTTCGGACTATGTGCGGTTTTTCCGTTTAAGGGCTTATTTGCGTCGTTACACCACCAAACCCATCGGCATTGTGCTGTCAGTCCGTGACTTCGATTATGTGTTTGATGAAAAGCTTTATGACGGCATGGAAGGTGGCATTTTGGAAGCTTTCGGTAAGCTATTCCCCGATAATACCCATGTGTATGTGTACCCTGCTCGACCCAAGGGACAAAATGGATTCGATGACGAGGATTTGGTGACATTGTCCAATGTGCGTGTGCCCAGTAATTTACAGTTGTTGCTTGCTCACTTGGTCGCTAATCAAAAGCTGGTAGCGATTGAGCCGTTGGATGAGAGTCATCTGCATATTGACAGTTCAGAAGTGCTTGAGCAGATTCAACGTGGGCGTGGTGAATGGGAAAGGGATGTGCCTGCCGGTGTGGCGGAGCTCATCATCAATCGCCGATTGTTGGGTTTTGACACACGTTAATCGCTTGATGTCCTTGCTGTCTTAATCGTTGTTATTGGTTGTTTCGTTGGAGTGAAGCACCCGCATCGATCGGCAGTTTACGGAATACTAAGATTGATAGCAGGCAGAATGCACCGATGACAACAAAGCCGACGGTAATATCACTGGGCATAGGTTTCTCATGTCCTTGAAGACTTGTGCTCAGATTAATGACCAGTGCACTGATCCCGACACCCAGACTGATACCAAGTTGTTGCGCCATGGCGGAAAAACCACTGGCGATGCTGAGTCTGGGTTTTGGGATGTCCGCAAACCCCAGGGTGTTTACTGCCGTGAACTGTAATGAGCGGAAAAAGCCACTGATCACCAGCAGTGTGATCATGAGCCAGATGGGTGTCGTGTCCGTAAAAATGGCACATAAAGCCAGAGAAATGCCTGTCAAAGCCGCATTGATGATCAACACGCGCCGGTATCCCCAGCGTTGAAGAATCGGGGGTGCGCCAAACTTCATCAGCAAAGCGCCTAATGCACTTGAAAATGTAATTAACCCAGCGGACATAGCGGACATTCCGAATCCGGTTTGTAGCAGTAGTGCCAGTAAGAAGGGCGTCGCACTGACTGTAAAGCGACATAAGTTGCCGCCTAGAATCGAAGCACGAAATGTTGGAATGTCTAGTAGGCGTAAATCAATGATCGGGTTAGGGTGGCGTCTGGCGTGCTCTCTGTAGAGATAGCCACAACCCAGTCCGACAGCCACCATCAAGCCGACCCAGATCCCAGGTATTGTCTGGCTAGCAATGAACTCAAAAGCCGCTACGAGTGTGGCTAGACAGATGGCACTCAACACAAATCCCAGTAAATCAAGCGGTTTGCGGATGATCTCATTGGCACTGGATGGGATAAACCGAAGGGTCATGTAAAGACCCAGTAAACCAATGGGCAAGTTCATCAGGAAAATCCATTCCCAAGCGGCGTAGGTCACTAAAAACCCACCTATGGGTGGACCGAAAATTGGTCCCATTAAAGCGGGCAGCGACAGAAAAGCCATGGCCCTTAAGATCTCATGCTTAGGGATGGTTCTGAGCATGATTAGACGCCCGACTGGGACCATCATGGCCCCACCAAAACCTTGTACGATGCGCCAACCAACTAGTTCGGAGACGGACGATGAGGACGCGCCACCTAGCGAACTGATCGTAAAAATCAGAATAGAAGTCAAAAAGACTCGCCGCGCTCCAAAACGATCAGCTGCCCAGCCACACACGGGAACAAAGACAGCCGCGGCCATCAGGTAAGCGGTAATGGCTGTGTTTAATCGCACAGGTGGTACACCAAAGTCTTCTGCCATGGCAGGAATCGCAATCGTGATCACCGTGGCGTCGAGCAGTTGCATAAAGAGTGCACATCCCACGATGAAAGGCACCATCAAGCCGTCCATGCTTTTTTGGGTGTAGTTTTTAAGGCGCTTAAGCCAGATAGAGGGAGAGAATGCGTCCAAGTGTCGTGTGCTCGAGTAAACTGTGGGGTGATAATGGTTTCTTTTTTTAGTCTAAACGGATTGACAACATTTTATGGCTGCACATTACGAATCTGAAGCAACACGCTTTATACGGGCTTACAAAGAAAAGCACCCGGATGCGGAACAACGTCAGTTGGAAGGGCGCGCTCGATTGTGGGATAAAACGCTGAATCCAGAAGATCAGGAAGCTTTTAAACAGGCGCGTGTACCCCAAACGGCTTACGTCTATCAAAACGACTAACGACGAGTGATCCCAGCGACATCTCAAAGTTCTGCCTCCTCAGAGGAAGCGGTGCAGGCTGATGTGCAGGCTTATGCACGTCTCTACGGCGAACCCGTCTTTGATTTGCCGCAGGATTTGTACATTCCGCCAGATGCGCTGGAAGTTTTTCTGGATAGTTTCGAAGGTCCGCTGGATTTACTTCTGTATCTGATTCGCCGGCAAAACTTTGATGTGCTTGATATCCCGATGGCGGCGTTGACGCGTCAATACTTGACGTACGTTGAAGAAATTCGCCAACGCAATCTGGAACTGGCAGCTGAATATCTTCTGATGGCCGCGATGCTCATCGATATTAAGTCGCGCATGCTGTTGCCCGTACCTGTGAATGAAGAAACAGGTGAAGAGGAAGATCCACGCGCTGAGCTAGTCCGCCGGTTGCTCGTTTATGAGCAAATGAAGCAGGCAGCCGCGGAGCTCGACAAACTACCCAGAGTCGGTCGTGACTTTGAGGTCGGACATGTCTTGATGGACCTAGAGGTTGTTGAGCGTTTGCCCGAAGTGCGCGTGGAAGATCTGGCAGCGGCCTGGCAATCTATTTTGCGTCGTGCGCGCCTGAATGCGCATCACCAGATTACGCGTGAACAATTGTCTGTTCGTGAGCATATGAGTTTAATATTGCGCGAGTTGTCGCAAGTTCGATTCATGGAATTCACAGACTTATTTATGATCAGAGTCCATTTGTCTGAGCCGGTCGCTGTGATCGTTGTGCATTTCATTGCCATGCTTGAGTTGGTGAAAGAATCACTGTTGGATTTGACTCAGGCGCAAGCCTATGCGCCTATTTATGTCAGACTGCCCCAACGCAGTCATGAGGCTTGAACTTTAGCGGACTGTTTTTACAGTTACGGAGATTATTTTGAAAGTCGTACACACCATTGAGGAGCTGAGAGATCAGTTGCGTGGTCAGACCCGGGCAGCTTTTGTCCCTACCATGGGAAATTTACATGCGGGTCATCTGGCGTTGATGCGCAGTGCGCGTCAGTATGGTGATCCTGTGGTGGCGAGTATTTTTGTGAATCGCCTGCAGTTCGGTCCGAATGAGGATTTTGATCAATATCCCCGCTCACTCATGGAAGATATTGAGAAGCTTGAACGTGCTCGCGATGTGTACGTGCTGTTTGCCCCCAATGAAAAAGAACTTTATCCAGAGCCACAAACCTATCGGGTCCTGCCACCGCAGGACTTGGGCGGTATTCTGGAAGGTGAGTATCGACCTGGCTTTTTTGAAGGTGTGTGTACGGTTGTTCTGAAACTGATGTCCTGTGTACAGCCTCAGGTGGCTGTTTTTGGGAAAAAAGACTATCAGCAGTTGATGGTGGTGCGCAGCATGTGCAGACAGTTTCAATTGCCTGTTGAGATTGTGGCGCACGAGACCGTGCGAGATTCGGATGGTTTAGCCCTGTCTTCGCGCAATGCCTACCTAAGTGAAAAAGACCGAGCTACAGCACCGATGCTCTATCAGTCTCTGACACAAACTCGGGATGCCTTACTCAAAGGTGCCACTGACATTGCGTCGCTGGAAGGTGCGGCAAGTGCTGAGCTGGATCGTAATGGTTGGAAAGTAGATTATTTCAGCGTACGTCGACAGCGTGATCTGTTAGCGCCTACGCTGGATGAAGTACGTGCGGGTGAGCCACTGGTGATTTTGACGGCGGCCAAGTTAGGCAATACGCGTTTGATTGACAACTTAGAGGTCTGACGTTTTTGACTGATTGATCGAATTGGCATATTGCGCCTGCAGGATGGGCGCAAGCCGTTTGATGTCATCCAGTACACCGAGTTGGTTTTGTGGGGAGTACGCGCCAGGACTGTATTGACAGATCATGGTGCCCACCGCCTCCGGTGAATACCCATACTTTGCAATACTTTGGATGATGGTCTGGCGTTCGATATCTTCCCAGTTGACGGTTTGTGCACCGTCGCTGATCATTAAAGCCTCTTGTGCAAGCTGCCAGAATAAATGTGCAGCGCCTGGGGCGTTTTTTAAGCTTGGAAGCAGTGCGAGTCGCCTGTCAAACTCCACGGTTTCAGATGCCGTCAGCGTCAGTGTGTAATCGCCAGCGAGCATGGAAACTCCCAACTCGTAGTTTTGTTTAAAGAAAGCGATGTATGGTGCGTATTCACCGGTTTCGTAATATGAAACTGTCGCGATGAGATATGGATCAATCAGCGTGTCATGAAAGAATAATGACAGTTGATTGCCTTGGATTAATGCGGCAGTTTGCATCAGGCGAGCTGTGCGTTTATTGCCATCGCGAAAATACTGCGGGTACGCTAGATTGCAGTGTAGATAGATGGCTTTTTCGAAGGGATCTGTATATTGGTTTGCTTGCAGTAGGATAAATTCGATCTCTGAACGCAGCCGCCCAGCACCAACAGGTGGCTCATAATGAGACGCGCCGATGCTGACTGCAGTTTAGGGGCTTTATCTTTAGTAAAAAATGTGTCGTGCTGCATAGTGGCTTAAAAGTATTGAATGATTTTGGTCGAATGATTCTCAGCCGTGTAGGATATATTATGAATTAAGTTATGCTTTATTTAAAGTATTTTGTGATGAGTAAAATCATCGCTTCCTTACGGGTCATCATTTGATCAATACAGCTGAGTGTGGCTCCAGTTCTTGAATCGATCTGGGCTGCACAGCCCATTGTTAAGCGTGATCGCTGTTCGCCTTTAAAACAATTAAGTTCTGAACTAGATTGACGATCAGGTCTTTCTGCGCAGGATCACTTTGCGCAACTAGCAGTGCAACGGTGACGAGCGTATTGTCATTGATGAGCTCATGGACAGGTCTGGCAAGTAAGTGTGCATTCAAGTGCAGATACAGTAGAAATAAAAAAGCACCTGAACGTTTGTTGCCATCGGCTAAAGGATGATTTTTGATGATGAAGTACAGCAAGTGCGCAGCTCGGCTGGCCACGTTTGGATAAAACGACTCCCCACCAAACCCTTGCTCAATGGTGGCTAACGCGGATTCCAAGCCATTGCCACGCAACTGCCCAAAAAGCTCTGAGGCTTCACCCTTTTCGATAAGAATCTCTTTAAGTTGTTCGATGCTCTCTAATGCCTGATCCAGACTGATTGCATGCATGCTCTCTTGTTTAGCGGTTTGGCTCAGAAGTGCGTTCTCATCGTAGGCTTGAAGCAGATGCCAACTGCGTGCATAGTCATGAATGAGCGAGCTTATGTTTGCGTTCATTAAGACGGTCCAGATGGGTGATTCGTGGGTTGAAAGTGCATCTTAGCATCGCTGCGAGCACGTGCAGATCTTAGTTGTTTCCCCCACGGATTTGCTTGACCTGACAGATTTGTTAGCTGTCGGTCATGCTATGGATCTGCGAGACTGTCGTCTCTGTTCTTTGGGAGATGAGATGTATAGACTTGATGACCAAGCAGGTGCTGGATGGCCCGCATTGACAGCGCGTGAGCGTGAGGTCCTTTATCCGGTTGCGCAAGGCAAACCGAATAAGATGATTGCCATGGAATTGGGTATTTCAACTCGGACTGTTGAAGCGCATCGCGCCAAAATATTCTACAAAATGGGTGTGCGTAATGCGGTTCAACTGGCAAGAGCGGTCTATGCGCCTACAACTAGTCAGGAAACAAATCCCGCGAGTTAAGTGGTGTTGAGTTTGCGTTAAGCACAAACGAAGCGGCGATCAAGCCGCTTCGGATCATCAAATTACTGACACTGCAGTGGTGCTGTGCCGTCAAGTTCTTGGATCGGATCAAGATCGGGTTGACGATTGAGCGTATACACCAGATTGGTTGGTTCGCCATCAATCAGATTGACTTGTAAATTGTTGCGGTTCAAGAAAAGCATCTCTGCACGGGCATTACCCTTTGTATCCAGTAAAACCAGGTTGGCTGGGTTCATAGGGACAAGACGCCAGCATCCTTGGGTGACATACCCTTTTTGTGCAGATTCACCTTGATTGACTCTTGGATTGACGTATTGCGCACGGGCTCGCCATTGTCCATTAGGTGCCAGTGTCAGGGTCAACTGCTGGTTGGTGCAACGCATTTCCTGATGAAAGCAGGGCAATGTGCCGTGATAGGTTTGAACCTTCGGCAGCAATTGGGTAAGTAACAGTGAGTAAGCTTGTTCGTCAGCCTGTTGTGTAGACATTTTTTCAGCTTGGTTAGCTTGCGCTTTGGGTGACATGCGAGATGTCTGAATCTGCATTTGACTTGGTGCTTGCAAGGTGCGACCGCTCGTACTTCCACGAGCCTGACGCATGGCATCCGTTGCCGTGCTCTCGCGTGGAGGTTCGTAGTAACCCGGTGTCTTCATATCAGCACATCCAACGATGGCCACACTGGCTAAACCCAATAAGAGAATGCGACTAAACGGGGAGAACAAATTTTGTTTCATGGTGAAAGCTACCAAACAAATAAATAGAAGTGACTGAACAGCACTTTCATTTTACGCGTAATTAATTAAATAAGTTGTGCATTTGGACGGTGCTTCTTAACGCATTGTCGATATGTTGGGTGGGTTCGGTTTTTGGTGTTGAATTGATGAAGGGCTTTTATTGTGGGTTGGTCGGCGTTGTTCTGGCGAGCGTGGTCGTGGCTGTGGCAGCTCGATGGGTGCAGTTTTTAGAAGTTCTACTGAGAGAGTTGGCCGCTGAAGACCCTCAGTCAGATACCAATTTGACACCTTTGTGGATGCCGTCTGGCTTTGTATGGACGGTTGTAGCGTTGTCTGTCTGGTGGATCGGTCACGATCAAACTGATTGGGCTGTGTTTTGGGTTCAGGCAGCTTTGATCGGAGTGTTGTGGTTGCTTGCCAGCATTGATGCCAAAACAGGGTTGCTACCGGACGTTCTGAATGCGTTAGTGATTTTGAGTGGCCTGATCGGCGTGTGGCTAGATTGGATCCCTGTTTCGCAGACGGCGGTGGCACTGGCGGGTTATGGGGTGCCTTGGGTCATGAACTGGTTTTATCGCTTGCGTCATGGCGTTGATGCCATTGGCCAAGGGGATGCTAAGTTGCTGATGAGTCTTGGGCTTTGGTTCGGTTGGCCTGCATTGGGTGATATTGTGGTGGCAGCAGTCATTTCGTCGCTTGCTTATACTGCGGTTTATGGAGTGATTCGTCGCCAATGGCCAAAGGCGTTACCTTTAGGTCCGTTCCTGGCACTGGCTGCGACGATTCAGATTTTGTCACTTTAAGTTGCATTTATTTTATGAATACACAACCACAACACGAATCGGAGAGTACGCTCAAGCTGGGTTTAACGGGCGGCATAGGCTCCGGTAAAACGAAAGTGGCTGATCTGTTGCAAGATCTGGGTGCCAGCATTATTGATACCGATGCCATCGCCCATAGCTTAACCGCGCCTGGGGGATTGGCGATTGAGCCGATCCGCGAAGCCTTTGGTGATCAGGTCATCGATGCGCAAGGTGCATTGGATCGCGCCCAGATGCGTCAGAAAGTGTTTAAAGATGCCAATGCACGCATTCGCTTAGAAGGTATTTTGCATCCATTGATTCGCCAAGAGGTTGCGCGTGAGGCGCAAAAAGCCACTGGTCTTTATCGTGTTTTTGTGGTGCCTTTGCTTGTCGAATCAGGACGTTGGCTAGAACAGGTTGATCGGGTGTGTGTGGTTGATTGTGATGAAGCAACACAAATTGCCCGTGTCATGGCGCGCAGTCAATTAAGCGCGGAACAGGTGGAAGAAATCATGATGGTGCAGGCTACTCGTGATGAACGATTGGCGGTGGCGCACGATGTCATTGACAATGGTGCGAACACGGATTTTGAGAATCTGCGTCAACAGGTGTTGGTCTTGCACCGTCTGTGGTGTAACCTTACAGAATGATGAGTTCATTTCCTAATAACCACGTTGTGTGATGCGTTTCGAATACCCATTTAATGAGCGGGTTCGGACGTGGATCCGGCTCGAGTACTTACTGAATCGTCTGGTGTTTTTTTCTGCACCGGGCGATGCTCGCTTGCATCAAGTGGCTTTCAGTACGCTATTTGATGTGTTGGATGCGACTGAGCGCACGGATATCAAGGGCGGTTTGTTACAAGATCTCGAACGCCAAAAAATCACATTGATTGGTCTTCAGAACCATCCGGGTGTGGATGGCGAAGCATTGCAAGACGTGGTCAAACAGATTGATGTGGCCATGGATGCGTTGCTGCGTCAAGGAAAGACCGGTCAAACATTACGCACCAATGAGTGGCTTTGTAGCCTGCGTGGACGCTTAGCGGTGCCGGGTGGTGGCACCCAAGTGGACATGCCTTCGTTTTATGCTTGGCAATGCAAGGACGTTGAGCAGCGCTGTCGTGACCTACAAGATTGGGTGAATCCACTTTTACCCTTACGCAATGGCGTTCAGTTGATCATGAAGTTATTGCGTGATTCTGGCACGCGCGAATCTACGGTCGCACGATCGGGCTCTTACCAGCAGATGTTGAGTGGTAAGACTTACCAGCTGTTCACCGTCTGGGTCGATGACGCACAGCAAGTCTTTCCGGAGATGAGTGCCAACAAATATATGGTTTGGGTACGGTTCTCAGAGCAAGATGGGATTCACAAGCCACATCCGGTCAGTCGCGATATTCCGTTTGAATACGCTTTATGCGGATTCTAATTTACTTAATCCTTAAGACTTAAGGATTAAGTAGGTGACGGATGCCAGCAATACCGTGTGCACCGTGTCGTCGTGCTTGAGGATAGGTGTCGTTAGATTGTCCGCCAATGGTAAGCACAGGTAAGCCAGCAAATTGTGCCAATTCAGCAAACGCTTCCCAACCCAATGTGGGCTCCCCCGGATGTGATGCCGTAGGCAACACAGGCCCCAGCACCGCAAAATCAGCTTTAATGAGACGTGCTTGAGTCAGTTGTTCGGCATTGTGTGCTGATACACCCACCCATTGATCGTCAGCGAGTTTGGGGCGCTCAGAATGATTTGTAGCGTCTTGTGCGCGCAAATGCACACCATCGGCTTGCGTCCACCAGGATTCTGGATGAACACTGTTCACCAGTAACTTCATATTGAGGCGCTGACAGTACGCGAGCACTTTTAAAAAGCCGTCTTTGACGCTTTGTTCGCCCAGGGTCGTTTGCCACTGTGGTTCACGCCATTGCACGAGCTCAATGCCTTGAGCGTGAGCTTGGCCTAAGGTTTTGAGAAAGCTTGCTAGATTGTCTGGGTGATTGACATGACTGATCAGGTAGCGACGCGGTATACGCAACCAGCGTAGTAAAGGATAGGTGGCTGGTAATAAATCATCGCGTGCCAGTGCTTCGTCTGGCGTAAGCCAATCTAATTCCTGATTTTCTAGGGGAGTTGGTGTGCCATCCCACTGTGTGACTTGCCAGATGTTTAGACGAACCGTGGTGGTTGGATAGTGATAAACCAAACTCACCCAAGGTATGGCGTCCTGAACGGTGATATTGATTTCTTCCTGTAGTTCACGCGTGAGTGCCTGTAAAACCGTTTCACCGGCTTCAATTTTTCCACCGGGTAACTCCCACCAGCCAGCCCATGGTTTTCCGGTGGGGCGGCTACCCAATAGAACCTGACCTGATGCATTGATCAGTAGGCCGACTGCGACTTCTGTGACCTTTGACGCAGGTTCAGGCATGTCTGGCAGCCCAGTCTCGTGCAAAGTGCCATGCAACGCGACCTGAGCGAGAGCCGCGTTCGATCGTCCATTGCAGGGCTTCTGTGCGTGACTCTTCAATCGACTCCTCGCTACAACCTAATTTGCGTAACCAGTGCGCCACGATGTCGAGGTAATCATCTTGTCGGAATGGGTAAAACGACAGCCAGAGCCCAAAACGTTCGGACAAAGAGATTTTCTCTTCGATGGATTCGCCGGGATGCACTTCACCATCTGCTTGGTATTTGGTTTCCAGATTCTCATGCATGTATTCCGGCATGAGGTGGCGACGGTTCGAGGTGGCATATATCAACAGGTTGTCACCTGTGGAAGAGACTGAGCCATCCAGAATGGATTTCAGTGCCTTATAGCTGGTCTCCCCGTGCTCAAAAGACAAGTCATCACAGAAAATTAAAAAACGCTCTGAACGATTAGCGACTAAATCAGCAATTTCTGACAAATCAGCCAAATCCTCTTTGTCGACTTCGATCAAGCGCAATCCCTGATCGGCAAATTGTGACAACATGGCTTTAACCAGAGAGCTTTTACCTGTCCCGCGTGAGCCTGTCATCAGGACATGGTTGGCCGGTTTGCCTTGTACAAACTGGCGGGTGTTGCGTTCAATAATATCTTTCTGACGTTGGATGTGTTGAAGATCCGCGGCCTCTATGCGATGCGGGTGCTCAACGGCTTCGAGCCAACCCCGAGCCTGACCTTGCTTGCGCCAGCGAAAGGCCTGTGCGGACCAATTCACAGGTGCGGGTACAGGCGGTAACCACGCTTGAAGCTGATCAAGCACCGCATGGGCTTTGTGAATCAGTTGCGTCAAATCCGTTTCGGTCGGCGCTGTCATGGTGAGCCTCCCTCAGGAACGATAGTCTGCGTTGATGCTCACGTATTCGTGAGACAGATCGCAGGTATAGATAGTTTCGGACACTGAACCACGACCCAGTGCAATGCGCATGACGATTTCGTTTTTCTGCATGACGCGCTGGCCGTCCGCATCCTGATAGTTGGGATCACGTCCGCCTTCGCTCGCCACTAAAACCTCATCAAGCCACAGGCTGACGTTGTTGACATCTAGGTCATCAATGCCGGCATAGCCAATGGCAGCCAAAATGCGGCCAAGGTTGGGGTCACTGGCGTAAAACGCGGTTTTGACGAGCGGTGAGTGTGCGACTGCATAGGCGACCTTGAGGGCTTCCTCAGTATCCCCGGCTTCAAGCACTTTGATGGTGATGAATTTGGTTGCGCCTTCGCCATCACGGATAATTTTTTGTGCCAAATCTAAAGCGGCGTCCGTGAGTGCGGCTTCTAAAGCGGGTAAACGCGGATCGTCTTCAGATTCAATTGTCAGACCACATTGCCCTGTGGCCATGATCATGAAGCAATCGTTGGTGGAGGTGTCGCCATCGACGCTGATGCGGTTAAACGATTTGTTGGCGACTGTGCGCACTAGGCGATCCAGAATGGGTTGTGCAATCCCGGCATCGGTCGCCAGATAACCCAGCATCGTCGCCATATTGGGGCGAATCATGCCAGCGCCTTTACTGATTCCTGTGATGGTGACAGTTTGACCATCAATCTCAGTTTGGCTGGAATGGATTTTAGGCTGCGTGTCGGTGGTCATGATGCTGTAAGCCGCATCAAACCATTGGTCTTCTGACAAATTGTCGACCGCTTGCGGAATGGCTTGAGCAATTTTATCGATCGGCAGCGGCTCTAAAATAACCCCGGTTGAGAAGGGCAACACGCTTTGCAGAGGGAGATCTAATGCATTGGCCACATCCTGAGACATTTGGATGGCTTTTTCTAAGCCGGATTGGCCAGTGCCCGCATTGGCGTTACCTGTGTTCACAATCAACGCACGGGTAGGCGTCCCAGAAAAAAGGTGATTTGAGGTGATTTGAACAGGTGCTGCACGGAAGCGGTTTCTGGTCAGAACGCCAGCAACCGTACTGCCTTCACAGACGACAAACAAGGTGAGGTCACGATTCCCCGCCTTTTTAATACCTGCTGAAGCGATACCAATTTGGACGCCCTTGACGGGATAGACTTGTTCGCGATTCGGGATTTGCAGATTGACAGCCATGTGAACCTCTGGGAGTGCGCTCGAGTAAATGTGTTTAAAAATGACGCTGACATCGACGCGAGAATCCATGACTAGTGTGCCGATGTAAGCGCGAACGCCCTCGATAGGGCGTTCAAATGTTTCGGTTAATGACCGTATTGTAGCAACGGTCACTTCATCGCAAGTGCAAGTTAGGCAATGTCAGTCAAGTCTGTCTTGCGAATGATTTTTAATGCGCCAATCTCCTCTGCGCCTTTCGGTCACAGAGGAGATTGGATGGGATCAGTTCAGCTTGGCAAATACTTTGTCGGCAGCTTGTAACGTTTGCTCCAGCGTCTCGTCATTGTGGGCCAAAGACACAAAGCCCGCTTCAAAGGCTGAAGGTGCAAAATACACGCCTTCATCCAACATGCCATGAAAAAATTGCTTGAACTGTTCCTGATTGCCTTCAGAGGCTTGTGCCAGTGATGTTGGGACGGACTCTGAGAAGTACAGACCAAACATGCCACCGACGTAATCAGTACTGAGCGTGACACCATGTTTTTTAGCAAGAGTAGCCAAACCTTCGGTCAGACCGCTGCTTTGTGCTTCCAAGTGTTCGTACGTGCCGGGTGCTGCTAATAAGCGCAAAGTGGTGATTCCTGCTGCAACGGCGACAGGGTTGCCTGACAGCGTGCCTGCTTGGTAGACCGCACCTAAGGGAGCGATGTGGTTCATGACTTCGGCTTTACCGCCAAATGCGCCAATTGGCATGCCGCCACCGATCACTTTGGCCAAGGTCGTCAAATCTGGCTCAATACCTGTCAAGCCCTGAACACCGCAAGGGCCAGCACGGAAACCGGTCATCACTTCATCAAAAATCAGCAAAGCACCGTGGGCGGTACATTGCTCGCGCAATGTCTCCAGAAAACCTGGTACAGGTTTGATGAGGTTCATGTTGCCGGCAATGGGTTCCACGATAATGCAGGCGATTTCTTTGCCATGGGTGGCAAATGCGGCTTTGACGCCTTCAATGTCGTTGTAGTCCAGCACGATGGTATGTGCAACAAACTCGGGTGGAACGCCTGCGGACGTGGGGTTGCCAAAGGTCAGCAAACCAGAACCGGCTTTAACGAGCAAGCTGTCAGCGTGACCGTGGTAGCAACCCTCAAATTTAATGATTTTGTTGCGTCCGGTTGCGCCACGGGCCAATCGGATGGCACTCATCGTGGCTTCTGTGCCTGAGCTCACGAGACGAACTTGCTCCATGGATGGAGCACGTTGAACGAGCATTTCTGCAATTTCGATTTCACTTTCTGTGGGTGCGCCGAATGACAGGCCATGGGCTGCAGCCGCTTGAACGGCAGCGACGACCTCAGGGTGTGCGTGACCCACGATGGCTGGGCCCCATGAGCCAATGTAATCGACGTAACGCTTGTCTTGCGCATCCCAGAAATAGGCGCCATTGGCACGTTCGATAAATCGGGGTGTACCACCAACAGAGCGAAATGCACGTACAGGTGAGTTCACACCACCTGGGATGGTTTTGCAGGCGCGCTCAAAAAGTTCAGCGTTGCGAGTCATAAAAATCTCCAAAAATCAGATACGGTTCGTAAATTAGTTCGGCGAGTCGTCAAGGCTGGGCCACAGTTCAGCAAAGCGACGCCGTTCTTGTGTAGGTTCAGGGGAGTCAAACAGCGCACCAATGACAGCGAGGCTATCTGCGCCTGCTGCTAGTAATTCAGCACCATTGCTGGATGTGATACCACCAATGGCGACCACAGCGGCGCGGCGCGCATGTTGACGGGTTCCAGGAGGACTGGCTAGGCGTTGCGCTTCACACAAATCACGCGCTTGCTTCAGAATATTCAGTGGCGCAGGTGGTGCTTGAGGTTTGGTGCCGGAAGCGTACATCGCACCAAATGCAATGTAATCCACGGGAACTGCAAGCAATCGCTGTGCCAGTTTTAGATCTGCATAGCAAGAGACACCTATCAGCCTATCGGGTCCCAGTGCCTCGCGTGCCGCAAAAACATCGCCATCATCGCGCCCCATGTGAACGCCATCAGCTTGAACTTCGAGCGCCAGCTTCCAGTCGTCATTAATGAGGTAGACAATCCCCAGTGTTTGACACAGCGCACGCAATTGATGGGCAAGTTCAGTGCGCTTGGGTTCCGGGACAGTTTTAAGGCGCAGTTGCAGTGCGGTGAGCCCAGCTTCCATGCCTTGTCGGATACCGTCTTCCAGCCGTGCGAAGTCATCCCAATCGGGTGTCACGCCATACAAGCCCGCTGGAAACCGCAGTGAATGATAAACAGGTTGATTCATCAGTCTGTACTCCGAGCGTCACCGACATCATCCGGCAGACGTTGTGCAGTGCGTTGCCCCATGCCTGCCTGAAATGCTTGCGCTTGTGCTAAAGCTTCGTATTGACAGGCATTGTCACAAGCAGACATGAGCTCCAAGCCGTTGGCAAGGCCCGCGGCAATTGCGGTTGCCAGAAGTCCAGTTGTTTCCTGAGTGCCTGCAGTCATCGGAACGGCTGGCCAGGCTTGTGTTTCACCTTGTGAGCCTGTCAGCAAATTGACCTGTACGCCAGGACGTTGTCGGAAATGCGTCAGTAAGACATGGCTTGCGCCCATCTCCAGCAGGCCACGCGGACTGTGCTCTAAGTCTGTGAGCATCGGTAGCTCGTCTTCAGACCATCGTGCCGCCAGGCGTGCGCTGGTGACCACTAGCTCACTTTGCGGGACGAGTAGCTCAAGTATGGCTTGTGCGGTGTGGTCATCTTCCCCATCCTCGTCATCGGTATCCGTATAAACAACCTCTTTGGGGCTAAGATGAAGGATGAGGGGCACGTGCGCATAATCGGCTGCGATTTGTGCAATGATGCTCACTTGTTCGACATTGGCAATGTGACCGACCTTGATCGCATGCACGGGCGTGTCTTCCAGTAACAGACGGATTTGTTCGTCAAGTTGCTCTGGATGCGCGGGCTCGATATGCAGCATGATGGCCGAGTCAGCCAATGCCGTTCCAGTGATGGCACAAACGGCATGAAGCCCTTGTGCAGCACAGGTGATGACATCGGCGGGAACATCTTGCCGTCCGGTGGGGTCAAACAGACCAATCAACAGTACGACGGGTGTGGGAGAATGAGACACTTTGTGTGAGATTGGTAACATGGCATTCTATTGTAGAAGATCCGCGGAGTAAAAGAGCGATATGCGAACATGGATGTGTTTGATTTGTGGTTGGGTGTATGACGAAGAAGCGGGTGCGCCTGAAGATGGCATTGCACCAGGCACCCTTTGGGAAGATGTGCCACCGAACTGGGTCTGCCCAGAATGTGGTGCGCGTAAAGAAGACTTTGAGATGATGGAGATTTAATGACAGGTACGACCGACTTTACCCGACAGTTTTTACTGGCCATGCCAGGGACAACCGGGGATGAATTTGCAGGCACTGTGATTTATGTCTGTGAACACTCATCACAAGGTGCATTGGGGCTGGTTTTAAATCGGCCTATGAAACTGACGGTCGGTGAGTTACTGGAAAAAATCGATATCCCTGTTGAAAACCAGGATCTGGGCAGAACCCCCGTGTACTTCGGGGGGCCTGTCCAGGCAGATCGAGGGTTTGTATTGCACCGGCCTGTGATGTCCTACAACTCTTCCTTGCATTTAGACGGTGATATCGGGCTGACTACATCGCGTGATGTGCTTGAAAACCTAGGCAAAGGCACTGGTCCGTCTGATTTGTTGGTGGCATTAGGCTATGCCGGCTGGGGAGCAGGTCAGCTTGAGCAGGAAATGGCTCAAAACGTTTGGCTTTCTGTCCCTGCAGACGAAGAGATTATCTTTAATCTGCCACCTGAAGAGCGTTATCCGACAGCCATGCGGTTACTTGGCTTTGACCCGGCGATGCTCACCGGCGAAGTGGGCCATGCCTGAATACACGGTACTTGCGTTTGACTTTGGTCGACGTAAGATCGGTGTGGCTGTTGGCAATACCTTATTGCGCCAAGCGCAACCGCTAGAGATTATTGACACTGAAGTGAAAGCACAGCGCTTTGCGCGCTTGGATGGTCTCTTGGCAACTTGGCAGCCGACCCAGCTCGTGGTGGGTTTGCCGCTCACGGCAGGAGGTGCAGAACAAAAAGCCACGCATGAGGCTCGTCGTTTTGCGAATCAGTTGCGAGGCCGCACGGGCTTGCCCGTTGAGCTTGTGGATGAGCGTTATTCCAGCATGCAGGCACAAGCGCACACCGGGAATGATCCCGATGATGCGGTGGCTGCAGCCATTATTTTGCAGCGATATTTCGACGGTTACACAGGATTCTGATTCGACCCTGAAAATTCCATGCAGAGTGGGCGTTGTGCGTCTAAAATTACGGCGTTTAACGTGGTTTACGTGGCAAATTGAGTACCCTCTGAGTGCGCGGTTTGTTTGCGACTCGTTTGCGCATTGCTGATAACTGAAGGATATCCATGGTGTCTATACCGAAAACAGATCAGAGCTTGCCTGATGCACAAGACTTGTATGAACGTTTGCGTCAGGCCGTTCAAGAAACCGTGCAATCGTTAGATGGACAACCGGTCCATTTGGTGGGCATTCATTCTGGCGGTGCTTGGCTTGCTCGGCAGATTCAGACGGATCTGAACTTGCCTGGTGAGATGGGGACGCTGAATATCAGTTTTTATCGAGACGATTTTGATCGTATCGGGTTACATAGCCAGACGGAGCCTTCAGAGATTAACTTTGCCGTTGAAAAAGCACATTTGATCTTGATTGACGATGTGCTCTACACCGGTCGCACGATTCGTGCCGCAATGAATGAGTTATTTGACTATGGTCGACCAGCCTCTATTCGCTTGATGGTGTTGGTGGATCGCTGTGAACGTGAATTACCCATTCAAGCCGATTTTTCTGCTTGGACGCCCGAGCAAGTCCCTGAGCAGGATTATGTGCTCGAACAGATGGATAGCGGCCAGTTCCGTTTGTTCTTGGAATAAAGGATGGTCATGCTAAAGAACAATCCCCAACTCAATCGACATGGTGAACTAACGCATCTGATCACCACCGAAGGTTTGCCCAAAGACATCATGACGCACATTCTGGATACAGCCAGCAAGTTTGTGCCGTTAGCAGACCGTGATGTGAAAAAAGTTCCCCTACTGCGCGGTAAAAGCGTTTTTAATCTTTTTTTTGAAAACTCAACGCGCACGCGAACCACCTTTGAAATTGCCGCCAATCGCCTGTCGGCCGATATTCTGAATCTCAATATCAATGCCTCATCGACTTCCAAAGGTGAGTCCTTGCTCGATACGATTGCCAATTTATCGGCAATGCAAGCTGATATCTTTGTGGTGCGCCATGAAGCCAGTGGTGCGCCGTATCTGATTGCCCAGCATGTTGGGCCAGACATCCACGTGATTAATGCGGGTGATGGACGCCATGCGCATCCGACTCAGGCGTTGCTGGATATGTACACCATCCGGCACTTTAAAAAAGCCTTTGAGGGTTTAACGGTTGCGATTGTGGGTGATGTCATGCATTCACGGGTGGCACGTTCAAATATTCATGCATTGACGACTTTAGGCGTGTCTGAAGTTCGGGCAATTGGACCTCTGACATTGCTGCCGAGCGGCCTTGAGCAAATGGGTGTCAGACCTTTTACCTCAATGGAAGAGGGTTTGCGCGATGCGGACGTGATCATCATGTTGCGCCTACAAAACGAGCGCATGCGGGGTGCTTTACTGCCTTCGGCACATGAGTATTACAAGCATTTTGGGTTAACTGAGAAAAAGTTGGCCTATGCCAAACCCGATGCGTTGGTGATGCACCCTGGACCCATGAACCGTGGCGTGGAGATCGCTTCTGAAGTGGCCGATGGTCCGCATTCGGTGATTTTAAATCAGGTGACATTTGGCATTGCCGTTCGCATGGCGGTGATGAGTATCGTTGCAGGAGCCAGCGAATGAGTCTTTTATTGACAGGAGGCCGGGTGATCGATCCGGCAAATGGTGTCGATGCCGTCATGGACATTTTGGTGCAGGACGGTTTGATTGCACAAATAGGTGACTTGCGCACGAAAGTTCAGGCCGAACGCGAGTTGGATGTGTCTGACAAGCTGCTGATTCCTGGTGTGGTGGATTTATGCGCACGTTTGCGTGAGCCGGGGTTTGAGTACCGAGGCACGCTTGAGTCGGAACTGACAGCAGCGATGTCTGCTGGGATCACTTCATTGGTCTTGCCACCGGACACCGACCCGTGCCTAGATGAACCTGGCTTGGTAGAAATGTTGCGCCATCGCACACGTCAGTTTGGTCAGGTGCGTGTGTTTCCGTTGGCCGCGATGACGGTGGGCTTGAAAGGCAAAAACATTACAGAAATGGGGCAGTTGACGGAAGCCGGGTGTGTGGGCTTTTCTCAGGCAGATCAACCCATTGAGGACAGCAACGTGTTGCTGCGAGCCATGCAGTATGCGCGCTCTTTCGGCCATGTTTTATGGTTAAGACCGCAGGATTTCTGGCTCAGTGGCTCTGGCGTGGCTGCCTCAGGTCCCTATGCGTCACGTCTGGGGCTTGCGGGTATTCCCGAGCAAGCTGAAACGGTGGCTTTGCATACGTTTTTTGAGTTGCAACGAGCCACTGGCGTGCGATTACATATCTGCCGACTTTCAAGTGGTGCGGGTGTTGAACTTGTGCGTCAAGCCAAGGCCTCGGGTTTGCCCGTGACATGTGATGTGTCCATTAACAACCTTCATTTGACGGATTGGGACATTGGGTTTTATGACAGTCGCTGCCGATTAGAGCCCCCTTTGCGCCATCAAAACGACCTCGCCGCACTGCGTCAAGGACTGGCCGACGGCACGATTGATGCGGTTTGCTCGGATCACACGCCAGTGGACGAAGATGATAAACAGAAGCCATTTGCAGAAGCCGAAGTTGGTGCAACCGGTCTGGAACTTCTGTTGTCGTTGACCTTGAAATGGGCACAGGACGACAAGCTGGATCTGTCCAAAGCGATTGCGCGACTCACAAATGGACCTGCTCAGGTCCTACATCAGTCCGGCCTGCAAGCGCCTGTGCTAGGTTCTCTAGCGGTGGGGAGTGCAGCGGATTTGGCGGTTGTGGATTTGAAAGATCACTGGATTGTGGGTCAACAAACTATTCGCAGTCAAAGCTGGTACACGCCATTTGAAGGATGGGAAATTCCAGCACGCGTGAGTGCGACGGTGGCACGCGGGCATTTAGTCTGGGAGCGCGACGCTTGAAACACTGGCGGGTTGGGTGGCGAACGTTTTGGCTTGCCTTGTGGGTCGTCAATGGACTCTTAGTGCTAGGCCTAGTTTTTCCACTGAGCCCGCTGTCGGTGCGTTTGGCGTTGAAACGTCAATGGTCGCGTGTGCTTTTGCATTTGTGCGGTGTTCGTTTGAAAGTCTCAGGCGAGCCTGCAGAACAGGGCGCAGCACTCTGGGTCATGAATCATGTGTCTTGGCTCGACATATTTGTGACCAATTATGTGCGTTCCACGACGTTTGTTGCCAAACAAGAGATTCGACACTGGCCTGTTTTAGGTTGGCTAGTGGCGGGTGCTGACACGATTTTTGTGCAACGAGGTTACCGGCAGGCTGTCCATCGTGTCGGTCTGGACATGGAATCGCGATTCTCACGAGGACAAACAGTCGGTTTGTTCCCAGAAGCGACCACATCTGATGGTTTTGATGTGTTGCCTTTCTATGCCAATTTGTTTGAGCCTGCTAAGCGCAGCGGTGCACCAGTGCAGCCAGTAGCCTTGCGCTATTACCATCGGGGCGTGCGTAGTGATTACGTGGCCTTCGTGGGTGAACAGACTTTTATGGACAACCTTTGGCGTGTTTTGGGAACGACTGGGGTCACGATTGAGTTGTTGTTCTTAGATGCCATGGACGCTGATGAGACAACGACTCGCAACCGCCATGAAATTGCCCTATGGGCGCGTGAAACGATACAAGATGCTTTGCGGGAATCCTGTAGTGATAGTGCGCGCGAATAGTGAAAATTAGTCTGCCACCGCAAAAGGATCACGGTGGGCTTGGCAAGGGATTTGAACCACGAGCCGATCATGCTGCCGAATAGCCGTGAGCTGTCCACCCCAAACACACCCGGTATCCAGACCGATCACATCGGGTCTCAGATATAAACCCAATGTTGACCAATGCCCAAAAACCATGGTGACAGTGCTCGTCTTACGATTGGGCATATCAAACCATGGAATCAGGGTGTCGCTGTGTGCTTGAGGTCCGGATTTGACGGATAAAGCCATGCGTGCATCGGGTGTACACATCCGTAATCGAGTTAAGGCGTTGATGATGACGCGTAGGCGTTTGGCGCCTGTGAGTCCTTTTTTCCAGTGATCGGGCTCATTGCCAAAGACACCAGACAGGGTTTCTTTCCAGTTAGGTGCTTGTAAAGCCGCTTCTACTTCAGCAGCGAGTCGGCGCGTCTTTTTAGGACCCCAGCAAGGCAGGACGCCCGCATGGACCATCAAATGGTCGTTTTCTAGATGAGCCAGTTTTTGGTGACGCAACCATTCAATAATCTCGGCTGCGTCGGGTGCATCAAGTAAGGGTTGGATGGTGTCATTTTTTCCGAGATGACGCACGCCTGCCGCGACGGCCAGAAAGTGTAAGTCGTGATTCCCTAAAACAACTTCGCACCGATCCTGCATGGCCATGATACGACGGATGGTTGCCAGTGACGATGGACCCCGATTGATCAGGTCGCCTGCAATCCAGAAACGCGCTTGCGGATCTTGTGCAATGCTGGGATGGTCAAGCAATGCGCACAGTGCTTCATCGCAGCCTTGAATATCTCCGATCATCCAGATTGAGGGGGTATTCATCGGTGGGAGATCACTCACAGGGAGGGTTCCAGCGGTTCAGCCCGAACGGGATCAGACAGTTTTTTAGATTCTTTGGGACCCAGACGTCTTTCCATCCGTAGTAGTGTGAAGATGGCGAGTATGAGCGCAATGCCGTTGGGTAGGAGCGCGGTGAGTATTGGGTTCCATCGATACAGTGTGCCGACGTTTAGTGAAAGCTGGCTAATCATAAAAAAGATTGTCCCCACCAGAATCCCGACAAAGATCTTACTGGCCACACCACCGCGTCGTATTTGCAGGTAGGCAATCGGTGCCGCAATAGAAAGCATCACCAAAATGGTAAATGGGTAAGCGAGCTTTCGCCAGAGCGCAACCTCTTGCCGATCTGTAGTGAGCCCGTTGGCTTTCATGTACTGGGTGTAGTCCCAGAGCGACAAGAGCGACATGCGTTCGGGCACCAAGATGCGCGCAACGAGTCGTTCTGGTGTCAGAGAGGACGCGAATTCAACAATCGGCTCTTGTGTCAGCATCATGAGGGGTTGATCTAAGGGCTTTGCTTCTGACAGGGACTGCATGGCATCGCTTGGCAGCTTATTGATCGTTGCGTCTTTAAGCTGAATGCGGTCGTTTTTAACAGAGGCTGTGCCTGCTTTCGTCAGCGTCAGGAATTTGCCTTCCGGATCAAATTCGTACAGCATGACATCACCGACGTCACCAGAGGACAAGAGCTGACCAATGTTGATGATGCGATAGCCACCTGTTTCTGTGGGCTCCTTGAACCAATAACCACTATTGAATCGCCCGCCCTCAACGCGACTTCGCATCATGAGGTTGGCTTCGCTATAACGGACATCAGCGGCTGGCGTGAGTACTTCGGATAAGAGCAAAGCAAATAGAATCACTGGAATCGACGTGATCCAAAGCATACGCAATAGGCGATAAGAGCTCATGCCTGAAACGCGTAAAATCGTGAGTTCGTTGCGCTGCGCTAAGCCCGCTAATGCAAGAACGGCGCCCACGAGAATACCGAGCGGTAAAAGCTCATAGAGACGACTGGGTAGCGCCAGTGTTTCCAAATAAAGTAAGGCACTCATTGGAAAGTTATCGCTCACCGTATCGAGCTGATCCACCAATGAAAAGAAGGTGAAAAAGCCCAGTAAGGCTACAAGCACAATGAGGCTAGAGCGATAAATCTCCCGGGCCAAATAACGACGGGCAGTGGACATAGTTGAAGTTTAACCGACTCGCCCTGAGAGTTCAGCACGGATGTGTGCAATCACAGGTTCTACTTGAGGGGTCGCGCCATTCCAGATCCGAAAGCTTTCAGCGGCCTGACAGACCAGCATGCCCAAGCCATCGCTCACGAGACGGGCTTGGCGTTGCTGACTGTCTTTTAGAAATGCAGAAAGTTCGCTGCCATACATCATGTCGTAGACCGCTGTGTGGGTTGTGATGGCCTGCTCAGGTAACACGAGGGTTTGCGCACCCAAACTGGTGCTGGTGGCATTAATAATCAGATCCCAGGGCTGATTGAGTTGATCGTCATCGAGTGTGCAGACTTGTAATCGAGCCAGATCATCCGGGTGACGCTTAACCCAGTCATCACGTAGTGTTTCGGCGCGTGCGAGAGTACGGTTGGCAATGCAGATAAGGGCGCAGCCCGTATCCAGCAATGGACCAAGTACACCGCGTGCGGCACCACCTGCCCCCAATAACAAGATGCGTTGGTCAGGGCCAAGCATATGCTGGCGTTCAAGATCCATCACTAAGCCCACGCCATCGGTGTTGCATCCATGAATCTGACCTTCTTCCATCCACAACGTATTGACGGCAGCGGCATCTTGCGCACGTGGACTTAGATGTTGTTTGCTGAGCTCATAAGCGGCTTCTTTGTGGGGGACGGTGACGTTCATGCCACGACCACCTTGTGCAAAAAAAGCGGTGACGTCCGTCACGAAGTTTTCTGGTTTGACATCGAGTCGGTCGTAAGTCAGTGCAATGCCGGTTTGTTTGCCAAACGCAGCGTGCACACTGGGTGAGCGACTGTGCGCAATAGGGTGACCAATCACCGCAAAAGCGGGAATGGCAGGGTTTGTGGAGTTTGTTGATTTCATGGAGCTCTCGTACTTAGCTGTCCAGGTTGAAAAGACCAGGTTCGGGTGATGACCAGCTGATCAATAGATTGTAGGAATTCAGGTGGAAAGGGTGCAAAAGGTGCGGCCAGTTGCAAAATTCGGCTCACCGCCTGATTGAGTCTGGGGTCGCTCGCAGGGCGGACAATCTGGCTTTCAATAACCTGACCTGTGGCATCCAGAATGACAGTGACTTGCACTTCACCCGTTGGGCGATCATCGTCTTGCCCCGGGTAATGTTCGGAGCCTGTGCGCTCAACGGCCTCACGCCAACTGTCGACATAATGGGCATACGGATTGGCAATGGCTGAAGGCGCATCGAAGTGTCGCCGTGGTCGAGCGTTGTAATGTTGAATGTCTTCCAGTATGGCGGCAATGCGAGCATTGAGTTCCACGGCTTGTTGATCCGTCGGATCGTTGCCTTGGACTGGGTCGGTTGGATCGATTTGACCTTCAGACAAATCCATCGGTTGTTGCCAGCTGGCATCGAGTTGCGTGAGTAGCTCGCTTTGAAGCGTTTCGAGTTGTCGCTTTTGTTGCGTCATGGCTTCAAGCGAGACGTCATGTGATTCTTCACCTTGCCGCGGTGCAGGATTAGAGGCCAAACCGCTTAGCTGGTCGCCACCACCTTCTAAGCTCGCTTGCGCAATCACATCGGGGGTCAGCGGATCATCGACATCAAATGTATTGATCATGACCACTTCAAGCTGGGGCACCACTTTGGGCACGGGTTTTGCAGCGGGCATGGCCCATGCCAGCAAAAGCGCATGAATCAATAATGAAAACGCAATCGCCCAGCGCAAAAAGTTTTGTGCCGGCGCCCTGAGCCAAGCTAACCAAGCCCAGCGTACAGTGGCAGATGTTGTGCGTGTGACCATGGAAGCGGCGTGCTTAGGTTGTTTGTGATGCATCGTCCACGGGCGCCTCGTCCGATTCTGTGACGGGTAACTCATGGGCAACCAGGAACTTGGCTTGAATCTCTAGCGTCAGCTCATCATGCTCGATGATTTCCACTTCAACCGGTGTGTGGCGCGGCAAGATCGGCATCCCCGAGACTTGAATTACCAAGGGTAGGCCATCGAGTCGGACCAAATCATCACGAATCACTTGACCAGTTAGGTGAGACTTTTGGTTTTGAACGAGCCAGCGTATGCACCAATAGCGCTCGATTTGTCGCTGAAAATTCTGCCAAATCCCGTGTTGTGCTTCAAACGCACTGATTAACGCGTAAAGGTCTGCATCACGCGGTTGATATGGTGCAACCAATGCCGCTGAAACGCCATGCTGTGCCAGTGCAACGAGTTGTCGTTGGTTGACCAGATCGACATAACGCCTCAGAGGGGAGGTGCACCAAGCGTAGTGCGTCACCCCCATGGCGTCATGCGGGAGTGCGTGCGTACTCATGCGCACTCGCATTCCTTGTTGTGATCTAAAGATTCCCGGTAAATTATGCGTATCCAGTAACCGTGCCCAAGTGGCGTTGGCCAAAATCATGTATTCCGAGACCATGAGATCCAAGGGGGCTTGGCGCTGTCTGGGTTCAATGCGCACTGGGGTGTTTGGATCGTCGGCTGGTCCATCGAGGTAGAAGCTGTAATCGATCCGGTCATTATTCTCTGGCTTGCCGCGTCGCTCATCGCGCACTGCGCTAAGAGCCTTGGAGAGCGTCCAGAGGGGGCGAAGAATCTCACCATAGGCCAAGGGTTGAGTAGGATCGTCGAGGGCTTCAGGGGTGACTTGTGCGTCAAGTTCGTTGTGTCGCAGGTTTTCTGTGACTGCAATGCGTTCAATCGCAACACGCTCTTGGCGGATTTCACCGGTTTGTGCGTTGGCTTGAACGTAAAGCGACAGAGCCGGAACGGGTTTGCCAGCCACTAAAGAATATGTGTCGATGAGAGACGAGGGTAGCATTGGGATTTTTTGTCCCGGCATATAGACGGTTGCCATGCGGGCGCGAGCCAATTCGTCTAGTTGGTTGTCGCGAATCACCGATAAAGCAGGTGCCGCAACGTGGATACCCACCTCAAGCCAGCCGTCTTCCAGTTCACGCACTGACAAGGCATCGTCAATCTCTGTGGTATTGACGTCATCGATGGAATAAGCCTGTACATCAGCCAGTGGCAGTGACTCAGGATCGAAATCCAAAGAAACCTCGGGAAATTCGATGCCTTTCGGAAAATTCGCCGCAAAAAAGCGCGCACGGTGTAACGCCAGTGCATTGGGCCAGGCTCCGCATGCCAACAATAGATCGTCAACGGATTGCCCAGTTTGTTGGCTGGCCAACTCAATGGCTTTCCAAGCTTGTGAGTTTTTATCGGGGCGTGTCACCAGCGTGAGAGGATCGCCATCAAAGTCTTCAGGTAGTACGCCTTGGGCGAGTTGCTCAGCCCAGTGTTGTTGTTGCGCCAGTTGTTTTTGTTTTTTCTCTTGAGCGGCCAGTGCAGCTTGTAAAATCTCTTCAGGTGCACGTCGATACAGACCTTTGCCTCGACGATGAAAGTAGATCGGTGCCTGGTGGACTGCCAAAAGTAGTGCGACAGTCTCCAGTGTGCTGGGCTTGTGGCCGTAATACTCTTGTGCGAGTGCTTGGATATCAAACTCATCTTCAGGTGCGACTTCCCAAAGAAACTCGATATCAAACTCTTCGCTCAACGGTTTGGCGTCATCCAGTAATGTTTGTGCGGGATGGTCATTAAAAGTGAATAAGGTATTGTTGCGCTTGATTTTACTGCGCTTGCCCGAAGGCATTTCAATGTGAAGGCTGCTGTCAGCCTCCGATTTAATTTCAGCGGCTTTGAACTGACCGCTCTCTTCAAAAAGTACAAACATGCAAGTCGCCTGATTATTTCTGAGTGTTGGCGTCAACAAACGCCATGACATCGGTAAGGTGTTGTTCGAAGTCGGACAGTCCGTGATCGCTGCCGGCGATGATTTTTTGTGGGCTCTGCGCAAACATGGCTTGCATTTCACGCCAGTTCAGCACTTCATCGCCTGTGGCGGCGATTAAAAAGTAGCGCTCAGGGCGTGTGATGTTGGGCACGACGAGGGCACGTAGGTTGTCTAGATCTTCGCGTGTAAAGAGGGCAGCTTCTCCCGTGTGGAAGTTGGTGAGTTCGCCCAAATACTTCTCTAGGTCGCGGTCGGCATGCACGGCTGGATTTAAAAGCACCGCACGGCAGCCCAGTTTTTCGGCCAGATAAATGGCGTAAAACCCACCTAAAGACGATCCGATAATTGTGAGCTGATCGGGTGTCGCGTCTGGGTGCTCACGCAATAGACGTTGCGCTTCATCGGATGCGATCTGAATGGCTTGGTCAGGCTGCACAGGTAAAGCGGGGCAAGCCCATTGCGACAGACGTCCAAGCGACGCTAAATGCTTGCGTAGACGCTGGGATTTAAATGACTGGGGTGAAGAACGAAAGCCGTGCAGATATAAAATCACGCGGTCTCCTGCGAAAAATGTTTTTTTAAGGAATCAAGCAACTTGTCGTGCGCTTGCTTGAAGCTGCCATTACTCATCATGACGATGTGATCACCTGGTTGTGCAGTTTGGGTGATGTCAGCAACCATCGTGTCGACATCGGTGTGTACAAATTGTCGATCACCCAAGGGCGCCAGGACTTTGTCAGCGTCCCATTGCAATTGATGCTTGCCACTGTGCTCAGCATAACAATACACAAGATCGGCTGTTTTTAAAGAGTCGGCCAGTCGAGTCGCCATGGCACCTAGTTTCATGGTGTTTGAGCGTGGTTCTAAGACGGCCAAGATTCGTTTGTCAGGTCCGAGCTTGGCTCGCAAGCCTTGTAATGTGGTTTCAATGGCACTGGGGTGATGTGCAAAATCGTCATACACCGTGATGTCTGCGATGACACCACGGACTTCCATGCGTCGCTTCACACCGCCAAATGTGTTCAGTGCCTGTAAAGCTTGGGCGGGCTCCACACCGATATGCGCAGCGGCGGCCATAGCGGCCAGTCCATTGTGTAGATTGTGCCGACCTGTGAGTGACCAGCGTAATGCACCAATTTCTTTTTCGCCTAGATAAATAACGTCGTCGCCTTCATGATTCTGTACAACGTGCCAGCTGTCTTTATGAAGAAAGCGCACCACTGGCGTCCAGCAACCCCGTTCGAGAACGCGCTCTAATGCCGAATCATCCGCGGGCACAATGATTTGTCCGGAGCTGGGAATAGTGCGAACGAGATGGTGAAATTGCGTTTCAATGGCGTTTAGATCAGAAAAAATGTCCGCGTGATCGAATTCAAGGTTATTCAGAATCGCTGTTCGGCTGCGATAGTGCACAAATTTGGAGCGCTTATCAAAGAAAGCTGTGTCGTATTCGTCGGCTTCAATCACAAAGTATCGATTGGCCGGATCAAAGTGAGCGGACACATTTAAATCGGGTGCGACACCACCAATGAGGAAGTTGGGTGCGTAACCGTTTTGATGAAGGATCCAGGTCAGCATCGCGCTGGTGGTGGTTTTACCATGTGTGCCAGCAACCGATAGAACGTGCTGGTTTTGTAGAACGTGTTCACCTAGCCATTGTGGACCTGAAATATATGGCAAGCCTTGATCGAGAATGGCTTCCATGAGTGGATTGCCGCGTGTCACGACATTGCCCACGACGAAGAGATCCGGCTTTAGGTTGATCTGATCCGCATCAAATCCTTCGATGAGATCAATGCCTTGCTCTTCAAGTTGTGTACTCATGGGCGGGTAGGTCGCTTGGTCACAACCTGTGACTCGGTGACCTGCTGCGCGCGCAATGAGTGCGAGACCTCCCATAAAGGTTCCGCAAATTCCCAGAATATGTAAATGCATGCCATCTCTCCTTGCGGGCCATTTTACCTGTAACGGGCAAGAACTCGCTGCCCATTCTATGTCTTGTCAAAAGCATATCGACAGGTTTCGTGCGAATTGTTCGGACACGGCGTTATGATGTCGGTATGAAACGAAGAACATGGATTGCTGGTTTGGTCGGTTTGGGGGTGCTTGGCTTTGGCGGCTGGGCGGCTTGGCGCTCAAGCGCGCATAAGGCACCACAAGCCAATCGCAGCCTAACGCCTAAAACACTGAGCCCTGAGGTTCAGACATTTTTTGATGCGCAATTGCCCGATCTGCAAAAGCAGCCTGTGTCGATGCGTGAGTGGTTAGGCACTCCGCTTGTCTTAAACTTCTGGGCGAGCTGGTGTGGGCCGTGCGTGCGTGAAATGCCGGCTTTAGAAACACTGTCGACAGAGATTCCGCAAGCTAAGGTGCTTGGTGTGGCCATCGATAGTCCAGACAATGTCACGAAGTTTCTTGACAAGATTCCTGTGACATTTCCGATTTATGTGGCTGGGCATGGCGGTATTTCATTAACAAAAGCATTGGGAAATACGCAAGGTGGTTTGCCATTTACGGTCTTGATTAATGCCGATGGCGAGCTGGTCGAGACGATTAAAGGCGAAATTAACCCTGAGGTTTTAGAGTCGAAAATCAAACAGATGTTGGTGTCTTGAAACAGGTGTATGTACAATTGGCGACAATTAACGTGTTTCGACACATTTTAAGGACTGGTTAATAGGTATGCTTCATCGCATCCTCGTGGTGCACGGTCCCAACTTAAATATGTTGGGTTTGCGTGAGCCTGAAATCTACGGAAGCCTCACTCTCGACGAGCTTAATCGCTCACTCGAGACGCTGGCGCGTTCCCTGAATATGGCGTTGACGACGTTTCAGGCCAACGGTGAAGGTGAACTTGTGACCCGTATCCAGCAGGCGCGTTCAGATGGAACCACCTGGTTGGTGATCAACGCGGGTGCTTATACCCATACAAGTGTGGCCATTCGCGATGCACTGGCCGCCATCGATCGTCCTTTTATTGAAGTGCATTTATCAAACGTCCACGCGCGCGAACCGTTTCGCCATCACTCCTACCTGAGTGACTTAGCACGTGGCGTCATTGCTGGATTGGGCGCAATGAGCTATGAAGCTGCGCTGCATTTTATTGCCCGGCAACCTACAGATTTGGAGGCCGTCGCCTAATTGCGGGCACGGTCATTGATCAACACAGTTACCTTACTGATCCCTCACGGAATACATACAATATGGATCTGCGCAAACTTAAAACGCTTATTGACTTGGTAGCAGAGTCAGACATTGCAGAACTGGAAATCACCGAAGGTGAGGACATGGTTCGCATCGTCAAGTCTGTTGCACCGACTGCAGTTGTCAGTGCCGCACCAGCGCCTGTGACTGTCTCGGTACCAGCTGTGGCCGCTGCAGCAGCCGTATCCGGTGCGGATGAGTCGCCCAACGCGGGTGGTGCTATCCCCGATGAAAACCTAATTAAAGCCCCAATGGTTGGCACTTTCTATCGTGCCCCAAGCCCAGGTGCCAAACCTTTTGTTGAAGTCGGTGACTCGGTTCGCGAAGGCCAGGCTCTGTGCATCGTGGAAGCCATGAAGTTGCTCAACGAAATCGAAGCAGACCGGGCTGGCGTCATCAAAGAAATTCTGATCGACAACGGTGAACCCGTTGAATTTGGTCAACCACTTTTTGTCATAGACTAAGCATGTTTGATAAAATTCTGATCGCCAACCGTGGCGAAATTGCGTTGCGCATTCAGCGGGCCTGCCGAGAGTTGGGCATTAAAACCGTTGTTGTGCACTCGCAAGCCGATTGCGATGCCAAATACGTGCGTCTGGCCGATGAGTCGGTGTGTATCGGACCCGCTGCTTCCAAAGACAGCTACCTGAATATGCCCGCCATCATCTCAGCCGCTGAAGTGACGGATGCGGCTGCGATTCACCCTGGATATGGCTTTTTAGCTGAAAATGCTGATTTTGCGGAACGTGTTGAAAAAAGCGGCTTTGTCTTTATCGGACCGACACCGGAATCAATTCGTATCATGGGCGATAAAGTCAGTGCAAAAAACGCCATGATCGCAGCCGGTTTGCCGGTTGTACCGGGTTCTGAAGGCGCTTTGCCTGACGATCCACAGGTGATTATTGAGACAGCCAAGCGGATTGGTTACCCAGTCATCATTAAAGCGGCTGGCGGTGGTGGTGGGCGCGGGATGCGCGTCGTTCACACTGAAGCGGCTTTGCTCGGTGCGGTCGCCACGACTAAAACCGAAGCGCTGGCTGCTTTTAATAACGCCGAAGTCTATATGGAGAAGTTCCTTGAGAACCCACGCCATATTGAGATTCAGGTGCTTGCCGATGGTGGACGTCGTGCCGTCTGGTTAGGTGAGCGTGACTGCTCTATGCAGCGTCGCCACCAGAAAGTGATTGAAGAGGCACCGGCTCCCGGCATTTCACGTAAACAAGTTGAGCGCATCGGTGAGCGTTGTGTCGAAGCTTGTAAGAAAATTGGTTATCGAGGCGCTGGAACCTTTGAGTTCTTGTATGAAAACGGTGAGTTTTATTTCATCGAAATGAATACACGTATTCAGGTTGAGCACCCTGTGACTGAGTTTATTACAGGGATTGACTTGATTCAGCAACAGATTCTGATTGCTGCCGGTGAGCCATTTACGTTGCGTCAACGTGATATTCAGTTCCGTGGCCACGCCATTGAATGCCGAATTAATGCGGAAGACCCCGTGAAATTCATCCCAAGCCCAGGACGTATTACGCACTGGCACATGCCAGGCGGACCTGGTGTGCGGATTGATTCACATGCTTACAACGGTTATTTTGTGCCTCCTTATTACGACTCGATGATCGCAAAGATCATCACGTATGGTGACACTCGCGAGCAGGCTTTGGCCAGAATGCGCACTGCGTTGTCTGAAACAGTGATTGAAGGTATTCAGACCAACGTCGATTTGCACAAAGACCTGATGGTTGATGCCGCCTTTGCACAAGGTGGCACCAGTATTCACTATCTTGAGAAGAAGTTGAGTAATCGTGCATGAGCTGATTCTCCATTGCAATGACCAACAGGTCGATGCGTTAACCGATGCATTACTCGAGGCCGGTGTGTTGAGCACCAGCGTTGAGGATGCAGACGTGGATACGCCTGATGAGTCGCCTCTATTTGGTGAGCCTGGCAGTTTGGCCCATGAACAAAAGTGGCCGAATTGCCGTTTGACGGTGCTGTTGCCAGCACAGTTAGAGGCGCAAGAACTGGTCACTGAAATGGAAGCTTTGTTATCGATCGATTTGACTGGATGGACAGAGCAAACGGTTGAGGATCAGGACTGGGTGCGCATGACGCAATCTCAGTTTGGTCCGATTGATGTCAGTGATCGTCTCATGATTGTGCCCTCTTGGCATCGTGATGAGCATGAGCAATTAATCCAAGCGTCAGAAGCTGACGCGGATAAAAACGCACCACAAAAAGTGGTGTTGGAGTTGGATCCTGGGCTTGCGTTTGGAACCGGCAGTCATCCAACGACGCACTTGTGTTTGCAATGGCTCAGTGAGCATTTGCCGGTGGGTGCCAGTGTGCTGGATTATGGCTGCGGTTCTGGCATTTTAGCGATTGCCGCACAGCGCCTAGGTGCTGGCGATGTCTGGGGTGTGGACATTGATGAGCAAGCGGTACAAACCACTGAGCTTAATGCACAGATTAACGAAGCCAAGCTGAAAGTCGGTTTACCTCACGCATTACCTGACGTTCAGGAGGGTGGTGTTTTTGATGTGGTGGTTGCCAATATTTTATCGAGCCCACTGAAAGTGCTAGCACCTTTGCTATCGGCCCGTGTTGCGCCTGGTGGACATTTGATTTTGTCAGGGGTTCTGGCTGAGCAAGCGCAGGACGTGGCAAGCTTTTACGCCCCCTGGGTGTCTTTGTCGGTCTGGCGCACGCTAGATGGCTGGGTGTGTCTAGCGGGTCAGCTCGAAGGACGGTCCATGGCATGAGCTTGATCACGCGTTGCCCGAAATGCCAAAGTGGCTTTGCGGTAACACCGGATCAGCTTAAACAGCATGACGGTTTGGTTCGGTGTGGACAGTGTCGACATGTCTTTGATGGATATGACGGCCTTCAAGGCAGTGTGCCAACGCTGACACAACAGATTGGCTCTGCTCAGGCGTCATCGGAAGAGCCTATCACTGAGAGCCCTTTAGAGCACATCCCTGAAGCTCCCCCTGAGACCCCGATTATCCCCCCGATTGAGTCGCTTCCAACGCACACGGATGCTGTAGGTACGATAGGCGCTGCCCACGCGACTGATTCAGAAACATCTGAATCCAGTGATATTCAGATTTTTAGTGCGATCCGACCTGACAATCTGTCAGCGTCCGCGACTGCTATCTATGCTGAGGATGAGCCATATCTAGGTTCATCGAGTTTTGAAGAGCCGCTCAATGACGAGTTTCAGGACAGTGATGAACCTTTTCAGGTGATGGGCGAGTCACGAACGCGTGGCGATGATCCGTCTGCAGTCGGTTGGCAAGAACCCGAGTTTTTAGACGATGAAGAGTCCATGTCTTGGGGCGCTTGGTTTCTCTGGACTGGTTTGTCTGTGCTTTTGGTGTTTGTGCTGGTGTTCCAGTTACTGGTGTACTTCAGAAATGATCTCGTGACTGCATATCCGCAAACCCGACCTTTGTTAGTGTGGGTGTGTAAGCCAATTGACTGCGAAGTTAATTATGTGCGGCGCATTGATCGCATTGTGATTATTGGATCGTCTTTGCAGCAAAGCCCTGAAAAACAAGCCAATGACCAGCTCAATATGGCGCTTAAGTTGACGATGCAGAATCGCAGCACAGATCCACAGCCCTGGCCACATCTCTTGTTGTCACTGAGCGATGCGTCAGGCACTGTAGTCGCTAAGAAAGTGATCCCTCCTTCTGAATATTTACCACAATCGCAACCGGCGCAACCGTTTTTAGCTCGAGAAGAAGTGGTGCTGAACTTGGATTTAGACGTGACAGGGCTTAGCGTGAGTGGATTTGAAGTTGAGAAGTTTTTTCCATGAATTTAAATAGATAAACAACCGAAGAATCCGTTGTTTGACTCTGCTTGAAAAGGATTTGTTCAATCATGACACAGGAAGTTTTAATTTGCGGTTCGATGGCGTTTGATACGATTGCCGTATTTGATGGTCGTTTTAAAGAGCATATTCTCGCTGATCGCATTCACATGTTGAGCGTGTCCTTTTTAGTGCCGCAGATGCGTCGTGAGTTCGGGGGTTGTGCTGGCAACATTGCATACAACCTCAAGATGCTAGGTGGTGCGCCTGTTCCTGTGGCGACCATCGGTGAAGATGCGGTTGATTATTTGGATCGTTTTAAAGAAATGGGGATCGAAACTCGTCATTTGCGGGTTGTGCCACAAACGTTCACCGCACAGTGCTTTATCACCACGGACCTGGATGACAACCAGATTGCAGCATTTCACCCGGGTGCTATGGAGCATTCGGCTGACAATGAAGTCAACGCTCAGAACGCTGCTTGGGCGATTGTGGCACCTGATTCCAAAGCGGGAATGATGGCACATGTTGAGAAACTCGCTAAAACACAAACGTCTGTGATGTTTGACCTCGGGCAAGCAATGCCGCTCTTTAATGGCGAAGAACTTCTTGAAGTCATCAAACAAGTGGACGCCTTGGCGCTCAATGACTATGAAGCCAGTGTAGTGGAAGAAAGAACTGGACAATCAATCCAAGAGCTTGCAAATAACCTACAAGCGATTGTTGTGACCCGCGGTTGCGAAGGCGCCGATTTGTATACGGCGCAAGGTAAACAGTCGATTGCACCCGTGCCTGCGACGGAGATCGTCGATCCAACAGGTTGTGGTGATGCACATCGTGCGGGTTTGTTGTTTGGTCTGACACAGGGCATGGGCTGGGAAAAAGCGTGTATGCTTGGTAATGTCTTAGGATCGATCAAAATTGCTTCTCGAGGTCCTCAGAATCATGTTTTTACGCGCGATCACATTGAGGCGCTTTTACAAAAAACTTATAACCAGTCTTTGTAAAATAAAAGATTGTCACGTTGTCGTGACGGTTATTTTGACTTGATGTCACAGGAAGGAGAAGGAATGAACACAATCATTTCAGGCGTCAATCGCCGTTCAGTTAGATTGTTTGGCGCTGTGGTTGTTGTAGGCGCAGCTGCGCTGACCGTATCAGGTTGCCAAACACCCAGCTCGTCAGCCAATGTGTATACGCACGGACAAGCGCAAGCAGAACAAGTTGTGCGTATGGGTACGGTGGTTTCCGTGCGTGCTGTCACGATTCAGAACGATCGTAGTAGCGGCGTTGGCATGGTGGCAGGGGGTGCGTTAGGTGGTGTTGCAGGAAGCGGTGTTGGCGGTGGTACAGGTCGTAATCTGGCAATCGTCGGCGGTGCTTTGCTGGGCGCACTAGTTGGTGAGAAAGCAGAACAGTATGCAGGTAGGAGCGATGGTCTTGAAGTGACCGTTCGCTTGGATAACGGTGAAGTTCGCGTGATCGCGCAAGAAGCCGACGTGCCATTGAGAGCAGGTCAGCGTGTTCAGGTGATCTCGGGTGCCGGTCCTGTGCGCGTTGTGCCCGCAAGCTAAATCCTGTGGTTAAGTCATACAAAAGTTATAAAAAACAGGCTGTTCTTCATCTCTTGGTCAATCGAGGATGAAGAACAGCCTGTTTTCTTTTGTGTAGATTGTCTGCTTAAACACCAAAGATGATTGGCTTAGACACCAAATATGGAGTAGCTAATGCGATTGAGCGACATCATGACGATTTGGGCAAGAATCAGCAACACGAGCGGCGAGAAATCCAGACCGCCCAGGTTTGGCAAAATACGGCGTATTGGCTCCAACAAAGGGGCCATGAGCGTGCGTAAAACAGGCATGATGGGTGCCATCGGATTAACCCAAGACAAAATAGCCTGAATCAGCGTTAACCAGATCACCAGATTCAACATCCAGCGCAATGCTGTAAAGACAGCTGCCCCTAGCGCTGGCAAGACCAGAAACAAAGGCGGCAGAGTCAATGTGCTGACTGTCCACATCACAATGAGATAGACAAATGCACTGAGATAAGCCCCGATGAAGCTCGCAAAATCAATGGAGCGCGTTGACGGCAAGATGGTGCGCAAGGGTTTACACAACCACTCTGTGACTCGAAATATGAGTTGAGAAAACGGGTTAAACGGATGAAACCGAATCGCGTACAACCAGCCGCGCGCTAAAAACGCGATGCCTAAAATAGTGAAACCGATTTCGATAAGGAATTGCAAAATTTCGCTGACCATGGTTGTTACAAAATCTTCTGTGATGGCATATGACGCGGCATTGTCGCATGAATGCAGCCGCACGCCCTGAATTCACCTGACGGTGTTTTTGTCAAGTGAATACGTATCAAGCGTCGCTTGTGATGTGTGTGTAAGCACCCCATCAGTTAAGGTCTGGAGTTTGTGGGAAATGGCCAGGATGCCACTGGATTAATGTCAGTTTTTGCGCTCTTTGCAGCTGTTTTACTGACTTTCCTGGCCGTGGTTTTAACGGCTGCTTTGGCGGACGTTTTAGGTGCTGCGGTGGGTGCTGTCGTGACAGTTTTTTTGGCTGCGACTTTCCTGACGACGGCTTTTTTAGCAACTGCTTTCTTTGTGGCTACTTTTTTAGTGGCCGTTTTTTTGGCAGCAACTGCCTTTTTAGCGGCAGTGGCTGTTTTGGTTGCAGTTGTTTTTTTAGCAGCGACTTCTTTGGCGGCTTTCACAGCTTTTGTTGCTTTTTTTGCGACTTTTTTAGCGGCTTTCTTGGCTGTTGCCATGATATCTCTCCTATTGCGATGTGCCAGCGACGACTCAGCGCAGTTTCAGAATGCAGGGACTTGCAGGGACAAAATCACAGGCACGCAAAGTGAGCTGAGACATTTCTGGCACAGCATTTATTGCGCACACACCCTGTATATGTTAGCGGGATATTCTCAGAAAGCCTATCTTATTCAAAAAATATGTGTTTTGGCGGTTGAAAATGCCGTTTTTTGAGGGTTTTAAGTGGAATTTGATCGATCTGGCATGACTGTGGCTTTGTGTCATGCCAGAATCGAGGGTTTGTGCCTTAAGACTTACTTTAAGCCTAGCTCTAAACGTTCGACGACGCGTTCACGGCCCAGAAGTTCTAGAACAGCATCGATTGCTGGGGTCTGTGGTGTCCCTACAATCAATAAACGCAACGGAATGGCAAGTTGTGGCATTTTGAGTTCGTGCGCACTGAGCAACTCTTTGATGAGAGCTGATAAGGTTTTACGATCCCAGGCGCATTCTTTAGCGCGAGCCAAGAAATCAGCCAATGCAACGCGCGCCGGATCTGTGATGTGCTTTTCAATGAGCGCCGGATCGGGTGTAGCAGGGTCTGCACAAAACAGAAGGCATGCATCCGCCAGTTCGACAAGGGTGTGTGCACGGTCACGTACCAGAGCAATCGCATCAACTAAAGAGACGCGCTCGGGATCAGCACCCAAGGCACGAAGTCTAGGTTCGATGGCTTTTGCGAGTCGTGTGAGGTCTGCCTGACGGATGTAATGCGCATTCACCCAATTGAGTTTTTGTGGATCCCACTGTGAAGCAGAACGTGACAGGTTCTTACCATCAAACCAGCTGATCATCTGCTCACGACTAAAGATTTCCTCGTCACCATGACTCCAACCCAGACGAGCCAGATAGTTCACCATAGCTTCTGGCAGATAGCCGTCGTCGTCATATTCCGTCACACTCACAGCACCGTGGCGTTTTGAGAGTTTTTCACCATCAGGTCCCAGAATCATGGGGACATGCCCATAGACAGGGAGTGTGGCGCCCAGTGCTTTGAGAATATTGATCTGACGTGGGGTGTTGTTGACATGATCGTCGCCCCGAATCACGTGTGTGATACCTGAGTCCCAATCATCGACAACGACGCAAAAGTTATAGGTCGGCGTGCCATCAGGCCTTGCGATGATCAGATCATCCAATTCGCTGTTGGCGATGCTGATTGTGCCTTTGACCAAGTCATTCCAGCTGGTCACCCCATCCAATGGTGTTTTAAAGCGCACCACGGGCTGGCGGTTTTCAGGGATGGCAGGCAATGTTTTGCCGGGCTCAGGGCGCCAGGTGCCGTCATAGCGAGGTTTGAGTCCGAGCTGACGGGCTTTTTCGCGCATCTGATCGACCTCTTCAGGGCTGCTGTAGCAGTAGTAGGCGTGTCCGCTTGCCAGTAACTCTTGAACCACTTCGCGATAACGCGCCATGTTCTGCATCTGGTAGTAGGGGCCTTCATCTGCGTCAAGTCCGAGCCAATTCATGCTGTCCAAAATGGCTTGAACCGCATCTTCACTTGAGCGTTCCACATCTGTGTCTTCGATTCGTAGAACGAAGTCGCCGCCAAAATGTCGTGCGTACGCCCAAGAAAATAATGCCGTGCGTGCACCGCCCAAGTGGAGATATCCTGTTGGGGAGGGTGCAAAACGTGTTCTTACACGGCGATCGTTGGTGGTGTTCATAGTTTGTGTAGTGTTCTTAAATTCAATAAACAGTGGCCGCTAAGCGTGATTGCGCCTAGTCTTACTTTTGGTTCTGAAGGAGGATTTGTTCCAGGAACTGGTTAATGTCATGGACCTCCTCTGGGCAGACACTGTGTGGCATGGGGTAGGTGTGCCAACGCACATCATAGCCGTGTCGATCCAGTTCATCTCGAGTTGCCAGGCCACGATCAATGGTCACCATGGGGTCATGGGTGCCATGCGCCAGAAAGATCGGTGTTTTCTGATTGGCAGGCGACCAGTGTTGCGGGGCAGTTTTGGCCAGTGGTAGGTAGCCAGACAAACCAATTAAGCCTGCGAGTTTTTCTGGGTAACGAAGCCCTGTATGCAGCGTCATCGCGCATCCCTGAGAAAACCCAGCGATCACAATCCGGTCTGTTGGGATACCGCGTTCATTTTCTCGTTTGATTAACAAACGGATGGCTTCTTCTGAAGCGAGGATGCCTGCTTCATCTTCCTGACGATTGGGGCCAGGCATAAAAATGTCATACCAAGAAGGCATGCGCATGCCGCCATTGATCGTCACAGGCTGGTGGGGGGCATTTGGAAATACAAAGCGAATGGGCAATTGGCGTGTGACATTTAAGGCTGGGACCAAGGGTGCAAAGTCATTGCCATCAGCGCCCAAACCATGCATCCAAATGATGCTGTGAGTTGGGTTCGGTGCGGTTTCGATTTCAATACAATCCAGAAGTTCCAATGTACTTACTCCGAGGAAAAAGTGGTGTCGTCTGTTGCAGGCTTAGCTGCGTGAGCGGCTTTAATCGCCTGAAACAGGGCGCGATAGTGTTTGTGCTGAGGTTTGACGTTGGTTGCACCTTCAGCACGAATCTTGTCATTACGGGCTTGTTCCTGACGGGCAGCCCGAATGATTGAACGGATGACTTGTATTTCAACCTGAGGGTGTGTTTTGAGCCATGCGGTCAATGCTTGATCGCTGGCGAGTAACTGATCACGCTCATGTTCAATTTGATGCAGGTTTTCAGTGGCGAGTGTGCCATCGCGATTCAGTGATTCTAAACCAGCAGCAAGTGCTTCATGCGGTGCTTGGCGCATGAGTTTGCCGATGTACTGAATTTGGCGCCGGCGCGCCTCGTGGCTATTGAGCCGTTTGGCCAGTTTAATCGCATCTAGTAGCTTTTCATCGAGTTGTAACTGTTCGTTTAAAACCTTTAGATGCTGGTCGCTAGCCAGCACGAGTTGTTTGCCGAGCTCTTGTAGAGCATGCATTTCTCGTTTGACTTGTGACTTGCTAGGGCCAAAATATTCTTCGTCAGAGACGGGTTGATCGTTGTGATCCATCATGTATGTGCCAAGATTAAGGACAGGACTTCGTTATCATACAAATCTTTTGCCATTGACTTCAGGATACTAAATCGCATGCAACCAATGTCTATTGTTGAACAGAAGGCCCAGTTTGAAGATCTGGTCACGCAAGCACTGACTTACGCCCGCTCCTTAGGAGCGACGGATGCGACCGCTGAAGTCTCCAAAGGGCAGGGTTTGTCGGTGTCGGTACGGATGGGCTCACTGGAAACCGTGGAGCAGACGCGAGGCGGTGCCTTGGGCGTGACTGTCTATGCTGGTCAGCGTCGCGGTAGTGCCTCCACATCGGATTTTTCTCGTCAGGCGATTGAGCAAACCGTTGAGGCGGCTTGGAGTATTGCCCGCTATACAGCAGACGATGACATGGCAGGTCTGCCAGACGTTGAAGATCTGTTTTTAGAGCCTGCCATTGATTTGTCGCTCTACCACCCTTGGTCGGTGGAGGTTGATGAGGCAACCGAGATTGCGTTGAAAGCCGAGACGGCAGCACGGGATCTGGATCCGCGGATTGCCAATACGGAAGGCGCCAGTGTGAGTACGGGTGAATCTCAGTTTGTACTTGCAAACTCCCGTGGATTTATGAATGGTTACAGCACGACACGACATAGCATTAGTGTGGTCCCGATTGCGGGCCGTGGTGATGGGATGCAACGTGATTTTTGGTATTCGAGCCAGCGCAATGCCAAGGATCTTTCGGATCCTGTACAACTGGGTCAATATGCCGCTGAGCGGGCGCTGTCTCGTTTAGATGCACGTCGTCTCTCGACTCGACAAGCGCCGGTGATTTTTGAAGCGCCCTTAGCTTTGGGTTTGCTGGGCGCTTTGACACAGGCGTTGAGTGGGGGTGCCTTATACCGAAAAGCGTCATTTTTGGAGGGCTCTCTGGGTCAGCAGGTGTTGGCTGATCACATCTCAGTCGATGAGAACCCGTTTATACCCGGCGCATTTGGCAGCAGTTTGTTTGATAACGAAGGTGTCCGTACCCGCGCTCGACAGGTCATTTCTGCCGGGGAAGTGCAGAATTATTTTCTCTCGACGTACACGGCTAAAAAGCTGGGTATGCGAACAACTGGTCATGCGGGTGGTTCTCACAATCTGGTGTTGCGTTCTCGAGACACTCAAGCACACCATACGTTAGATTGGATGCTCAAGGAAATGGGGACAGGTTTGCTGGTGACCGAATTGATTGGTCAAGGTGTGAACTATGTCACTGGTGACTATTCTCGAGGTGCGTTTGGTTATTGGGTTGAAAACGGTGAGATCCAGTATCCAGTTGAAGAAATTACCATTGCGGGCAATCTGAAAGAGATGTTTTTGCGGATGGCTGCAGTGGGGAGTGATGAATTGATCCGAGGTGGCAAGCGTACAGGGTCCATTCTGATCCCTGAAATGTCGATTGCCGGCACCTGATAGGCTGATAATTGTTTGTTGTGATATTCGGCTAAGTGTGTGGTACTATTCGAAGTTACCTTAAAAACCACCTTTTTGAGTGGGCGGAGCTACGGGCGGACGATAACGTCTTGGGGTCCGATTAAGGTCGATTGGTGGCGGGATTCCCCTGCCACGTTTAACTATATTGGAATCCAATCATGAAAACTTTCGTGGCAAAGCCGCATGAAGTTAAGCGTGACTGGTTCGTGATTGACGCAAAAGGCAAGGTGCTTGGACGTGTGGCCAGCGAAGTCGCACGACGCCTGCGCGGTAAACACAAACCTGAATACACGCCTCACGTTGACACGGGCGATTACATCGTGATCATCAACGCTGCTGACATCGCGGTCACAGGTAAGAAAGCAACTGACAAGATTTATTACCGTCACACCGGTTACCCGGGTGGTTTGCGCGAGACCAGCTTTGAAAAGCTGCAAAAGCGTCATCCAGGTCAGGCACTGCAAAAAGCGGTCAAAGGCATGTTGCCCAAGGGTCCCCTTGGCTACGCCATGATCAGAAAGCTGAAAATCTATGCTGGCGAAGAGCATCCGCATAGTGCGCAGCAGCCCAAACCTCTTGACTTTTAAGGATGTCGAACATGATTGGTAACTGGAACTATGGTACCGGCCGCCGCAAGACGTCAGTGGCTCGTGTCTTTATGAAGAAAGGTACGGGTAACATTGTTGTTAATGGCAAGCCTGTCGATGAATTTTTTGCGCGCGAAACCGGTCGTATGATCGTGCGCCAGCCGCTGACTCTGACAGAGCACCTCGAATCGTTTGATTTCAAAATCAACGTGCACGGTGGTGGTGAGAGTGGTCAAGCGGGTGCAATCCGTCACGGTATTACACGTGCATTGATTGACTATGACGAAACATTGAAGTCTGCCTTGTCACAAGCAGGTTTTGTGACACGTGACGCACGTGAAGTGGAACGTAAGAAAGTCGGTTTCCACAAAGCACGTCGCCGCAAGCAGTTCAGTAAGCGTTAAAAGCAGAATCTGGTCGTTCTCCCGATCAATCTGCGTTGCACGAAGCCACCCTCGGGTGGCTTTTTTTTCAATAGATGTCTTGGGCGAACATTTTGTGAGAGCTCTCACGATATCCTTATGCGCAACGGCGTTGCTTGAAGTCTCCAATGGCTGACGCGCTAGAATGAATCACTACCCATACCCATTTAAATCTTCCATCAGAGGTCAAGCGCAAATGAGTAAGCGAGCAGAACCTGTCATTAAGGTTGGTATTGTTGGCGGAACCGGTTATACCGGCGTGGAATTGTTGCGTCTGTTGTCGCAGCATCCGCATGTCGAAATCACAGCCATTACATCGCGCTCGGAAGAGGGTATACGTGTGGCGGACATGTTCCCCAACTTACGTGGTCATGTGGATCTTGCGTTTACAACACCTGAAAATGCACCGTTGACTTCGTGTGATGTAGTGTTTTTTGCGACACCGCATGGTGTGGCCATGAGCCAAGCTCAAACGCTACTCGATGCCGGCGTACGGATCATCGATCTGGCAGCTGACTTTCGTCTGCAAGATACGGGTGTTTTTGAAAAGTGGTACAAGATGCCACATGCGTGCCCAGACATTCTGGCAGAGTCTGTCTATGGTTTGCCCGAGCTGCAAACCCAGAAGGTTCGCGAAGCCAAGGTGATTGGCAATCCAGGTTGTTATCCCACCACTGTGATCCTGGGGCTTGCGCCATTGCTTAAGCCCAATGTGCTGATTGACACAAGCAATATCATCGCAGACGCCAAGTCGGGTGTGACCGGCGCTGGTCGTGGTGCCAGTGTTGGGACGCTCTTTTCAGAAGTCAGTGATAGCTTTAAAGCGTATGGCGTCTCTGGCCATCGCCATCACCCTGAAATCACCGAACAAATTAAAGCACTGACGGGACAAAAGGTTCAGGTCACGTTTGTGCCACATCTGGTGCCTATGGTGCGCGGTATGTTCACAACACTGTATGTGAATCTGACACCTGAAGCACGTGAGATGGACTGTCAGGCGTTGTATGAGGCGTTTTACGCCGATGCACCGTTTGTTGACATGATGCCAGCAAGCGCTTTGCCTGAAACACGTAGTGTGCGTGCGTCCAACATGTTGCGTATCGCATTACATCGTCAAGCGGACAATCCGGATCGCTTGATTGTCTTGGTGGTGCAAGATAATTTGGTGAAAGGTGCGTCTGGACAGGCAGTTCAAAACATGAACTTAATGTTCGATCTGCCTGCAACCAGTGGTTTAGATCAGGTTGCGATTTTGCCCTGATTTGGTTCAGTGTCTGTTGTCCCGATCTCCTCAGGTGTCTGGAGGTTGGGGCGACCACAAACTGACCAGATGATCAAAGCAAAACACAGCCAACCTAGAAATGCCAATTGAACCGATAAGTCTAGGCTCAGAATCAGATATAGGCAGCAAGCAATGCTGATGACCGGTGTCAATGGGTACAGCGGTACACGAAACCGCCCCGGCATAGTGGGGTGTTGTTTTCTTAAAAGGATGAGCGAGATTGCAACCGCAATAAACGCACCTAATGTGCCGATGCTCACCATCCCCCAGAGTAGCTTTGTCGGTACAAAGCCAGCGACTGGTACAACGAGTAACGTCGCAGCAAACACAGCCTGCCTTGGAATACCCTGTTTCGTATCGAGTTGTGCCAGTTTTCGCGGTAACAGACCGTCTCTGGCCATGGCAAAATAGATTCTGGAAAGACCGTAGAGTGCCACGAGTGTGACGCTAAATATGGACAAGACTGCGCCTGTCGACAAGATGATTGAGCTCATCGGTGAGTGGGTGACAGACAATAAGATTTGCGACAATCCAGCCGATTGCGTGGCAAAGGCCGTAATGGGTTGAGCCCCCAGACTGCAGATCGTAATCAGAACGTAAATAATAGTCACGATGACCAGCGCGCCTAGGATGGCCAGTGGAATGTTGCGATGGGGTCGAATGGCTTCTTCGCTGGCCGTGACAATCGAGTCAAGCCCCACAAAACTAAAAAAGACAATTGCTGCTGCTTGGCTGATACCGCCTATACCGTACGGAATAAATGGTTCAAAATTCTCGCCATGAAATGCCGGAATAACAGCGATCGCAAAAAGTGTCAGTAAGCCGATTTTAAGAAGTGTGAGTACAGCGTTAATGGTGGCCGATTGACGTGAGCCTCGTAAAAGCAGAGTGGCACAGAGGATCACCATTACCATGGCAGGATAATTGCCGTAATGCGGTAGAGGATCTGCTGGTGTGGGTGCTTGAAATGCAGAGATGCTCCAGACAGCAGGAATCTGCCAGCCGGTCACTAGACGTAAGGCTTCATTCAGATAATGGCTCCAGCCGACAGCAACTGCAGCGGCTGCGACACCCCACTCAAGTACAAGGCACGCGCCAACCAGAATCGCAAAGCCCTGACCCATGGTCATGTACGCGTAGGTGTAGCAGGAGCCTGAAACAGGGATGGCGCTCGCAACTTCTGCATAGCAAAGAGCCGTTAAGCCTGCTGCCATGGCGGCAATCAGAAATGACAGAATGATGGCTGGACCCGCCATAGGTGCAGCTTCAGTGAGTACAAAAAAGATGCCAGTTCCCAGTGTGCTGCCGATACCCATGAGTAGTAGTGACGCGAGACCAATGGTTCGGGTTAATTCATGACCAGTCCTGGCTTGTGATTCGGGGAATGGTTTTTTGAGTAAAAAACGACGCATACAAACATTTCCTGGTATCGAAGTGAGCGGTTAAAGCCGCGATGATCTTAGGCGAGCTTTTAGCCAAGGTTTATGGTCTACTAAAACTAAGTTTTGTTTTATTATATGGGAATTTGATTAAACCATTGGTGGCGGCTGAGACGGGAAATTAGCGATTCCTGCTGATACTCTGCCCAACGAGTCAAGTCGGCACTGTGGAGGATGACCGTGATGTGGTTGGGGGTAATCCCCGATAGTTGCATAAAATCGTTTATGATCACGTCATGTAAAGGTCCGTTTAAGGACAGCAGCTTAGACTAAAATGAGCTGTTAACGATCATTGATGTCAGGAGTACCATCATGAGCAGTGTGAGTGAAACTGTTGATCTGCAGGCGCCACCGCCACCAATTATGTTTACAGATTCAGCCGCTGAAAAGGTGCGCGATCTGTTGATTGACGAAGGTAATTCGAACCTGAAATTGCGCGTATTTGTGCAAGGCGGGGGTTGCTCCGGGTTTCAGTATGGATTTACCTTTGATGAGGACGTGAACGAAGATGACACGTCTCTAGAAAAGATGGGTGTTCAGTTATTGGTCGATCCGATGAGCTTCCAGTATCTGGTGGGCGCCGAAATTGACTACAAAGAAGATCTGGAAGGTGCGCAGTTTGTGATTCGCAATCCAAACGCTGCAACCACATGTGGATGTGGCTCGTCGTTTGACGTGTAATTGATCACATCGAATCTACTTTTTAGCATCTTCAGTGGCCGTGGGTGCGTTCACCCGTGGCCATTTTTTCCTTTTTTATGCAGGCCAACGTGCGCCAGGGACGCGAGGTCCTTGTGCACCTGTCACATCTGATAGTGCAATGGCAATCCGATGGTGGTGGCTCCATGCGAGCCATGCAAAGGCCATCGCTTCCATGTCCTGACTAGCCACACCGAGTTCATCGGTGGGCGTTACATGAATGCCCAGCGTTTTAAAACGATCCATGAGTGCCGTGTTGTGCACACCACCGCCGCAGCCGTAGACGTGTTGAATGGGTGGCTGGATGTTGAGCTGTTGTAAGGCGTCAAAAACGGTTTGCGCTGTGAGTTGCTGTAGGGTGGCTTGGACGTCCTGTGGTGAGAGCTGATTTTGAAATGGAATCAACGTTTGTTGTAACCAATTCAGATTGAAGAGATCGCGACCCGTGGACTTTGGGGGTGGCAGTGACAACCAAGGCTGCGAAGCGATAAGTGCGTTCAGCAAAGATTCAGAGACCTTGCCTTGTGCACCCCATTGTCCGCCACGATCAAATGGTTCACCTGTATGCAATGCGCACCAGGCATCCATTAGCATGTTGGCTGGGCCGGTATCAAACCCGCGTACAGGCGCATTGGGTTCAAGAATCGTGACATTGGCAATGCCACCCAAGTTCAGAATGACACGTGTTTGCTGATCTCCAAACAAATACGAATGAAAGGCCGGTACAAGTGGTGCGCCTTGGCCGCCTGCTGCAATGTCGCGAGACCGAAAATCTGCAATCACATCAATTTGGGTTAATTCAGCTAATCGAGCTGGGGCGTTGAGCTGGATGGTGTATTGCAAATCAGGTTGATGGCGGATGGTTTGTCCATGTGCACCGATAGCGATGATTGCGTCAGACGTGTAATTGGTTTGTTGCAGTAGTTTGTGAACAGCACGGGCATAGAGGTCGGCTAGTGCATTGCTGATAAGCGCAGCTTGATGAAGTTCATTCGATTGCGGTGTATGTAGTTCGAGTAGTTGGGCACGTAGCTGGGGCTCAAAAGGCTCATGCCAGCGTGCGATCACATAAGGTCGCTCGTATGCCGTCTGAGTTTGTAATGATGGGTGTGGAAGTCTGGCTAGAACAGCATCGACGCCGTCTAGACTAGTGCCAGACATCAGACCGATATAGAGCTCGGTCTGATTGTCTGGAGTGGACTGCAGATTGCCGCGCATGACGTGTCTGGCGCGTCTGTTTTAGCGAAATGCGACTTTCAGGATATCTGGATTGTCTTTCTGCAAAGTGGCCAATCGCTCAATCTGCGTGCGCAGTGGCTCGATGGCGGCTGTGAATGCTTTGACTTGTTGCTCTTCAAGTGCAATCACTTCAGGCAGTTTGATGCCATGGGGATCAATTGGCTTGCCGTTGACACGGAACTCATAGTGCAGATGGGGACCCGTTGCCCAACCAGTTGATCCGACAAATCCGATCACATCACCTTGAGAAACGCGATCACCTTTTTTAAGGCCTTTTGCAAAGCGACTTTGGTGAGCGTAAAGCGTTGTGATGTTGTTGGGGTGACGCAAGATGATCGTATTACCGTATCCGCGCATGCTTGATATCGCTTCAACGACACCGTCTGCACTGGCACGAATGGGTGTACCGCTGGGTGCAGCCAAGTCGACACCATTGTGGCTGCGCCATTTGTTGTGGATCGGATGCTTGCGCATACCAAAGGTCGAGCTCACACGTGTAAATTTGATGGGGTTGCGCAAAAATGCGCCTCGAAGGTTTTTACCTGTGGCGTCGTAGTAACCACCAGACTGATTGCCTTCGGCATACCAGTAGGCTTCTGATTTACGGCCTTTGTTGATGAACTCCACTGCCAACACACGACCAGCGCCTGCGGGGCGACCTTCGTGATAGCGAGTTTCATAGATCACACGAAATTGATCGCCTTTGCGCATGTCACGCATGAAGTCGATCTTGTCGCTCAGAATCTCAGCCATCTGAATGGTCACGCCATCTGGAATGCCGGCAGCGTCAGTGGCTGCAAACAGGGAAGATTCAATGACACCGAAGCCCACTTGTGTTGAGGATTCGGTTTGTTTGGAGACTTCTTTAGCCTCAAAATTCTTTTCTGCGGTTTTGCTGATTTCCAGATACTGAGTTAGGTGTTCGCCTTTGTTTTCAGTGCCGGGTGTATGGTAGTAACGAACCCAACGCAGACCGCCATGGCCGTCGTGAGCGGCTTGAACTGTACGGCCAGGCACGAGGCGGTGACCGGCGCGTGCGTCTTTATTCACGTTGATGAAGTGAATCAGGCCGTCTTCAGAAACGCCAAGGCGGTTGAGCACAGCCGCGATGGTATCGCCGGACTCAATGCGGGTTTCTGTGAAAAATGTATCGACTTCAGCTTCTGTGCTCACGATGGGGGTGGTGTCACGTAAGGACACACCCATGACATCAGACACGAGCATTCGCGAAACTGGGGCTTCACCCGAAGGTTTGACCATGGCGACTGCGCCAGCTGCAACCAGCATGCCGCCGACCATAGAGCCAAGTATGAAGCGTGTAGGAATGCGAGAGCGGGGTGTCGTATGATTGGGTGTTGACTTTGTTTGCATGGGCATACTCATTGTGGCGAGTCAGAAAAAAGGAAAACCACGACACCCGTGCGGTGTCGGAAGTCATGTATCCAAAGCTGTCATAATGTTAGCCTAGTTTTTAAATGAATAACCTTAAGTGATGTTCTGATTGACATATTATGCTCAGAGCACCAGCCAGAAGGCTTTTCGGCATGGCCAGATTTGCCGAGTGATTGATTAATAGACTATGAACACGATCCCTGAAAATAAAATCTCATCAAACCGTCAGACTGAGCGCGAAGCGCCCAAATACCCGATTACTGATCGTGTTCGGGAAAGTATGGCGATTGTCCTGCGCGGCTGTGACGAGTTGCTGGTGCCTGCTGAGTTTGAACAAAAGCTTGCCCGCAGTGAAGCCACCGGCGAGCCACTTCGAATCAAGTTGGGACTAGACCCGACAGCGCCCGACATTCACTTGGGTCACACCGTTGTGCTCAATAAGTTGCGCCAATTACAAGATTTGGGGCACACGGTTATTTTTCTGATTGGTGATTTCACCTCCATGATTGGGGACCCATCCGGTCGTAACGCCACCCGCCCACCACTGACTGCGGCGCAAATTGAAGAAAACGCCAAAACGTATTATGCGCAAGCCAGCATGGTGCTTGATCCTGAGCGTACAGAGATTCGTTACAACTCTGAATGGTGTGATCAGTTGGGTGCGCGCGGCATGATTGAACTCGCCTCAAAACACACCGTTGCCAGAATGTTGGAGCGTGAAGACTTTACGCAACGCTATCGCCAAGGTGTGTCGATCTCGATTCATGAGTTTTTATACCCACTGATGCAGGGTTATGACTCTGTGGCATTGAAGTCCGATTTGGAATTGGGCGGCACCGACCAGAAGTTCAACTTACTGGTGGGACGTGAGTTACAACGAGAGTATGGTCAAGAACCTCAGTGCATTTTAACGATGCCATTGCTTGAGGGAACTGACGGCGTTGAAAAGATGTCCAAGAGCAAAGGGAATTACATTGGCATTAGCGAGCCTGCAGAGCAGATGTTCGGTAAGCTGATGTCAATCTCGGATGAATTGATGTGGCGTTACTTTGAATTGTTGTCATTTCGCTCGCTTCAAGACGTAGAGGCTTTAAAAGAAGCTGTTGAGCAGGGACGCAATCCGCGCGATGTCAAAGTGGAGCTTGCGCTGGAAATTGTGGCACGCTTCCATAATGAGGAGGCTGCGCAGGCTGCATTGGCTGCTTTTGAGGCAAGGTTTCGCGATGGTGCGATCCCCGAAGATATCGATGAAGTGAGTTTAGGGCCTGCCCCGATGGGTATCCTGAAGGTGTTGCGCGAAGCCAATTTGGTGAGCTCTGGCTCCGAGGCCCAGCGTAATGTTCAGCAAGGCGGTGTTCGCGTCGATGGTCAAAAGGTCGAAGATCGATCCTTGAGCCTCGAGCAAGGGACCTATGTCGTGCAAGTCGGCAAGCGCCGATTTGCCAGAGTTACGATCGAGTGAATTTAGATAGACCACTCGATTTGTCAGGTGTCAATGTATTGGAGGGTTGTATGAAAGTCACCAGTCAGTCGTTTGAAGAACGGGGTGTGATCCCGGCGCGTTATGCATTCGGCAAGATTGATCCGCAGGCCCATATCGGGTTGGCCGACAATATCAGCCCGCATCTGGCTTGGGACGCTGTGCCTGAGCAGACCCAGTCTTTTGTGGTGGTGTGCCATGATCCGGATGCACCAACCGTGGGGGATGACGTTAATCAGGAAGGGCGTTCCGTCAGCGCAGATTTGCCCAGAGCAGATTTCATTCACTGGGTGCTGGTGGATATTCCAGCCGATCGGCGTGAGTTGAAGGAAGGTGAGTTTAGTCAGACAGTGACACCACGTGGTAAAGGTGGGCCGCTCACGATTCAAGAAATGCGCCAGGGCTTGAATGACTACACCAGCTGGTTTGCAAATGACCGAGATATGTCAGGTGACTATTTTGGGTATGACGGACCTTGCCCGCCTTGGAATGATGAACTTGTGCATCGATACATTTTTACCGTCTATGCGTTAGATGTAGACCGTGCACCCGTTGAAGGAACTTTTACCGCTAAAACATTGTTGGAAGCGATTCAGCCACATGTGCTCGGACAGGGCAGTATCACTGGGCTTTATACCTTGAATCCGGCGTTGGTGCCCGACGAATAACGTTTTAAGATCAGGCAGTTGATTCCAGCCGACGGTGCGAGTGGCTTTTAGAGCCTGATCTCGCTTTAAATTGTGTTTTTGATCGAACCCCAATGGTGTGTTCCGTAGGGGTTTGACCCAATAGCCTTGACGAAAGCGGTACAATCGCACACCTGAAACCCGACAAGTCCGCCAGTTTGGTGTGAATGCCATTGGAAATGGGCTTGTTTTCTAATGCCTTGCCGGCTGCCTCCAAACCTTGCAGGAATTGCACACATGTTCGATCGAAATCAGACGCTTGACCGCGTGGACCCACAAGTCTGGGATGCTATTCAGAAAGAAGACCGTCGTCAGGAAGAGCATATCGAGTTAATCGCCTCAGAAAACTACACCAGTCCAGCGGTGATGCAGGCGCAAGGCTCGCAGATGACCAACAAGTATGCCGAGGGCTATCCTGGCAAACGTTATTATGGTGGCTGCGAATTTGTCGATATCGTCGAAGATCTCGCAATCGAGCGTGCCAAAGAGCTCTTTGGTGCTGAAGCAGCGAACGTGCAGCCTAACTCTGGTTCACAAGCCAACCAGGGCGTGTACATGGCCATGCTCAAGCCCGGTGATACCGTGTTGGGGATGAGTCTGGCAGAAGGTGGTCACTTGACACACGGTGCCAGTGTGAATGCCTCTGGCAAACTGTACCGTTTTGTACAGTACGGCTTGGATGCCAACGAAGTGTTGGACTATGACCGCGTCGAAGAGCTCGCTAAAACAGAAAAACCCAAGATGATTGTGGCCGGTGCGTCAGCGTATTCCTTGCGCATGGATTTTGAGCGTCTGGGTCGCATCGCACACGAGAATGGTGCGCTGTTCATGGTGGACGTTGCCCATTACGCCGGTCTGGTTGCCGGTGGCGCATATCCCAGCCCCGTGCCTTATGCAGACTTTGTGACATCGACAACCCACAAATCATTGCGCGGTCCTCGTGGTGGCTTGATTTTGATGAAGTCAGAGTACGAGCGTGCCATTAACTCAGCGATTTTCCCAGGTATCCAGGGTGGTCCGTTGATGCACGTCATTGCCGCCAAAGCCGTTTGCTTTAAAGAAGCCTTGCAGCCAGAATTTAAAGATTACGCCAAACAAGTCATTGAAAACGCTCAAGCGCTTGCCGACACATTGGTTAAACGCGGTCTGCGGATTGTGTCTGGCCGTACAGAAAGTCACGTCATGCTCGTGGATCTGCGCGCTAAAGGCATCACCGGTAAGTTGGCTGAAGAAGCACTGGGTGAAGCACACATCACAGTCAACAAAAACGCCATTCCAAATGATCCAGAAAAACCATTTGTGACCAGCGGTGTCCGTTTGGGTACACCTGCGATCACGACACGTGGTTTTGGGATTGAAGAAACCGTGTTGACAGCAAATCTGTTTGCAGATGTCTTGGATAACCCACACGACCAGGACAATCTCCTGAAAGTACGTGAACGTGTCCATGCGTTGACATCGGCTTTCCCGGTTTACAAGTAATTCATAAGGCAAAACAGGATGAAATGTCCTTATTGCAGGCATAACGCGACATCTGTCGCTGATTCGCGAGAGACAGAAGACGGCGAAGTGATTCGTCGTCGCCGTCGTTGCGAGCACTGTGACAAGCGTTTCACAACCTATGAACGTGCCGAACTGGCCATGCCGATTGTGGTTAAACGCAACGGCGTGCGCCAGGAATATGACGCCAGCAAATTAGAAGCCAGTCTTAAGCTTGCCTTGCGCAAGCGTCCAGTGAGTACCGATGAAATCGACCGAGTCGTTCATCGCATTAATGAGCAACTCCTAGTGAGTGGTCAGCGTGAAGTCAGTACGGAAACCATCGGTGGCTTGGTCATGGATGAGCTGAGCCGTCTTGATAAAGTGGCTTATGTGCGTTTCGCCTCGGTTTATCAAAGTTTTGAAGACATCGGCGAATTTATCCATGCCATCCAAGCCATGCAAACACCCAAATCGGGTGGCGCATCGGATTAAGTGGTGAGCAGGGTGTCTGAGTCAAACTTCGAATCAGACATGGATGTACGCTGGATGACGCAAGCGCTGTCATTGGCGCAAAAAGCACTTTATATCCCATCCCCCAATCCTAGAGTTGGCTGTGTGATCGTGCGCGATGAGCAAGTTTTAGCGCAAGGTTCCACCCAAGCAGCCGGTCAAGCCCACGCAGAAGTGATGGCCTTACGTCAGTTGAAGTTACAAGGTTTGTCTGCCCACGGGGCGACTGTCTATGTCACGCTTGAACCTTGTAGTCACACAGGTAAAACGCCGCCTTGCGTTGAGGCATTAATTCAAGCACGTCCGCAGCGTGTCGTCATTGCCCATGTCGATCCAAATTCCAAGGTGTCGGGACGAGGTGTTCAGGCTTTACGCCAAGCAGGCATCGAAGTTGAGGTTGGTGTTTGTGCAAAGCACGCACTGGAAGTGAATCCAGGCTTTTTGTATCGCGCTTTATTCGGTTTGCCCTATGTCTGGTTAAAGATTGCGGCGTCCTTGGATGGTTACACCGCCACGCAAACAGGACAGTCGCAGTGGATTACGGGTGAAGCAGCCAGAGCCGATGGTCACCATTGGCGTGCACGTAGTTGCTTGGTTTTGACGGGCAGTGGGACGGTGAAAGCCGATAATCCGCAAATGAATGTGCGCGCTGTACAAACAGATCGCCAGCCATTACGTGCTGTGATTGATGGACGTCTGGACATTCCACTGCACTCAAAATTGCTACAGACGCCAGGATTGATCATTTTTACAGCCAGTCAATCTGCAGACAAGGTAGCTGCGATGACCGAGCGAGGTGCCAAGGTTGTGTATCTACCTGCACAAACAACCCAAGCTCAAGATACGCAACGCGTGGATTTACCCAGTGTCATGCGTTGGCTGGCTGACCATGAGATCAATGAGGTTCATGTGGAAGCCGGTGGTCGATTGAATCAGGCATTGTGGCAAGCTGGGTGTGTTGATGAGTTGCTTGTCTACATGGCGCCGATCCTGCTTGGTGGTGGTGATGCCATGTTGCAAGTTGAACCCGTTTTGTCTTTAGAGACCGTCAAAAGATGGACGATGTTGCAGGCAAGCACAGTGGGTACAGATGCCAGACTTCGATTAAGAAACCCACAACGTTGGCAACAGCTCGAAGCGCATATTCAAATGTTAAATGAACAGGTTCTCAGCGCTTAAATCGAGCGTATTGGGATCGTGTTGAATACAGGAATCTTAGAAAATGTTTACAGGAATTGTGGCAGCTGTCGGTGAAATTCAATCAGTAGAACCGATCGATCAAGGACAACAAGACGCCGGTGTGCGCTTACAGGTGGATGCTGGCGAATTGGATTTACATGATGTCAAAATCGGTGATTCCATTGCACTACAAGGTGCGTGTATGACAGTGACCACACTCACCGATCGTGGGTTTACGGTCGATGTCTCAAGAGAAAGCTTGAATCGTACTGTCGGTCTTGAGCAACCAGGCCCTGTGAATCTGGAGAAAGCATTGTGCGTAGGAGACCCCTTAGGTGGACACATCGTTTCCGGGCACGTAGATGGTTTGGGTGAGGTTGTTGCATTTGAGCAGGTGGGCGAATCACACCGTTTGGAGATTGCGGTGACCGGCGATCTGGGCGCTTACATGGCGTACAAAGGTTCAGTTGCGATTAATGGTGTAAGTCTGACTGTGAATCAAGTGCAGGACAAAGGTCAACGAACCCATATCGAGATCAACCTGATCCCGCATACAGTTCAGGCAACGACATTGAAGAATTTACAGTCCGGCTCTCCAGTCAATGTGGAAGTCGATACCATTGCGCGTTATGTACAGCGGATGTTGCAGTTTGAGAAGAGTCGTCCGGCTTCTGTTTAAACGAGAATACGCATAGCAGAAAATCAAAGAACTTGGTAAAACACGGGCTAATCGAAGGCGTTTTACCTAAATTGCGCAGAGTCTGTTAAACTCATGCGCTTACAGTTCAGTTTGTGCAGTTCCTGTATAGATTGAATAAATAGGACGGGTGGCCGAGTGGTTGAAGGCGCACGCCTGGAAAGCGTGTATACGTTCATAGCGTATCGAGGGTTCGAATCCCTCTCCGTCCGCCAAAGATTTTACTAAGCCCTTGATTTATCAGGGGTTTTTTTTACGTCTAAAATTCTATCAGGCCACTTATCAGGCCAAATGTTTTTACTTCGGGCTGTTTTGCCTACACATTAAAAAACCCCCATTGCTGGGGGCGTTGAGTGCTGCCAGTCGTAAAAGTTTTACGACCGAAAAAAGTGCCCACCACGTACGCGCCTGTGAGCTATCATTAATTCCCCGTAATTGCGGGTATTTAGTGTCCTATCACGTACGCGCCCGTGAGCTGCATTATTGGCCTCCATTTTTTTATGGGGGGCGGCTTATGTTAAACACCCTTAGCCAAGCTGGTGGGGTGGGGGTTATGGTTCGTTGAATTTCCACCATCGCGCACGCGCATAAGCGTCCATAATTTCCATACTCGCGTGCGCCTGCGTATACGACAAAAAATTTCCACTATCACGTTTTTTATAGTCGGAAAATTGCTACCGGGTTGACTTGCAACTAAGGTACAGATAACTTTAATGTGCTGATAGGTCAGTGGTCACACAAAACGAATCACAGGAACTTCATATGAATTTCACCAAACTTTTTTCAATTGCTTGTATCTCTATGTTGCTGGCGGGTTGTTCCCCATCAATGATGGTAGCGGTTTCGCCGGAGTCAACAATAGAGTTAATGAAAGGCGAGGGTAGTGTGCAGAGATCTCCTGAAGGCCAAACCACTTTCAGATACCTGATTCATGAAATCGCTTACTCCGACTACACGCCAGAACAAATGCAAACCCAAGCCGAGTGGCTTATCTCTAATTGGGTCGGCTCAGAAGACATTTGCCCCTCTGGATACACGATCAATTATCCACCAGAAAGAGTTCAACGAGTGATTGTCTACACGGGCGCTTGCAAATAATTATCTGAGCATTGCTCCATGCGATATTTCATCTAACCAGATGGTGTGTCGTAATGTGGTGCCCGTCTGCGCTCTATCCGTTCCTGTCGCGTCCAATAATCAGGACGCTTAGCCGCTTCACCTAATAGCAAACGCTCCAATACACGCCCCCCACATTCGGACGGTTGACGCTCTTTTGCGATTAGCTCGTTTAACTCCTTACTGGCATAAAAGCTAAGCCGTCTAAACCCGTGCTGCTCCATCTTGGCGCGGTACTTTTTTAATCGTTCTGCATTGGTTGTCTTTGTCATGCGTTGCTGCTCCTAAATAATGTTGCTGGTTGTTTATGTTTAGCCACGCTGGGGGTATTGGGGCAGTTGGGGTATCTGGGGCATCGCCTACCCCAGCTCTTACCCCACCAAAACCCGCATATCTAAAGGCTTTGAGCCTGTTTGGGGTAAATAGGAGGGGGGTACTATGTATGCGGTTCTTAGCCTTTCTTGGTGTGTAAAAAAGAGAATATAAAAAACATAGGGGGGGTAGTACTATTTACCCCAATATGCCCTAAAGCCTTTATTCATGCCGTTTAGTTTGGGGTAAGGTCTGGGGTATCGCTTACCCCAAATACCCCAACCACCCACCAGTTTGGCTAAGTTTTAATGCATCTTGTACACGGTTTGGGGTTTCCCTCCTATGGTTTCCTGTGTAGCTGTTACCACCTCAATATCTACTAGGCGTTGTAAGGCTTCGTTTATATATTGGGTTGGCTTGCCTGTACTTTTAAATATAGTGCGGTTCTTTAGGCTCTGAGCAATGGCGCGGGCTGTTATTGGTTTGTGCTTACTCTCCAAATACTCTGCCAATGCGTCCATGTAACTATCACGCCCAATAATGCCGTTAGCTTCTAAGGTGTGTATTAGCTGCTCCAGTGTCACCTTTACTACCTCGATAGCCATCGTTACGTATTTATCATGAATAATATAGTGTGGTTCCCAATATAGGGTGTCTGGTGTAACTAGCTCTAGGCACTCATCAGTCATATGCAAAGTAGCTGCTATTTTCATTACTTGCATATCCACCTTACCAGCCGCGCCGCGTAGTAATGGGTGGCTGTACTTACCATCGTCAGCAAGTAAAGGCTCAACCTCAAGCCTAAGGGCTTTAATAGCTGCCCAGCCTTCGGAGGTAATTTTTAAGGTTGGTAAGGTATCAAGGCCGCTGTCCTCTTTCGAGTATTGCGCCACCGCCAACCTAACTAAATTACTAGCCATCTGCTCATATTCTAGGGTTGTCGTCATTTCGTGATATTCAAGCAAACGGTCGCCTAATAGGTTGGGTTCGTTCCATAGCAAAAAGCGCTCAACCACGCCTTGCCCTTGGCTACCCTGCACGATTTTACGGGCTGTACCCTCTTGGGCCATTACAGTCACGCCGCCAAAAACATACCCCTTAAACCCCTTCCTAGTCACCCTAGCCGAGCTAAAGTATTCACCAGCAAAGCCGTTTAACACTAAGCCGTTATTGTTATTGCCTTCACCATATGTAAGCCCTAATAGCGTATCAATAGCAGCTTGTTCGTCCCCTACTACGCTAAATAAGCCCTTGTTGTTTTCTGCTATTTGCTCCATGGCTTCGGGCGTTGCATTACTTTGGAATAAATCTAAACATGGCACAAATTTAGGCTCATCTTCGCCTGCGTCTTTAGCCATTTCTTGGGTTTTTTCAATAAACGCTTTATTGGCTTTTTTAAGCTGCTTTAGTAGTGGATCTCTAAAACCGTTTATCGCATAGCTTTTACCGGTGCTGGGTGGCTGCTCAACTGCAATATATAAACCCGTTGGCACTCTGCCATAGCCCCTACGCTCTACGGCTCTAGCCCCTGCCACCATGCCACTAACCACGCCTAAGCCAGCCAAACAAACGGTATCGGTTGGCATCTCCACAGTTAAGGCTAAGTCCTTAGCCCGTCTGCCTATGGCGGTATCTTTGATAATGTTATATATGCGCTCTTGGTTTCGTTTGTTTCTGGGCTGCTCTGGTACTTTTAAGTCTTGTTCCACCACTTCAAAATCTACGGGTAGTTTAGCGTCTCTTTGGCGCTCCAGTTCTGCCATGTGTTCACGCTGTCTAGCTTTTTGTCCATCTGCATCTAAGTTATTAGCTTCGGCTGTAATCATTGCAGCAAAATCATTGTTATATTTGAGCGCGCAAAGCATAGCCGCTGCATCTAAACTATGTCCGTCATGGTTGTCACTAGACAGGGGGCAATCTGCACCATGGTGTGAGTAAAACCGCCCGTTGCTTAGGATTACACCGCCTGCCATTTTTGTGCTGCTGTGGGGGCTTAGCCACTTTTTGCCGCGTTGCTTATGCCCGTACGCCTCAAGTAAGCCCTCTACTGTGTAAGCACTATTGATTAGCTCCACAATGCCACCATCACCACCAGATAGGCTAAGGCGTGGTTTTAATGGTGCTGCTTCGGCTTTGGCTTGGCGTTCTGCTTCGTATTGTTCGTAACGTGCTACGGCTGCCTTGTATAGCTCGCACTGAGGGGTTAGAAAACCACCACCTAAGCCTATAGCGTCACCATGGTAGGGTAAGCCCTCCGTATTGCTGTTAGGCTCGTAAAACCCTTGGTATCTACGCCCTTGAGCCGCGTCAAACCCTAGCATTAGGTTCAAACCAGTGGTTACGATATGGTACGTTTCGCCGTCCACCTCTCTATCCAATGGAATAACTATTTTGTAATTGTTGGGGTGTTTTGGCTTACCGTTTTTATCTACCGTGCTGCCGTGGCTGCTTGTTGTGAAGTGGAATAAAGCGCCTTGATAACCATACTCTATAGTTAATGCAAAAAGCGTATCTTCTATGCTTTTTTCTGTACCATCAGCATCAATAATTGCAGCCCCGTATTTAGCATGTTCTGCTGCTTCGGCTGTTTTGCCTGTAGCTGAATGGGGGGTTATAAGACGTAATCTATTCTTAGCCTTGCTGGTTGGTTCTAAGACCATAGAGCCAAAATCAATAAGATTGATTAGCTTGCTTGGCGTTTTGGCGCTGTGTGTTGTGTATAGCCCTAGCTCGTGGTCTGTGCCGTCTAATGAAAGTAGCGCTGGCTGGTTCCCAATACCCGCAAACGGGTTATCAGCATCGCTATAGGTAACGTTTTTTGTATCCATTACTGAACGCCCCCCACTGTGCCACCTAGTGAAAGCACGTTTGCTTGCGCCATGTCTTTAGGAATTGTTTTTAGTTTGTGCATCTGCTTTGCTAATAACTTTTCTGCACATGGGCTGCAAACTTGGTAGCCTACCAATCCAAGATGTGTTTGTGGGTTGTACTCTACAACGACAATACGGCGGCGCGTCTTATCATTAATGGGCGTTTTGCACTCAAAGCACGAAGTCTGCTTTTTGCTAAAAAACGTCCTTTCTAAGCTCGCTTTGTCTTTAACGATATCGCCTAATGTTTGTTTGTTTTTCACAGCAAGCCCCCCATTTCCAATAGCTGGGCTAGGCAATAAAGAGCCACTAAGCCAGCAAAGGCTTTTAATAGGGGTTGTGCGGCTAGTTTGGTATAATAAAGGTGCTTGTTTAGGCTCTCATTGCTTTTAGTGATGGGGGCTTTTTTCACTGTTGCGCCCCCTCTAACCAGTTTTCTATTGCGGCAATATCATATAAAACAACGCCGCCGCGTTTTAATGGTTTTGGAAAATCTGGGTTTTGCGCCCAACGCCATAGCGTCATTGCGCTTATAGAAAAGTGCTCGGCTACTTGTTTTGGTCTGGCTTTTGGAGTGCTTTCAGTGGTAACCATGTTTTAACCTTTAGCTGGTTGTTAATCATGGTTACTACTTTATTTATCTAAAGCAAAGGCTACCCTCTTGCTTTGGCTTTTTATTCTGCTTTTTTTAAGGCGTTTCTTATTGTTTGTGTGGAAGTCTTAAAACGCTTGGCAAGTATGCTTACCTTGTTGTGCTCTGGTACCTCCAACTTATCGTACTCTTTCTTTACCTCATCAGGGTTAACCTTCCGGTTCTTGCCGCCGCCTTTTCTGCCGCCGCTGCCACTGCCTTTATGTACGTGCGTGTAAACATTCCATAGCGCCATCAAAAAACCTAGTGATAACGCATCATTTAAAGCCGCTTCATGCTTACCTTCTTCTATCAATATGGGTATGTCAGTGGCCAAAACCAACATTCTTGCCGCCATATCTTCAAAATCATCTCTTCTATAACCTAGCCGTTTTTCGATATGAAAATCTAACCTGCTCCAGCCAGCTACTTTGTCAGGCTTTTCCATTTTCCATGTGCCATCAGGCCATTTATAAACACAATAGCTGTTAGGCAGGCCTTTTTTTTCTAAGTATGTTTTTGATGTGTGATAGGCTTCGTTTACAGTATTTTCCCAGCCTCCAAAGGAAAGTACCTCATTCCCTGCATTGTTTTTAGTTATGCGCCATGGTTGGCTTTCTTTTGCTGCCATTTGCTTTTCATTTATAAAATCAAGCAATTCTTTAGGCCTGTGCAAAGGTACTTTTGCTATGGTTTTTTTTGAGTAACCTCGGCCTATGGTTTTCTTTTCAATGGCCATATCAAGCCCCCCTTCTTAACTGAATCACCTTAGCATCAGCCGCTTGCGTTACATAATTGGCCCATGCTTGCATCAGCTCGCGGCGGCGCTCTAGTAAGTCCCCGCGCCTATATGCTCGCTCTACAGCGGCTCCTACAGTGTGTGCTAAGGCCATCTCAACTACGATATTCTCAAAGTTTGTATTTTCAGCTGCCCAATCTCTAAAGGTGGATCTAAAGCCGTGTACTGTAATAGTACGGCTATCGCTATCAATCCAGCCTATACCATCATCTTTGTGCTTGCGTTCATGTAAGCCACGTACTTTCATAGCCATGGCCATAGTACTAATGGGCTTGCCTATAGATTGCCCCTCAAAGAGCAACCCGCTCTGGACGCGGGGTAGGGTATCCAGTAGCTCAAGTGCTTGCTTACTTAATGGCACGCGGTGGGCTTTGCCGGCTTTCATGCGCTCTACTGGCACCGTCCATATAGCAGCATCTAAATCTATCTCTTGCCACTGCGCCCCCAATACTTCACTTGTACGTAATCCAGTTAGTATGGTGAGCTTTAGGGCTTGAGCGCTTGTATCTGTATGGTTGGCCACTTCCTGCCAAAATGCTTTTACTTCACGCCAATTAAGAGCGGCATGATGCTTAGGGCGGGGGGCGGTATTGGTTAGCAATAGCTCAAGGTGGCCACGCCATGCAGCTACATTCTCGCCGGTGCGTAATTTACGGGCTTTTGCCGCGTTTAACACCAGCTCTATACGATTACGTACCCTACGGGCCGTCTCATGCTTGCTTGCCCATATAGGGCGTAATATTTCTAATATGTGCTCAGTCGTTACGTCAGCTGGCGCTAAGTGGCCTATTACTGGGTAGGCATAGGTAGCCAGTGTGTTAGCCCATTGCTGCGCGTGCTTGGCATTTTTCCATCGTGGGCGCTGGGCTTCTATATAGTCGTTTGCCACCATCTCAAAGGTAAGGCTTTCTTTCGTTTGCTCAATAGCCGCTTGTTGCCTTACCTCTAAGGGGTTTTTGCCTTGAGCTATTAGCTGTTTTTGCTCAGCTAGGCGCTGGTTAGCATCTGCTAGGTTTATATCACTTGCTGAGCCTAGCCCTATACGCTGGCGTTTGCCATCAATCATATAGCGGTAAATCCACGAACCCGCCCCCGTACCGTTAACAGATAAGTAAAGGCTGTTACCCGCGCTGTACTCCCCCTTTACGCCATCTCTTAATAGTTTGCTTACGCCCCTTGCTGTACTGGCTGGTGGTTTTCTCTTACTCATGCTTTGCCCTTTGTTTTTATCAGGCCAAATATCAGGCCAAATGTTTCGCTATCAGGCCAAATATCAGGCCAAATATCCATAATAATGATAGCTATGTTTTGATATAACAGATAATACCATAAGCTACTAAAGCCTTATAGTACAAGGGTTTACATTGTTAGCTGTTGGGGGTTTTTGATAGGGTTTGGTAGCTACCTTTGGCTGCCTCTCCGTCCGCCAAGAATTCTTACAAAGAGTTTAAAGATCAAAAAACCCGCACCAGTAACAGGTAGCGGGTTTTTTGTTACCTCATGTGTTTAGGACTGTATATAGCCTGACACCCGATTGGGGTATCTCTTGAAGCTTTTCGAAAAAGTATCCTCGTAGGGGCAGTTCTATCCGATTTTCGGACAGTCGATTAAGCTGCATCCGATGAGGGAATATGATGGTCAAAAAGCAATTGGATATTCCGATCAATTGTGACCGATTAGTCCGGTGTCGTTAATCACCGATTCCGATGATTGTGAGCGCATTGTTGGTCACCGACGGGATCAAGCGTGATTTTCATCATCAAAGAAGCATTTTTGCCTTCCCTATTTGCTGCGAGGTGTCGCTGTTGTGCGTCTCTATCAGGCACGGAATTTCTAACACCCAGTGACAGATCAGCGCTAGGCAGCTGAAATTGAAGAGATGGAAACAACTTAAACTCAGGTGAAAATTGTCCGGCTCAAGGGGTCCGCCTCTTACAATGTGTTTCAAAAGCAATCAATGAAAATCTCTTGTTATAAATTCAAATTGATTGAATCTGATCGTGTACATTATCTTAGTTAAGGTCAATAATCAGATACAAAACTTCATAATTTCTCTTGACTTTAATTGTATGATTTCTTGATAATTAGAAGAGATTTCTTTTGGGTGATTAATTGAATTCAACATGAAACGCGATGATTCCCTGACACTTACTCCTGCGCAAATACAGGAAGCGTTGATGCTAGGTCGTCAGCTAGCAAGACTACGTAAAGCGGTCAAAATGACGCAAGATGAAGCGGCGTTACGGGCAGGGTTATCGCGCCCTACAGTTGCCCGTATCGAAGCAGGGACAACCAATCGAACGCTGTCTCAAATTCTCCGTTATCTGGATGCGCTGTCCCCAGGCGCATCCTTGACTGCTTTGTTAACGGGAGAAATCCCAGCGCTTAAGCATCAGCTCGATACTCTCCAACCACGGCGTGTTCGTAAGTCGCAAGCTGACGATTCTTTGCTTGATTTCTGATATGACTAACTTTCCAAATGAGCCTGATTCACTGGCTGTTTTTGCACATGTTGCGCAAAGATGTGGTTCCAAGCATCAGCATGGATTCGTGCCTGCAGGATTACTTCAACTCACTGGTGAAGTGCAGCAGTTCGGCTACGGTAAACGCTATCGTGAGCGTAGTTACGCTGTGGAAATTGATCCAATATCTTTACCGTTAGCGACCTCTAATGGATTTGTCTTTCCCCACGGTGGATTAAAGGAATTTGGTGGGATTCGTGATGCTGCCCCTGATTCGTGGGGACGCAGAGTGATCGAAAGTATGTTGAAAGTTCCAGCAAAAAGCCTTCCCGAGTCCATGTATTTGTTACACGCAGGTAGTGACCGAGTTGGTGCGTTAGATGTTCGCCAAGATCTTCAATCTCCTGCCGGTCCAGCGCTTGGAGTTACTGTTGATCTTTCGTATTTACTACAGGCAGCTGCGATGATTGAAGAAGGGGTTGAAATTCCAGCTGCTTTGCAGCCGTACTTCAATGGTATTTCAAGCGCAGGTGGAGCACGTCCCAAAGCGAGTGTGCGTAGTGCGGATGGGTTGCTCTGGTTGGCCAAATTTCCATCCATCACTGATCGAGGACCTCGTAATGCGGTGCTCGAAGCGGGTGCTTTAGAAATTGCTAGACAGAGTGGTATTCAGGTGCCATCTGCCTATGTTGAAATGGTGGATGATAAAGCAGTGTTGATGATTCGTCGGTTTGATCGGTATTGGGCTGCTCCTGGGCAACCTTTGGCGCGTGGTGAGCGTGCCATGGACACAGTGCCGAGACTGGGGCTCACTGAGGGTCGAGTAGGGCAATGCACGGCGTTGACCTTGATTGGTTGTCAAGAGTCGGAGTCTCATACTAAGTCTTATGCTGATATCGCCAAGGCTATTCGCACGTATTGCTTGAAAGATTGTATAGCTGCTGACATCGAAGAGCTCTATGCTCGAATGGTGCTCAATATTTTTCTCACAAACGATGATGATCATTTACGCAACCATTCTTTTAGTTATGACGATGCAAGCAAAGGCTGGCGCTTAAGTCCACTTTATGATGTGGTGCCGCGGGCTCAGGTTAGTCGATCACGAAGATTACATTTAGACATTGGACCCAAAGGTAAAGACGCCACGTTAGATAATGCATTGGCGTCATTTCCAGCTTTTTTTCATAATGAATCAAAAGCATTGAGCGTCATGCACCGTGTATGGTCGGCAGTTCGAGGATGGAAGAATCTGTATGAGCAGCATGGTGCTACTCAGTCAGAGTTGGACTATTTGTCTTCAGCTATTCGATCTTTGAGCGATGTGGCTAGTTCCGCTGTGGAGACCAAGATTCGACGAGCTCAATGAAAAATGGCAATCTCGTCGGTATTTAGCATGGATGATTATCGCGATTAGGCGTGAGAGCAGGCGTGCGCAGCAGCGTCACCACGTGGTGACGCTGCTGCCTGACAGCCCACAAGTATCGGCTAACTGAAAGGAAACGAAATTACAGCAAATTTGGGACTTGACTTTGGGCCAAATAAATGCGGTTAACCAAGCACAATCAAGGGCTCATTAAATACGTTAAATCCGCGGGTCTTCAGACTGTAAAACGGTTTGGTGAAATGCAGCGCAACAAGGCGTAAACTACACAAATACGCCTTGTGTAGACCTGCTTTAGGAAGTTTTGTGAGTTACCAGCCGCCTTTAATCTCGACACCTAAGATCCTGAATTTGCTTGGTCAAATTAATGATCAGCTTGGACGAAATGCTGAGCGTAATTCTCAGACGCAGACTTTTAGGCTTAGGCGAGCTAATCGAATCCGAACTATTCAAGGGTCCTTGGCCATCGAAGGTAATAGTTTAAGCATTTCACAAATCACGGCTCTGCTTGAAGGCAAACCGGTGATTGCACCGCCTAAAGAAGTTCAGGAGGTTAAAAACGCGCTGGCTGTTTACGAGCGTTTTGCTCGATATAACCCCAATAGTGAGCACGATTTACTAGAAGCGCACCGTGTGCTGATGGCTGGCCTAGTGGATGAGATCGGGCAATATCGCAGAGGCGGCGTTTGTGTGCTTAAAGACCGAACTGTCGTCCACATGGCACCGCCCGCTAGCCAATTGCCTCGATTAATGGCGCAATTATTTAAATGGTTGGATACAACGGACTACCCAGCCTTAATTACGAGCGCTGTTTTTCATTACGAGTTCGAATTTATCCATCCTTTTGCGGACGGGAATGGGCGGATGGGGCGACTCTGGCAAAGTTTGATTTTGGCAAAGTGGAACCCATTATTTGCGAATTTACCTGTTGAGAGCTTAGTGCACGCCAATCAAGTTGGCTACTACCAAGTCATAGCGGACAGCACTGATCTAACAAATTGTGCCCCGTTCGTGGAGTATATGTTGGATGCCATTCTGAAAACGCTGGAAGAGATGAGTTTGGGTGATGAGTTGGGTAATAAGTTGGTTAATAGCTTGGGTAAAAACTTGTCGCACATTCAATTGTCTATCCTTAGACTGTTGCTTCAAGAACCCCGCATGACGTTAAAGGAAATGGCTGTGCAGATCGGAGTGAGCACAACGACGATTGAGAATAATCTAAAGAAATTACGTGAGCAACAATTGATTCAGCGTGTTGGTAGTCGCCGAGGAGGGCATTGGGAGTGCCTTTTCTCGTTCGAGCTTGTTCTGTGAAAGAAAGCCAAAAACCTTTAAGATCAAGACTGACGTCCAGTCTTTGCTCGATTTAATGGTGCCATCTATTTCATCATGCGCTGCGATCTTAAAATCCGTAAAGTCAAAACACCTTCGAATGCGACGGCAGTACAGATTATGCGCTACCAAAATGGTGGTCGAGAAATTATCCAGCATATCGGCAGCGCCCACACAGATGAGCAGCTAGAAGCATTGTTGCTGAAAGCCCGCAAGTATGTGCATGATCATACCATCCAGCCCAGCTTGTTCCCCTTAAATCCGGAGTCATGATTTTTGCTAAGAAGTTGGTTTGACATTTATTCCAGCTTTGGTCATTAACGTTCACCCCGTAACGATCAATCATCGTTTTGTTCATGCCAAGCATAGGCTTCATCAAGCGCTTTGCGTCGTGCCGCTGATCGCTCAAAAAGCTGTTTGGTTTTGGTAAGGATCAGTTTGTGTGGGCTTCCCGTATTGACTACTTCATAGGCAATGGGCATGTCAAGCTTATCAATCCAGTCGCAAATCTTCTCACGATGACGCTTGGCCAAAGGCCAGATAAGCTTTGTTTCAGAAAGGCTGTATAGAAACTCAGTCAAGATTTCACGACCAGTCCCAAAGTATTCATGTTGTGTCGAAATAGACCAATCATTCGGTTGTCTGGGTTGTCGAGCCAATTCTCGACGAAGACGCTCTGCGCAGTTTTCTCTAGCTTTTGTGAGTTGGTTCCAGATAGGGAGATTGTGTGCTTGTTGCAGTAAATCGTGCACGACCAACGGATCGGCTTGCGGTGATGATAAATCGTCGTTCACTTTGGTGATTAACACATCGTCTTGAGTTTGCGAAATAGCCTTTAGAAGTAGAGCTAGAAGTTTGTTGGCATCCGGATGTGTGTCGTGTACATAGTTGTCCCATGCATATGAACGTTGATCCAGTCTGCGCAAAGCCTGCAAACCCCACATCTGACTTAGAAATGTTTGGATCTGTGAACGGGCTAATTGTGTCGCTTTGTCTGAATCATTGCGTTCGTTTAACGCAGCGAGCAAAGCAGGCAGTGTGATCTCCACCCAGTCCTTTAAATCATCGTCATCATAAGAAGGTTTGAACCAGCGCTCTGTCTCATCTGGACTGAAATGGATCTCATGTTTATCGAGCACATTCAAGTAATCTTGGACTGCTTCTTCTGAAAGATGCACAAAACTCAGAGGCTGCAAAAGTGACAAGGCTTCTTGGCGATCGGGGATGTGGGCTGCAATGGTGAGCAGATTGCCACAGGCCAGTTTGTTTGCAGCATTGAATCGCCAATGTGAAGCATCTAGTTTTCGTGCTTTGAGTAATTGCAGATACGACATGGCCAGATCGTATTGCTCGGTTCGTATTAAACGGGCGATCTCTTTAAATCCAGCTGCAATATTTGATTTTGCCAACAAAATGAAATAATGACTGCGAGGCCATATGACAACGGCAGCACGGTGATACCAGTAATCGGCTGTATTGCCAGCATTGCCGGTGTAGCCTTCAACATCCATCTCAAATGGCTCAAAGTCGTCGGTTGGAATCACCCAGCAGAGCTCGTTGTCATCGACATCGTGATAGGTTTCGTCAATTTTGTGGTCATCCGCATCACGTAAGTAATGGAGCGTGATTTGACCGTCAATGAGACATTGTTTGTCGAAATCATCCGTATAAGAAGCGTACCTGCCATAGTGTCGGTCGTAAGGGTCAAAAGCAGGTTCAATCGCCCAAGTTTCCTGCACTTCTGCTTGAGCCAGGGCAACGTCTGCATCCAATGCTTTAGCCGCTATAGCCAAAGCCCTTGCACGAAGACGATCGACTCCTTTGAGATGAGACCAGCGCAGGCTGTGTTCGGTATATTCAAAATCCATAAAAAAGACCAATCGATCTTTTCCTTGTGAGGGATCAAAGTAACTCTGTAAGGCTTTTGTGAGATCAGTGATCAGCTTTGGATCCAAGGCTTGAGTTGTATTCACGCGTTCAGGCGCATCCAAAATCAGCTTGTAAGTCAATACAACGCGGTAGCCTTCTTCCACAACCTGTGCTTCATGCTCACAATCGGCGTAAAACGCCACAAAATTCAGTGCCGTTTCGGATCCTTTGGAGCGTAAGGTTTTGTCTTGATGCTTGACGGTAAATACACCTCCGGTAAACACAGACGGCAGTGTGACCGTTAAGGTTGCCAGCATGCCAGGTGCTTTTTCTGAATCCTGGTGAGGTAAGAAAAACTGATTGGGACCATAGATGAGAAGTTTGTCGAGTTCAGCACGAAGCTTGCCGTGATCTGGCATGCATAAATCAGTGTGAATTTTCTGTAGCGCTTTAGTCAGAACTTGATGCCATTTCTGATTGGTAAAGCTGACTTCTGACGCAGAGATTTCCCATGTGTCGCGTACGTTCAAGTCAAGCACCGTGTCTTCGCCCAGACCGTATTTAGCCGGTTGGGCAATGGCACAAAGCCGATGCGCTGTATGAGGTGTAATAGGGAGTTCTATGGGTCCCAGACCGTTCACCAGAATACCTGGATCGCACGCTCGCTCAAACTGTGTTGCAAACTCTGGTTGAGCGGGTTGAATGCTGGCCAGTAGATCGATGATTGTCGGCTGTGTGGTCATATTTTCTTAAAAGCTTAGCGTTACGTTTCGAAATGGTGAGACCACCAGAAGCTAAAAGCCGTGGTCTTGGTTTTACGTCAATCAAAACGGCTACTTTAAGCGCTTTGCGGACTGAAATACGAAACGTTCTGATGGTTACTTAAAGTATGCGCTTTTGCTGACTAAGAAGGAGAACAGTCGTTAGAAATCTTGTGCGATTGCTTGCCTCATAAAAAAGCCCCTGATTGAAGGGTAACCAGGGGCTGTAACGGTGTCCAACTTAGAGGTTGGTTTTACTGCACCGCTCTATCGAGTGCTTTCACCTCTTCGACAGTCACTGGTGTGGCTTGACCACCCCATTCGGCACGTACCCAGGTGGCCAAATCTGCAATCTCTTCATCACTCAAGCGATGTGCAAAAGGTGGCATGGCGTACATGCGTTTATTGCCTGTGAAGTGCTCCGTTGGAATTCCATTCAAGACCACGCTAATCGTGTCTTTGGCGCTATCCATGGCGATAATGCCGTTGCCATGTAGCGCAGGTGACACATTGGGAATGCCTTCACCTTGCATACCGTGACAGCCGGCACAGGCCGCCATGTAAGTGTTGCGACCAATCATCATTTCACTGTCAGGTGCGGGTTGCGCAGCTTGTGGCAGGGGCGCAGGGGCTGCACTGGGTTTAACAATGTTGCCCTTTGCATCGGTCAGTAAGTAGGTGGCAACGGCTTTGACATCGGTGTCATCCATGGCGCTGGTTGAGAAGTGCGTGACCGTGTGCATGCCCGCAAAGCTTGTGCCTTGAGGTGCAATGCCTGTTTGCAGGTATTGCGTGAGAATGTCTACATCAAAACCACGCTTGCCCAGCATTTCAGGTGTGATGTTTGGAATGTCCAGTCCATCAATGTTGCCACCTTGGAGTGGACGATCAAACTCGGTCCCCATCATGAAATTCATGGGGGTGTGACAGGCTGCACAGTGTGCCAGTCCATTGACAAGGTAGGAGCCGCGATTCCAAAGCTCAGAGCGATCTGGATTGGTGGTGAACGTGCGATCTGGGAAGTTCAACAACGTCCAGAAGTTCACAAAAGGACGAACGGGTAACTCAAATGCACCAGTATTGGGTTTGTTGGGCACATTCATGGGTTCGATGCTCATCAGATAGGCATACATGGCATCGATGTCGTCAGGCGTTGTGATGTGTGTGAACACATAGGGCATACCTGGGTATAGGTTGCGGTCTCCGGGGGCGATCCCATCACGCATGACCCGATGAAAGTCTTCACGGGTGTAATTGCCAATACCGTGAGTTTTGTCGGGTGAAATGTTGGTGGAATGTAAGGTACCAAAGGGGGTGGCGATAGCAACACCACCCGCTGCCTGTGGTCCGGTGACCTGCGAGTGACAGCCCATACAGTCGCCGGCTAAAACGAGTTCCCGACCTTTACCAACGAGTTGCTCCATTTCGTTGGCAGACATGGGTTTGAGTGCCTGAGGTGCGACGCTCGATGTTCTGAATGCACCAAATACGACGGCCAGTCCCCAGACAATCACCAATAAAAACAGTATCAGAATACTGTTACGCAAACGATGTGTTTTCATGTGAGAGTCCCTTTAATCGATGACGCAGCCTGGTGTGTCGAGCGCGACTTTGCGTACAGCTTCGTAATAACGAACGTATCCTGTGCAACGACAAATATGGTCGTTTAAGCCTTGTTCAATCGCAGCTTCCAGATTTTCTCGTTTGACAGGTTTTCGTTTGAGCTCGTCAATGAGCACGGTTGCGCCTGTCACAAAGCCGGGGGTGCAGTAACTGCACTGAAAGGCAAATAAATCAATAAATGCTTCTTGAATCGGGGTCAGTTTGGTCACTTCGCCATTCGCATCGTGCTTGGCATGTCCTTCGATGGTGATGATTTCGCGGCCATCGAACATGTGTGCGCCGTAGACACAGGTGCGAGTTTGGGTTTTGATGCCATCTTTAATTTCAATAACAGTACAGGCATGGCACACACCTTGCCCACATCCAAAACGGGTACCCGTTAGATTCAGGTAGTGATGTAAGAAGTCGACCATTGGCATCCCGATTGGAACATTAATTGGGCCGACTTTTTGACCATTGACGGTCAATGAGATAGGTTTTTTTTCAAGTGTCATGATGCCAACGCCTTTTGAATCTTTTCTGCAGTCCAAGGGAGCTCATAGAGCCGTTTGCCAATTGCGTGTGCAATGGCATTGCCTGTGGCTGAAATGACGGGAAGCGCAACGACTTCGGCTAGTCCTTTGGGCGGTGATGTTTCTGTCAAAGGGGGAAGGTATTCGGCTGTTTGTGACCAGACAGCGACATCTGTGGCACGAGGTAAGGTATACCGGTTGAAGTTCCAAGTGCCATCGCCCGGCCCGTCTTCGTACATGGGAAACTCTTCCATGAGAGCTTGACCAATACCCATGGCCAGCCCACCTTGTTGTTGACCAGAAACCAGTGCAGGGACAACGATTTTGCCTGGATCAAGCAAAGTATTGAGGCTCAGGATTTTGGTTTCTCCGGTAAACGTATTGACGTCGATTTCAACTAAACAGGACGCGGGTGTGTAGGTGGTGACACCCGCATTGCTACGCTGAGTAGGTGGGAACATGACCCGTGAGCGTTCAATGAAATCGTAACCACCGGTGGTCATCCGTTTTTTCAACGCCTCGGGTGCACCTTCACCATATTTCACGGCCAAGGCATCGAGTGGGAGGGTGCGTACGCCGTAACCCGGAATATCAAAGTCTGCAGTCGCCCATTGCCAGCGGCTAAAGCAATGCACGGCGACACCTGTGATTAAACCCATTTCATGGGCTTTTTTCGCAAGCTGGGCAAAGCTCAGAGTCGACATGCCACCGCCACCAATACCACCCGGGACGGCACGCAGATCAGCGTGAGTCATATAACCACTGGCAAGCTCTCCACCAGAACCACCTTCGCTCCATAGCGCCTTGGCTGCAGGCCAGATGGTGTACTCCAACAGGAAGTTTGCAGCCTGTCGTGTCCCAAAACCCACAAAATAGACGCTGTTCGAAGCACTCATTGCGGGTAGGAAGTCAGGCACCCAGTAGGGGTTTTGTGACAGCTTGTCTTCATCCTCTTGCGAGGTGGTGAAAGCTTCAAAGTTACTGACTAACGGTAATTCAGGGAACTTAGTGAGTGCGAATTGAGCCACATCAGGCACTTTACCCAGAATGTCGCTAATCATGATTTGCTGAGCTGTGGTCGCACCTGTGCCGATTTCTTGCGCACAGTGACGCATGATTAGGCGACCATCAGGTTCAAACTCAAGCACTAGAGCACTGGAGTCAGCCCCTGTGCCGTAGTCTTTCTGCACTTGTGCAAACCCAACTCCATATTTGTGACCTGGGTTGGTTGCGTCATACTCGGCTTTTTTGCGATCTTTGTTTAGCCAGATTGGGTGCTTGGCGGCTCTGTCTAGCATTTCGGCTAAACGCGGATCGCCCAGTTGCACCGCGCCTTGTGTATTGGGGTATTGCGGCATGAGCACATTTTTACGGCGCAATGCAATCGCGTCCATACCCAGTTCCTGGGCTAGCTCATCGACCATCAGTTCAGTCATGGTCATGCTTTGTAAGGTACCGTAACCGCGCATTGAACCCGATTCGACGGCGGGTGTTGCAAAGGCGGCTGCCGCCAAGTCAGATTTGGGGAAGTAATAACAGGACTGAGCCGCTGTGGCACAGACTTGTGCCACGCTAAAAGAGAAGTTGGCGCGACCACCACCATTGAGATCGTAATAGCCTTTGATGATCTCAAACTGACCTGTTTTGCGGTCAGCTGTGATCGTGACATCCATTTTGGCAGGGTGGCGCTTGATCCCCATTTGAAACTGCTCGTAGCGGTCATTGGCTAAGCGCACAGGCAAGCCATCCCCATAGAAACAGGCCGCAATGACGTAAAACGGAAAAATAGAATGATCTTTGGAGCCGTACCCCACGGTAGTGCCAGACAGAATTTCGATGTGTTCGACTGGGAATTTCTTGTTACCTTTCACCATGTCGGCTGCGACGCGAGCCACTTCATAGGGTGACTGGGCAGCAATAAGAAGGTGAAGGGTGCGAGTTTGTGGGTCATACCAAGCGTTGCCGTTGTCGGGCTCCATGGCGCTGGGTTCAATGGCTTGCGTAAACCCTTGGCGATTGAGCACGATTTTGTCGGGATTGTTGCGTGCAGCCTCAATTTCATCGGCGAAAGCAACCGTGATATCCATCCCTTCACGCATGGCGTCACCCGTCTCTAGCGCCACGACTTTCGGGTCGCGCTCCCCACCGCCACGGCGATGTTTGCCTTTGACGGAGGCTGGAATGAAAGGATTTGCGGGATCTGGATCAGCAGGTGGCCAGACGACTTGATTGTCTTTGAAAGCACCCCAGATCACAGCGTTTTGAACCGCGGAAAAGACGTCTGGCGAAGTCGGTGTCTCACCGCCTAAACGGACATAACGCGCCGCGCCGTAATTGGAGGGTAAGGTCGATGGTCCGTCTTCACCGTAAACCACAACATCTTTGTCAAAGCGTAACTGGCGTTTGGCGGCCTCAAACTTCTCAAAATCTTTGTATACCAGCAAAGCGACTGGATGCCCGTACATGGAGGCGTTGGTGCCTTGTGGAACCAGAAAGTTCAGCCCATAAAAACCTACGCCCAAGTCGACGGGTTCTGGCACGTGCACACCATCGGCCTTCAAATCATCGTGATAGAGAAGGCGGTCAGGCTGTAAATCTGGGCCTAGGCCAGACAGGTTGACTTCCTTAAAGATTTTATCGATGCGGGTGGCTTTAATAAAAAAGGCATGGGCTTGTTCTTTGGGCCAACCGGGGAGATCTTGTGAGCGATAGTCACGTGCAAACACTTTTTGGCCTGTGACTTTGCGAATCGCATCCCAACGATATTTGGCCTGACCATCATCCCCAACCCAAGTGGTGGGTTGGGCGCCGGAGTGCACCTCAATGGCGTGCGCAAAAGGTAAGCGTCCGAATGTAACGGTGATGCCCGCAAAAGTACCTAGTTTTAGAAAACCACGTCTTGAGATTTCGATCATAGACGGTCCCTGTTAAGTGGGTTGTATACAGCAGAGCTTGCTTATGAGCCTTGATTGGTTTCTTTAAAAACGCATCGTCAGAGTTGATCTACAAACATCTGACGAAGCCCGTCAATTCATGGCGTTTATATGAAGCATAGTTTAGTTACGCGGTTTTGGCTATTCTAAAAACAAGAAAAACTAAGAACGTCAGCAATAAACAGGGATGCTCAGTATTGGTGATGCTTCAGATCAACTCTGTAGACAAAATTTTTCTGATGACGTGTTTTGCTATTGGATGGGTTGTATTGGAATGTCAGTAGTGTGGTGAATGAGGGACAGTTTTATGCATCATCGAGGCTGAGCGGCAGTGTCATGAAAGTCTATGGGGCAAAAGATATCAAGGTTTTACTTAAAACCAGTAGTACCTTTGATTTCACGGTGAATCAAAAACTCCTATGATGGCGATGAGTCTGCGATGATCCGAAGTTACGTCACACTGCAGATGCGATCATTAATTTGCCGATTGCTAATCGCTATACTGGGCATGCCTGAAATAGACTACGTCTATAGTTCTGTCGATACTCGGCAGACGTACGGGCTTAAGTTAGGAGGCTGAGTTACGTGCGGTGGCTTTTAAAAATATAAAAAACAAAACTTTTTGGTTCTGAGATGCTGCGGCAGAATGCAAGCTTCTTTGCAGGTGGCGGGATTACTTTTTGGAGTAGTGTGACTGTAATTCAGTGTAGAATGCGGTGTATCAATTTAGTATGCGTTTAAATATAATATACAAAGAAGAGAGGGAGTTTTAAAGGATATGCGCCCTATACGTAAAGCAGTTTTCCCCGTGGCGGGGCTGGGTACGCGATTTTTGCCTGCAACAAAAGCCATGCCTAAAGAAATGTTGCCTGTTGTGGACAAGCCTTTAATTCAGTATGCGGTTGAAGAGGCGATTGCCGCAGGGATTACTGATCTGATCTTTGTGACAGGCCGTCACAAACGTTCTATTGAGGATCATTTTGATACGGCGCCAGAGTTAGAGCGCGAATTACAGGAAAAGTGTAAGGATGATCTGCTCGAGGCTCTTACTAAAATTATCAATCCAGATATTAATTGTATTTATATCCGCCAATCAGCGCCCTTAGGACTTGGTCATGCGGTCCTCTGTGCGCAGCCAGCAGTGGGTGATGAGCCTTTTGCCGTCATACTCGCTGACGATCTGATTGATGCTCAGCGACCTGTTTTGTCGCAATTGATTGATGTAGCCCTGAATCACCAGGCTAGCGTGTTGGCAGTTCAAAATGTAGCGCGCGAAGATACCAATAAGTATGGAATCGTATCAAGCGAATCCATCAATGCTAAAACGTCACGCGTCCACGGTATTGTCGAGAAACCCCATCCTGATCAAGCGCCTTCTACATTGGGTGTAGTCGGTCGTTATGTGTTGGATAACACAGTATTTCAGTACTTACGTCAGATCCAAGCCGGATCAGGTGGTGAGATTCAGTTGACAGATGGAATCGCAGCCATGCTGGCCGATCATCCGATCATTGCGCATCAATATGACGGAGTTCGTTACGACTGTGGCAGCAAACTTGGCATGTTTCAAGCGAATGTTGCGTATGGAAAGAAATACCATGGGTTTACCGTTGATTGAGTAGGGTACTCAATTATGCGCGGTGGCTGTTTGTTCAGAATCGAAGATTGATATAAGCACCCTAGAAGGCTAGTTCTAAATAAAGCTGGCCTTCTAGGGTGCTTTTTGAATTTGATCAATTGAAGTGCGCAATTCGACTGGTTTATTTAACATTTCAATCAAAACAATCACGCGCTGATCGCCATCTGAAATCTGATAAACACCTTCTAAACCGACAAATGGACCTTCGGTCACAAGAACTTTGTCTCCAGCACGATAGAGGGGTTGTGGTTGGTCTTGAGTTTGCTCGTGATCTTGTAAGATCTGGACAAGTTCATTACTCACTTTTGCAGGTTCTGAGCCAAAGCTAACTAGGCGACTGACCCCTTTTGTGGAGCGGATAGGCGCCCAACTTGGTGAATCGGCGGCTCTCCCTAATTGTATAAACAGGTATCGCGGAAATAAAGGTTCTTCTTTAACGACAAGCTTGCCTCGTTGTAGTTTTTCTAAAAAGAGTGTGGGTAAATAGCACTGAAAGCCTTGCTGCTCAAGTTGCATGAGTGCTTGTTTTTCTTGTTTGGGCTTTGTGTGTACGAGATACCAGTGCATTATGTATCCAGTTGGAAATGACAATAAAGAAAACTTTCGAAGGTTTTATCGGTTACCCCTAGGGTTATTTTAACCCCAATGTGATAGTGTTTCCGTACACTTGAGCATGGTCAATACTTATTGTGAAGAATCGTCGTTCTAAAAAGAAAAGTCATGTTGATTTAGCGGGAGCATTGAGAAGGGAAAAGTTCTATTTTTCTGTATTTCGCCACTGTAGTGAAAGATTATAAGTTCAGCGGGTTACTAAAGATATTCTTGAGTTGAGAGGTGTTTTACGAGACACAAAAACAACAGTTAGAAAGATATCGATATTTTTTTGAACAAGAACAAGACAGGGCATGCGAAATGTCTATTGAGGCTTGAAGAAGTCTGCGCATTGGTCGTGCTTTGGTTTTAGACTAGAAGAGTGATGGTTATTGAGGTGTTGTTGAAACTATTCTCGATGGTTTTACCTGATTTGTGATTAAATTAAAGAATTAAATAAAAATAATACTTTGTTTCGGTTGTGAATTGATTCGAGAAAAAGTAAGTTGATTGTGCGAACGGTTTGAGCAAGTTTTGTAGTGAGAAAAAGACCTTAAGCGTGGGTCAAAGAGCTTCCCATTAAAGGAGACTGAATAATGTTCCATGCTACAACTGAGTTATAGTTACAGGTGGTGGGACTGCCCCTCAAATGCTTGAGGGATGGCCTTTTGGTGAACAAATTGGATGGTTTTTGCGCCTGTCGATCGTGTCACGATAGGGCGGTAGCATGTTTTTTTTAAATATAAGAAATCACAATTAATCACTTATAAATGACTGACTTGGCGATTCTGTTCGCCGTTGGTGTATTCATACGATTCTCATGAATCTGTGTATTCATGTGTTTCGGGTCTTCATCGAATGAAAAAACAAAATAACGTTTCACAAAAGCCAAATATCCAAGTCTCCGACAAGCCGTCCAACTTGACGCAGGATCGAGATATACCAGCGGATGCCATTGCGATCATAGGGACTGCTTTTCGCTTACCTGGAGCTTGCGCTGATGCGGATGCGCTATGGCAAGCGTTTCGTGACAAAAAGGATTTAATTACTCGAATTCCGTCGCAACGTTGGGCTGTTGATGAGCTTGAACACTCTGATCGAGCTGAGCCCGGCCGAAGCATCACATTCGATGCGGGTGTTGTCGATGATGTTGGTGAGTTTGATGCTGCGTTTTTTGGGATCTCACCACGAGAAGCTGCATGGATGGACCCACAGCAACGCTTACTGTTGGAGCTCTCTTGGGAAGCACTAGAAAACAGTGGAATTGCGCCAGCGACTCTGGCCGGTTCAAATACCGCGGTCTACGTGGGCATCTCAAGTCTGGATTACGGGACTCGAGGGCTTGATGACCTCGCAGCACTCAACGCCAATCTGATGACTGGCAATACGCTGAGCGTCGCTGCCAATCGTCTTTCTTATTTTTACGATTTACACGGACCTTCGCTGGCTGTAGACACTGCGTGTTCGTCGTCTTTGGTTGCGCTGCATCATGCGTGTGAGGCGATTCGATCAGGTCAGGCCTCGTGCGCGTTGGCGGCCGGTGTAAGTTTGCTGTTGCACCCCTATCCGTTTGTAGGGTTTACCAAGGCGTCGATGTTGTCTGCGAATGGACGTTGCCGCTCTTTTGATGCGGCGGGCGATGGATATGTCCGTTCTGAAGGCGGCGGCGTGGCTGTACTGAAGCCCTATGCGCAAGCTTTGGCCGATGGTGACTCGATTGAAGCGGTGATTTTGGCGAGTGGTGTCAATGCAGATGGACGCCGCAAAACAGGAATTACAATTCCCAGCTTTGAAGGTCAAACTGAGCTCATGCGTCAAGTTTTGGCGCGTTCTGGCCTACAACCTCACGAGATTGACTTTGTAGAAGCGCATGGAACAGGTACGCCTGTGGGCGACCCGATTGAAGCCGCAGCGATTGGACGTGTATACGGGCAGTCGCGATCAAAGCCTTTACCTATTGGTGCCGTGAAATCCAACCTAGGGCATTTGGAAGCTGGGGCGGGCATGGCAGGGCTTGTCAAAGCAATCCTGACCCTAAAACATAAAGAAATGCCGGGTATTGTGCATTTAGAAACACCAAACCCGAATATTGATTTTGAAGCGTTGAATTTGTCGCTGCCGCAAACGTGTGTGCCGATTGAGCAGCCTTTAGATCGGCCTTTAGTGGGCGCTGTGAACTCATTCGGGTTTGGAGGCGTCAACGCGCACGTTATTTTACAAGCGCCACAAGTAGCTGGTTCAGAGGTTGCTAAGACAAAAGTCGATGTGGCTGCGGCTGAATCAGCGGTTGAGCCGCTCTTTATTTCAGCGCGATCGACACAAGCACTGCAAGCAATGGCTTTACGGTACGCCGATAAACTGGGCACAATGGCGGATGATCAAGCTCGCAATGATTTAGTGCGCAGTGCGGCGCTTAATCGCCAATGGTTGGATAACCGTTTAGTGGTGACTGCACCTTCATGGGTTGCGTTGCAAACGAGATTACGTGCTTTTAGTCAGGACGAACAATCCGACGGCATTGTGACTGAAACCGTTGTGGGTGAAGAGCTTGATTCCGCCAACTCCATTGCCTTCGTTTATGGAGGTAATGGCGCCCAGTGGCAAGGCATGGGTTTGAAGTTGCTTGAAGAGTCCGAGACGTTTAAAAACTGTCTGGTTGAGCTGGATTCAAAAATGTCTCCAGTGGTCGGTTTTTCTGTGCTTGAATCTTTGCAGCTCAAGCCTGCTGAGAGCCTGCTGGAGGATACGACAGTTGCCCAACCACTCTTGTTTGCCATTCAAGTGGCGATCACGCAGGTATTGCATGAGCAAGGAATTGTACCGAGTGCGGTGACAGGTCACAGTGTGGGTGAAATTGCTGCAGCTTGGGCTTGTGGTGCGTTAACGCTTGAGCAGGCAATTGAAGTGATCTATGTGCGCAGTCAAGCGCAAGGCCTGACACGAGGTCAAGGTCGTATGGCCGCAGTCGCTTTATCAGAAGTGGAGTTGATTGGGATTTTGCAAGATCTGGGCGATGCACATGATATTGAGATTGCCGGATTTAATAGTCCAAATCATTTGACGATTAGTGGTTCCCTCCAGTACTTGCAGCGTCTAGAGACGTTGCTTAAAGAAAAACAAGTATTTTGTCAGATACTCGATTTGGATTATGCGTTTCATAGCCAGCGCATGGATCCTGTCGAGGGACAGATTCTTCAACAGTTGAAAGATCTGACATCGAGTCACGAATTACAAGCGACCTTTGTTTCGACTGTCGAAGGCGCAGCCATTGCGAATCCATCCTTGGATGCACAATATTGGTGGCGTAACATTCGCGAACCTGTCAAATTTCAGGATGCGATTTCCTGTATGGTAGAAGACGGCAACCGTATCTTTGTAGAGATTGGTCCTCACGCGATTTTGCAGCGTTACATTCGCGATGTGATTGATAGCACTGAGATCGATGCCCGCGTCTTGCCAACTTTGCGCCGTGGTCGCGATCGGTTAAATGATTTGCAAGAAACGTGCTCACGTATTTGGTTGCTCGCGCCGCAGACCGTGCTTGACTCATGGAAGGTAGACGCCCAATCAAGCGTCACACTGCCAAACTATCCTTGGCAAAAAGAGCGCTATTGGCATCCTGTCACGAATGAAAGTTTGCATGCCATTACGCGTCGACGAGTGCACCCATTGCTAGGTTGGCCTCTGTATGGAGACCAAGCCGCTTGGGAAAATGTTCTGGATCCAGTGCAGTTCCCTTGGCTGTCTGACCACCAAGTGGGTGGTGCAGTGGTCCTGCCTGGGGCAGCGTATGCCGAAATGGCGCTCGCAGCAGGGCGTCAATGGTATGACGGTCAAATCGTTTGGCTAGAAGATTTAGAAATTCTCGCGCCCATGGTTTGGGATGGCCATCATGCCAGAACAGTGCGCTTGGTAGTTGATGAAGATGACGGCGTGTTTCGTATCACAAGCCGATTGCGTTTGAGTGACGACGATTGGGTGTTGCACGCAATTGGGCGTCTATTGCAACCATCTGAGCACATGCCTAGTGCCCAAATTGCTAAGCAAATAGATCAATCTGCTAAAAGCATTGATCATGATACGCACTACGATTTGGTTCGTGAGTTTGGCTTGGAGTATGGTCCAGTCTTCAGAGGATTACACCGCATCCAAGCACATGCGGATGGATTCAGCGCGTCGATTCGCAGTCAGAAAGCGTTGGTGCAAGACTTAACTCAATCCGATTATGTACTGCATCCAGGGTTTCTGGATTTGTGTTTTCAGGCGCTTGTACACAGTGTCCAAGCTCAAGGCGTGACCGCAGCAGCTGACTGGGTGTTTTTGCCTGTTCGTGTGGGTCGTCTTGAGCGCTTCCATCTGGAGCAGCCTACACATTTACGTGCGCGCATCGTTAAGCGTGGCCCACGTTCCATTTTGGCAGATTTTGAGTTATTTGATCAGCACGATCGACTAGTTGCACGGGCGAGCGGTTGTCGGTTCAGAGCAGTTCGACTGAATGCTCGGATTCAAGCCGATCGTGATGCGCGCTGGGTGGTTTCATCGCGTCTGCATCCACATGCGTTAAGCCAGACGGATGCAGTACGTCGACCGGTTGAGGAACTCATCAAGGCAATTAATACACGTTTAGAGCCGATCGCGCTCAGCCGGGAACGTTGGTTTACCGAATTGTTGCCTTTGGCTGAAATGCTGATGCTGGCATTCACATATGAAGCATTTCAGGCAGCCTGGGCTTCAGATGAGTTAAGCGAATCAGGCTGGATGGCTGTTTATGATGATGAGCAGACAATCCCTTTGATTCGTTGGCTAGAAGAATTACTTCGTGAAGAAGGTTTGCTTGACATACGCAATGGCACCGCATTTTTAGATCAAAATGCAGAACTCCCACAGGCTCAGGCAATTTGGCAGACGCTACTGCAACAGTATCCTGAGTTCATGCCACAGTTGACATTAATGGGTCACTGGGGCTTGGCTCTGCCAAAACTACTTAGAGGTGAGTTAAGTGCTGAGGCTTTGTATGAAGCTTTGCGAACTTCACCGATTTACGCAGGGCTTTATGAAGATGATCCGAGCAATCTAGGCATTCGACTGAGCTTAGAAGCCACACTTGAAACCCTCGCGACGACACTGCCTCAAGATCGTCGCCTACGCGTTTTAGAGTTGAGTGCTGAACCTAGCCAATTGCCTGATGTACTGATTCGGCATTTAGACGATGATCGCTATGAGTATGTGCTGGGTGTGACGGATGCCGGGCTAGAAAGTACGTTGCATGCGTATTACCAAGCACAGCATGCTGTGTCCGTGTATCAGTTGGATTTACAAACGCCAGAGGCTTTATTCGATACAAATCTGGGTCAGTTCGATCTGGTCATTTTGCGCCACACCTTGCATCGAATGTCTGAATCACAAGCCGTGTTGGAGCAGATCCAAGCTCGCATGGCAGCAAATGGCCAGCTGGTTGTAGCAGAGCGCTATCCGGACTGGAGCGCGCATTTCCTGCATGGGCTCGAGAGCAACTGGTGGCTTCGTGCGCAGCAAGATGGCACGATGGTCGCTGCATCCGTTGTCTCGCCATTGTGCGTGCCACAGACATGGCAGACGCTTTTAACTGACAGCGGTTTTACAGTTGAAAGCCTGTATGAAGAGCCCACCAGTGGTGAGTTGTCTGAAGGTGGTTTCTTGATCTTTGCGAATGCAAGCTCGCAAGCGACTGATCCAATGCCACTTGTCTGCGCGGCACAACAGGCGCAGTCTTGGGTGCTCATGGCTGATGAAGAAACACACTCGTGGGCTCAGCAACTGTCTGAGCGATTGCAGGCCAATGGACAGTATGTTTCGATTGAACTGGATGAATTCAAGGCAGTTGATGCCAATCATGTCGTGTTTTTACGCGGATGGCATCAATCGATGGAAAAGACATCGGATACAGCGAATGAGTTGATTGCGCTTGTGCAACAGTTGTCGAGACAAACGCAAGCCTTAGGCAATCAGGTAGTTCCGTCACGTTTATGGATTGTGACACGTGAGGCCGTTCTGGCTGAACCAGTCCAAGCAAGTGGAGACGGATTGCCAGGTCAAGCTGCGTTGTGGGGAGTTGGACGTGTGCTCATGAATGAAATGAGCGCTTTGAATCCAACTCTGATTGATTTAGGTAAAGATGATTCAGAACTAAACACTGATCTTGATCGGCTGGTCAATGAACTTATGCATCCCGATCAAGCCAATGAAATTTTGTGTTTGGCACAGGGTCGTTATGTCCCTGTCCTACATCCCCTTGATGAGAGTGAAACGAATAGTCACCTAGCCACGCAAACGGAAAATGACGCTTCACGGTTTAGACTCGACTTTCTTGTGCCGGGCAAACTTCGCAACCTATTGTGGCTTGCAAACCCTGAGAAAACACTCGAAGCGCATGAAGTCGAAGTGCAAACTCACGCTGTGGGTCTGAATTTTAGAGACATTATGTATTTGTTGGGCTTGTTGCCCGATGAAGCCGTTGAAGATGGGTTTGCTGGTGCGAGTTTAGGCCTAGAGATGGCAGGCGTCATCAGTCGAGTCGGATCTGACGTTCAGGGCATGAAAGTCGGTGACGCCGTCATGGGTTTTGGGCCTGCATGCTTTTCTAGTCACGTAGTGACTCGCGAAGATGCTTTGGTGCAAATTCCAGAAGATTGGAGTTTTGAATCGGCAGCGACGGTCCCAACTGTGTTCTTTACGGCTTACTATGCACTTGCGCATTTGGCCCAGGTTGAACCCGGTGAGCGTGTACTAATCCATGGTGCAGCAGGCGGCGTGGGAATTGCAGCAATACAGATTGCACGACATTTGGGTGCAGAGATTTTTGCAACAGCAGGTACACCTGAAAAGCGCGATTTTGTACGGCTTTTGGGTGCTGATCATGTGTTCGATACGCGTAGTTTAGATTTTGCAGATGAGATACTCACGCTCACGCAAGGCCAAGGCGTTGATGTCGTCTTGAATTCGTTGGCTGGTGAAGCCATGCGTCGCAGTTTGGATGTGTTGAAACCATTTGGACGGTTTTTGGAACTCGGTAAACGTGATTTTTACGAAAACACGGCCATTGGCTTGCGCGTTATGCGTCATAACATCAGCTATTTTGGCATTGATGCGGATCAGTTGCTAAATGGACGCCCAGCACTTGCGGAGAAACTGTTCAAAAAAGTGATGGCACTTTTTGAGCAAGGCGTACTCAACCCATTGCCGTATCGTGCTTTTGAGGCGACCGAAGTTGTGGATGCGTTTCGCGTCATGCAACAAGCGCATCACATTGGCAAGATCGTTGTGTCGCTTAAGGACGCGAATCCGACGCTTTCTGACATGGATCCAATGATTCCCGAAGCCTCACAGCCAGCATTTGATTCGCAAAGCACTTGGCTTGTGACCGGCGGCTTGTCTGGGTTCGGATTGGAAACGGCGCGTTGGTTGACTCAACATGGCGTGCGTTATTTAACCTTGGTCGGTCGCCGAGGTCTGGACACGCCCGACGTAGAGACCGTGCTGGAAGAGTTTAGTGAGCAAGGTGTCCAAGTCCAAGTATTGGCTTGTGACGTCAGCGATGCGCAGTCGGTGATATCCACTCTCCAAGCGGTTCGGGCTGACATGCCGCCATTGTGTGGTGTGATTCACGCAGCTGCCGTGTTTGCCGATCGTTTGGTGATGGATATGGATGCGCAGCACATGCAAACGGTTTTGAATGCCAAGCTTTTAGGCGCTTGGAATTTGCATGAAGCCACACTTGAGGATGGTTTGGAGCATTTTGTGCTGTACAGCTCAGTGACGACAGCCATTGGTAACCCTGGGCAGAGCAATTATGTGGCTGCAAACCTAGGACTGGAAACATTGTCTGACTTGCGCCGTGCCGAAGGTTTACCCGTGACTTGTTTAGCTTGGGGGCCGATCGGAGATGCTGGATATCTCACACGTGAGCAGGCTGTTCGGAACAGCCTTGAGCAGCGCCTAGGACGTGCACCACTGTCTAGCGAACAAGCATTACGCGCACTAGGCAGTGCGTTAGAGAATGATCCTAAGCGAACGATCATTGTTGGCGATTTTGATTGGAATGTCTTGTCACGGTTATTACCGAGTGCGCAAAGCTTGCGCTTTGAATTGCTCAACCGAGACCGAAAAGAACAGGTTTCAGATGAGCAAGATCTTGACGCATTGTTGCAGGGCAAAACACCGGAGCAAATGCTGATTGTCGTGCAGGACTATGTTGCGCGAGAGGTCGCACAAACACTCTCGATGCCCGTTGATCGTATAGATCTCCAGCGCTCACTACATGATTTAGGCATGGACTCTTTGATGGCTGTCGAGTTGGCGGTTGGCTTGGAGCAACGTTTCAAACTTCAGCTTCCAGTGATGATGTTGAATGACTCTCCGACCGTCGTCAATGTATCTCAACGTATTTTGGAAAAACTCTTAACTCGGTCCTCAGATTCGTCGTTAGATGACGATGCACAAAAAATTTCAGGTCTGCTGGATCAGCACGGTGTCGAGTTGACACAAGACGAGCTTGAAGCGTTAGATCAGGCGGCCAGACAATTAGCCACTGATGGTACTAAACTCATCGAATGAAAAAAACCACTCTTGCGCAAAGTGCCAGAAATAAGCTGATTAGTCACATTCTGAGCAAAAAAAGTACATCGACAGCAGATAAGCCTTCTATTGCGTCTCGTGCTGCAACGAATGTCGCGCCGAGGACGAGTGTCTCAGATATTCCTGAAGCCTATGTGCGTTTTGATCAACATCCAGCGTATGAGCAGATGTTGGTGTCCAAAGCCGTTTCAACCCGGCTTGGATTACAAAACCCTTTTTTTAAGATGCACGACGGCAGCGCCAGTGCGAGCACTCTGATCGATGGCCGAGAATACCTAAATTTTGCGAGTTATAACTATCTTGGGATGGCAGGCCATCCCAAGATCAATCAAGCCGCAAAAGATGCAATTGATCGGTATGGTACGACCGTGTCAGCAAGCCGATTGGTCGCGGGTGAGCGACCGATTCAGCGTGAACTTGAAAACGCGCTTGCAGACGTCTATGGTGTGGATGATTGCGTTGTCTTCGTCAGTGGCCATGCAACCAATGTCAGTACGATCGGCCATTTGTTTGGACCACGTGATCTTGTGGTTCATGACAGCCTAATTCATAATAGCGTTCTCATGGGTATCCAGTTGTCAGGCGCAGCACGACGCTCTTTTGCCCACAACGATATGCAGGATTTAGAGCGTATATTAAGTGAGGTGCGGACACAGTTCGAGCGCGTCTTGATCGTGGTGGAAGGCGTCTATAGTATGGACGGCGATATTGCCGATTTGCCGACATTGATAGAGCTTAAACGACGTTACAAAGCATTTTTGATGGTTGATGAAGCCCATAGTCTGGGTATTTTAGGCCAGAAAGGGTTCGGCCTTCACGAGTATTATGATGTGGATGGGCGCGAAGTTGACATCTGGATGGGCACACTAAGTAAAACGCTCGCAAGTTGTGGTGGTTACATTTGTGGTGACCGCGCCTTGGTCGAGCATTTGAAATACGCAGCACCTGGATTTGTCTATAGCGTGGGGATTGCACCGCCTTTGGCTGCGGCTTCTATTGAGGCATTGGCTCTCATGAAAGCTGAACCTGAACGTGTTACACGTTTGCAGCACAATTGTGCCAGTTTTTTGAGTATGCTCAAAAACCAAGGATTAGCGACTGGCTATGCTCAAGGTCATGCGCTGGTGCCTGTGATGACGGGAGGCTCGATTCAGGCGGTGAGTCTATCGAACGCACTGTATGAGGAAGGCATTCATGTGCAGCCCATCATTTATCCGGGTGTTGAAGAAAAAGCGGCGCGTTTGCGGTTCTTCTTGTCAGCTGAACATGATGAAGCACAGCTTGAGCATACAGTGCAAGTGCTAACACAAACAATGAAAAGAATCGGCAAATGAGTCCGAAAACTATGAATATTAACCATTTGGGTTGTGGGGACGAGCGTGTAAACCGCTCGGACCTTTTAAAACGGATCTTACGCATCAGTGCCATGGCGAGCGTCTTGTTGTTGGGTGGTTGTGCCACCATGCCTGGCTGGATATCTGCCGACGGTCCGAGCCGCGAGCAAGTGCAGACGGTTTCTGAAGAAGAGACTGTTCAGCCAGGTATTCAAGTCTTAACTGTGCATGACAAACTCGCCAGAAAACTTCTCGAAGCCAAAAAGCTAGATGAGTTTTCTAAAGTTTTTAAACAAAATGCACAGAATCAATATCTTGTAGGACCAGGGGATATTCTTGAAGTGTCCGTATGGGAAGCACCGCCTGCATTGCTGTTTGGCTCAATGGCCATGTCGACCGCTGGTGAGGTCGCTGCTTCGCATGTGTCGGTGTTTCCGGAGCAGATGGTTGCTGCCAATGGCACGATTTCGATTCCCTTTGCTGGTTACATACCTGTGAGCCGTCGCACCGCACAGCAGATCGAAGCAGAAATCGTCAAACGTTTGACGGGTAAAGCGAATTTACCGCAGGTAATTGTACGAGTCATTAAGAACAACTCTGCTACAGTGACTGTTGTGGGTGATGTGAATAATTCAGCTCGGATACCACTGACACCGATGGGTGAACGCTTACTCGATGCGGTTGCCGCTGGTGGTGGAACCAAAGAAGCGATTAAACGCATGGCTATCCAGTTATCGCGCGGTAAAACGACTGCAACCATGGCTTTAGATTCCATCATTCGTAACCCCCAACAGAATATTACGCTTCAACCGGGTGATGTTGTGACAGCACTTTATCAGCCCAAGAGCTTTACGGTGCTAGGTGCGACAGGTAGTAATGCAGAGGTTGAGTTTGAGGCGAAGGGTATTTCCTTGGCCCAAGCATTGGCTCGATCGGGCGGTTTAGATGACAATCGCGCAGATGCTCGCGGTGTATTTGTGTTCCGATTTGAAGATGCTTCACTCGTTGACGATGCCGATCTGAGTGCTGTGGATTTACAAGGTCGCGTGCCGGTGGTGTATGAAGTGAATCTCAGGGATCCTGGGTCACTGTTTGTAGTGCAAAATTTCCCGATTGATGATCAAGACGTGCTATATGTCGCCAACGCACCTTCGGCTGAGATTACCAAGTTCTTGCGGATGATTGGCTCCGTATTGTCGCCAGCGATGACGGTCCAGTCAGCAGCTCGTTAAGGATGAAAGAACAAGAAACTAATCAGGTTCGTGGTCCACTTCGCGTGACGTTGGCCGTTTGGAACGCTTTGTTTTTGAGAGAGGCGCTTGAGCGACTCTTTGATATGCGAGCAGCTTGGTTGTGGCTGCTCGTAGAGCCGCTCATGCAGATGGCGTTCTACGCGTGGATCTGGTCTGTAATTCGTGTTCGTCATATTGCTGGGATGCCCACTGCCGTTTGGATTGTGGTGGGGTTTTTAGCGTTTTTCTTGTTTCGCAGAACAGCGACCCAAGTCACACATGCAATCGATTCAAATAAAGCCTTATTTGCGTATCGCCAAGTCAAACCTTTTGATGCAGCGTTGATCCGTGCATTCTTAGAAGTTGTGTTGATGTTTATAGTGGGTTTGGTGTCCATGACAGTGATCGCACAGTTTGGCTTTTCTTTTATTCCAGTTGATCCACTGATCGTGATTCTAGCCTGGGGAGGGTTGTGGTTGTTTGCCTTTGGTTACGGCATGATTGCCTCCGTGCTCATGCGGTTAGTGCCGGAAACAAAGCATCTTTTGTCGATCGCGATGATGCCGTTGATGATTGCATCGGGTGTGGTTTTTCCTTTGAACATGGTTCCTGAGCCCTATATCACATGGTTGATGTATAACCCAGTGGCTAATGGTTTGGAGTATGCACGCAGCGGATTTGGAGCTTATTACCATATGGTGCCGGGGGCCAGCATGACATACCTTTGGAAGTGCGCAGTGATTACCTTTTTTGTCGGTTTGGTGTTGTACCGTCGATTTGACCAAGAATTGGTGATGCGATGATTGTTGTGCGAGATGTGTATAAGCGGTACTGGACACGGCATGGTATGGGGCCCTGGGTGCTCAAAGGCATCAATCTCACGATTCCTAAGGAAAGTAAGGTGGGTTTAATTGGTGTAAATGGCGCTGGTAAGTCCACACTGTTGGGTTTGATCGGTGGAATTGACCATCCTAATCGGGGCACGATTGAACGCAATTGTCGTTTGTCATGGCCCATGGGGCGTGGTGGCTTGGAGCCATCATTAACAGGTCGTCAGAATGCCAAGTTCGTGTGTCGTGTTCATGGCCATGATGATCCGGCTGATATTGCGGATCGCTTAGCCTATATTGAGGATTTTGCGGAGATTGGCCCAGCTTTTGATCGTCCGATTTACACCTATTCTTCAGGTATGCGCTCCCGAATCCAGTTTGGGTTGTCACTGGCGTTTGATTTTGACATGTATATTTCTGATGAAGTAACCGCAGCAGGTGATGCTGCCTTTAAGAAAAAAGCGGCGCAAGCTTTTAAAGCTAAAACCAATCATGCAGGCATGATTATGGTGGCTCATAGTGACAGCACATTACGACAGTTTTGTGAATCAGGTGTTTGGATGCGTGATGGGCAGGCTTATTGGTATGACGATATTGAAGATGCACTTAAAGATTATAAGGATTCGTTGCCAAAATGAGCGTCAATAACACAAGTCAAGAACAAACATCGGCAACATCAAAAGTACGAGAAGAACAGCAAACTATTTTGCAGAAAACCTGGCGATGGACAAAAGACAATGTCTTATCTGTGCGGGTTTTTGACACGTTAGCGCGGTTTACTTTGATTTTTTCTGCGCTCTTAGTTGTTTATTGGAGTGTCATTGCCTCGGATCGCTATGTGTCCGATGCAAATGTTGTGATTCGTAAAACAGATTCAGCTAGTACATCGCCATTTGATCTCGGGATGTTGATTTCGGGTGTTGCGGGCGTGAACCAGCTGGACCAATTGCTGCTGAGAGAGTATTTGCTGTCAGTTGATATGCTTCAGAAGCTTGACGACACACTAGGCTTGCGTCAGAAATTTAGCCACTCTGATCATGATGTGTTTTCTCGATTTTGGTTTGAGGATGCGCCTGCTGAATGGTTGTATCGTTATCTTCGAACAATGATTAGCGTTGAGTTTGATGAATTGCCCGGTGTACTGCGTATTCGATCTGAAGCATATGATCCGCAAACAGCTAAGGCGATGACCGCCTTTATGGTGGCGCATGGTGAAGAGTATATGAATAAGTTAGGTCATGAATTGGCGGATACTCAGGTCGATTTCTTGACGCGGCAAGTTCAATTCGCTCGCGAAGAGTTTGAAAATGCGAGTCAGGCGCTACTGGCTTTTCAGAACCGTGAGGAAATGTTGACCCCCAAGGCCCAGGCAGAAAGTATCGGGGCCATTATTGCCAGCTTAGAGAGTCAACGTGCGCAAATTGAAACGCGACTCGATGCTTTGCCGCCTGGACTTGAACCTAATCACCCGAATGTGCGAATGCTGACACAATCAATCAAGTCGATTGATCGGCAGATTGCTCAGGAACGCGGAAAGCTCACCGAATCGACTGGTGGTAGTTTGAATGTTTCGTTAGAGCAGTATCAAAAGCTCGAGTTAGCTGTCGAATTTAGTCAGCAAATGTACCAGTCCGCTTTGATGGCGCTTGAAAAAGGGCGTTTTGATGCGACTCGTATGCTAGATAAGGTGTCTATTCTTCAAGCACCCACTACGCCAGAGTACCCCTTGGAACCACGGCGTATTTATAACTCAGTTGTCAGTATTATCCTTGCATTGGTTGTGGCGGGTATTCTGAAATTACTTGGCGCCATTGTCAGAGATCACGTTGATTGAGCAGTTGGTTTCTTATCTCAAACGCTTGACATCTGTTTGATCTATTTTTCTCGTTTATTAACTATCTACATGACGGCCATATTGCCTAATTACCAACATAATAGGTTTACGCATGAGTGATCAATCCATACAACGACTACAAGAAGAAAATGATCTTTTGCTTGAACAGCTCCATTTGGTTCAGGAAGAGCTTGAGAAGTACTATCTCGAGAATAAACGATTACAAGGTCTAAGTACAGAAGCAATCACAAATAAACCTTCAGGTCAATCTTCAACAGCAAAGAGTGAATTGCGTTGGGTTGATGAGCGATGGCCTGATGTGCTTGCCGAAAATGAATCGCTAAAAACACAAGTTGAAGTGATGCGCTATGAGCGCGACATCGTCCTAGAGAATAGCTTGAGTGCTCATCTTGGCAAAATACTCATTCGCACAGGTGATGGGGAACAGGGTGTCACCGCAGCTTTAAAACAGTTGCTGACATTTTGGAAAAAGAGTCGTCAACAGTCGGTGCCTAACGTATTAGGTGATAAACATTACAGCAAGGTTGTAGAGACTTATAAAAATCAAGGCATTAAAGCTGTCGAAAAACTTTTGAAAGACGCCGATGTTTCTTTCCATCATCAAGCTTCTGCATATACTGCTATTTCCCGATTTGAACGAGACGAGGGACAGTATGACAAAGCGTTAAGTGTTTCAGAAAGGGCTTATGAAATTGATCCTAAGCCGTTTCGACTTAAATGGTTGGCGTTTAGATGTGCAGATGCCGGTCAAACGGCTCGTGCTGTAGCTTTGTTAGATTTGCTGCCCGAAGATACTCCAATGAGTGAGTCAGAAACAAACAAAATGTATCGTTATCGTCAGATCGTTGAACAACAGCGCAGACAAGAAGCGATACATCGCTCAGGGTTTGTAAAAGCTCGAGAAGATTTGCAGGCTCGAATTAGTACCCTCGAGACTCAAGCGCAAACACTTCAAAATGAGAAAACTGAACTTGAAAAACAAATCAATGAGATACAGAAAAAA